>DDJH01000169.1:14870-29035 GCA_002338895.1 Lentisphaeria bacterium UBA1829 | reverse complement strand
GTTGTGATTGCAATTATTGCAATTCTTGCTTCCATACTTCTTCCTGCACTTCAGAAAGCGAAAGCTTCCGGGTTGAAGACAAACTGCATTTCCAATTTGAAGCAGTGGAGTCTGGCTTTTGCCTCGTACGCAGGGGATAACAACGATATGGTCCCCTGGAAGAGTTCGGACTGTAACAACCGGGGACGGCATGTACTGGATCTTACCTTCAAGTATTTGATAAAATCAAATCTCTCAATTTTTGATTACAATAAAAAAGAAGTTCAAAAACTGCTCTGCCCGGCACCTCCACTCAAAGCTGATGGCTGGATCTCTCGTAGTCTTTACGGCGTCAATTACGCGGTTTCCGGAAACATGTGGGCCAATGAATCAAAACCAATGAAAATGTATTTTTCTGCTTACAAATCGCCGTCACTGGTTTTCCTTGAGGCGGACAATGCCAGGCAGCTGTATATTTCAACACCGGTGGAAGTTGCCCCGCAGACAATCGCTCCGATGAGCAAGACCTTCCACTATCTTCATAGCGGAACGGCAAATCTGCTGTTTTTAGACGGGCATACGGGACTCTGCCGTCCGCCGGTCAACCAATGGAGTCAGATCCAGAACGGGTATGCGTTTTATATAGAATAAAAATTAGGAGAAATTCAATGCTGAAACCCTCAATTTCCCTTCTGCTGCTCCTCTCTTTCGGAGCGTTTGCCGACAATGCGCTGTTCCCGGAAGCGGATCAGGTTGATCCGCTGATCCGCTATCAGAAGAACAGCAAACTGGAAGTGGCTCCGGATGGCACGCTCCGGGTCAATGGCAAAATCCACTATTTTCTTTCTGCACAGATTTCGATGGCTCATCCCTGGGCGAACACCCTGAAAGTTCCGGGTGTGCCTGAGGCTCTTGGATGGTTGTACAACAAGTATCCGGATTATGATTCTCTTCAACGGGTCGGATTTGACTTTATCGGGACCTCCGTCCCGCCGTATTTTCTAAAGGAATACAGTAAAACGGTCAACATTGACCAGCTGAAAGATACACCGGTTGTCCGTGCGGAACAAAAACAGCTCTGGCAGAGCGGTCTTCCGGTTTATATCGACATTACCTGCTTTGAATGGGTAAGAGGGTGTCTTGCTTACGGCTGGATGGGCTGCAAGCAGAGCGATATTCCGGAAGAAGCGCGTAACACCCGTTACAAAACACCTTTCAACCGCTGGGCGCCATACAGCTTCATGCATCCCGCCGGACGGGAAATCTATCGGAAAATGTGGACCGAAACCACCCGGTTCGCAAAAAAACACGGGACGAAAATCCTGGCATACGAACTCTTCAATGAGGCGGGGTACAATGATCCATCCGACTACAACCGGAAACTGTTTGTCGGCTATCTGAAAAAGAAATATAAAAATCCGGAGGAGATGAACCGGCTCTGGAAAAGCTCGTATGCGTCGTTTGAGGCCGCGTCCCGATTCAAGGATCAGAAGGAGAATCTCGGACTGTTTGTCGAATGGGGAAAATTCATGGAGGAGTGCGCGGTCGATCTCTGTTCATTCGGACAGGCGGAGATCCGCAAGATCGATCCGGGCGCCTATGTGACCAATCAGATCAACGGAGGAGGCATGTATCGGACCATTTCCGTCAACAATTTCAACATGTACCGGATGTCAAAAGTGCTGAATGCGGTCGCCTATCCGACCGGAGGAGCCAATACGCAGCCAGACGGTTTGCAGAGGGAACCGGCCCGGACTCTGGATGCGCCCGATTTCGTCGGTCAGGACTCTCTTGTCACATACGCATATTACAAAGTTCTTGCAGAGGGAAAACCGCTGTTCAACGATGAAAACTATGGAACGGGACGTTCGCTTTTCAATGCGGTCTGGCAGGATGCGATCCATCACTCCAGCGCCACTAATTTCTGGGCGTGGGGATCCGGGGTCGGACGGTTGAAGCCTCATGAACGCAATATCAAGGGCATGCAGGATTCCGCGAAAAAGTTCAGCTGGGAACTGCTGAATCCGTTTGCGTTTGCTCCTGAACGCCTGACCGAATTTGCTCAGGCGAAAAAGGAGATCGCGAAGTTCGGAGAGTTCTTTCTGCCGCGAGACAGAGGAATCAAAACGGAAACAGCGGTTCTTCTCTCATACCCGACCTCGCGCCGGATAGGATTCCGTTCCGATCTGCCCGACGCGCATCTGATGCCGTTCTACAACAGTGCGCTTGTTTTATCCCATTATCCGACCGATGTGATTGCAGAGGAACATCTTGCGGAGGGACGCGCCGACCGCTACAAAGTCATCGTCGCCGCAGGTGTCAGCAACACCATGCCGGGAACCGTGAAGCGTCTGATGGAGTTCGTCCGGCGGGGCGGCATCCTGATTCTCGGCCGCACCTTCCCCGGACTGGATGAATACGACAATCCCAATTTGGAATGGAACTCGTATCCCGGCTGGAAGATCCGCTCCACGGAAAATCCCGCCGCCGGATACGCCGCATTCGAGACCCGTTTCCGGAGCGGCGTTCTGCCCGGAGACCTGAAGGGCCGTCTCTCTCTCACCCCCTCCTTCGAAGGGAAGTGGGAGGAGATCGGACAGTGCGGCGGACGAGGCGCCCTGTTCCGCAAAGCGTTCGGCAAGGGGTATGTCTACTTCATTCTTCCCGAACTTCGCATGTATCCGCTGGCGGCGCTGCTGGGAGGCATTCTCGAACGGCACCAGGTCCGTCCCTCGCTGGCGATTGCAAACGCCAATGGAACGGAACTGCCGCCGAACATTGAACTGCATGTTTCGAAACTCAATGGAAAACACGCCGCATTTCTGTTCAACTACGACTCGTATCCGAAACTGCTGACGCTGAAGCCGGAACGGAAGAGCGCGGCATTCGATCTGATCAGCCGGAAGAAACTGCCGGAAACGAAACATGGATTTCTCTATCTTCTGCCGCCGCAGAGCCGTGGAATCGTCGCTTTCGGACCGGAATCGCTCTACAAGGAGTTCGGACCGTTCACGCCGATTTCCGAAGATGGGCTCCGGACGGAAAAACGCCGGGAGGAAGAGAAACTGGAACAGAAACGCAGAGCGGTCAAAACGCAGTATTCCCCCGATCCGACGCGTACGAGAGCCATTGATCTGCGTCCGTTCTGCAATCGCGAGTATGTGGACAACAAGGCGGGCGACGGTCTCGGCGGCTGGTCCGACGAAGGACGTACAATGAGTCTCGACCATGTTCCGCTCTATCCCGAAGTGCTCGACGGGGTCCTCTGCGACTTCATCCGTCCGGATATGAACGAATACAAAACCTGCATTGTGCTGAAATCCACCCGCGGGAAGAACACCGCACTTCCGGAGGCGGTCCGCGGAATTCCGGTTCATGCAAAGGTGAAGAATCTCTATTTCTTCCATACGACCGTCTGGGCGGAAAAGAACAAACAGGTCCTGACCTACCGGATTCACTATGCCGACGGAAAATCGCTCGACCTCCCGATCCGTGTCGGCAAAGAGATCGGCGACTGGTATCTGGCATCAACCCCCGTCGAACAGAAAAACAGGATCGCCTGGAGCAACAGCAACGGACACGGATTCTTTCTCTGGCAGTGGAAAAATCCCCGTCCCGAAACGGAAATCCGCTCCCTCGACATCCTCTCCGCAAACGGTTCGACCGTTCCGATCGTGCTCGGAATCACCATGGAGGAGGCCGGCTCTTCCCCGCTGACTCCGATCTCCAGCGCGGAGGAGTTCGACGCATTCTTCATCCCGGAACCGCATTATCTGAAAACGGTCCGGCATAAAATTCTGCTGGAACCCACGGACGGACACGGTCTGCGTATCCGGACACAGAATTCCAACAGCGGATTTCTCAGCCGCCGCGCGTTTGGAAAAGGAACCGTCTCTCTGGAGCTCCTGAACGAGTCAACGGTTCCCCGGATCACGCTGAGCTTGCTTCAGACGGGTGCGGGACGTTTTTCCCTTTCCCTCAATTTCAAGGATCGGAAAGGGTTCCTTGCAGAGATCCGCAACGGAAAGGAAGTTGTCCGGAAAGAGTTCGGAGTTCCAGCCGTCAAGACGGGAACTCCCTATCTGCTGACAGGAACTTATACCGGAAAGAGTGTTCAGTTCAAACTGAATGGAACGCTGCTTGCGGAACTTCCGGCTCCATCCGGCGCCCGGGGAAAAATCGTGCTTCAGCAGAACTGGTGGACGTCCGTCTGCATCCGCGGGATCGGGTTCGACGCCGAGTAAGGCGTGAACCCGTGCCGGATTCCTCCGCTCAGCGGCTCAGTTCAAAATAGAGGGAGGGACCTCCGGGAATCGCCGCCGTGTCGATGGTCAGTTCCAGACCGCCGGGAATCTTCTTCGCCGGAAGCTCCGCAAGAGGAAGTCCGTCCAGACCGAGTGCGCGAACCTTGAATTCCTCCGCGTGCTTCGTCCGGATTCGCACACGGAATGTCCCGGTTTCCAGAAGGATCGGCGTGCCGCCTCTCGTCAGACGGACTCGCTGATCCTCTCCTTCGAACGTCGTCCCGGAATTCAGCGCGTTGGTGACGAGGAACAGAAGAAGGCGGTTCGCATTCGTCAGATCCTTCTCTCCGTCGATGGACGCAAGAGCCAGACAGCCGCGGCGGTTCATGGATACCACCGAGAAATTCGGAAAAGACGCCTTGCTTCCCGCTTCCGCACAAAGCCCCTGAAAGCGGTCTGTCACAATGGTCATCCGTTTGGCGCGGCTGTTCAGAACGAGTTCGCCGGTTACGCTTTCAAATATTTCATTTTCCGCCTGGGTCCGGTTGCTCTGCGGGAGAAGATGCCGCTTCTTGAGCTCCCGAAGGGCGGAATCCATATCGAATACGCCGGAGGCGGAGTCGACAATGCTGGAATCGGCACGGCGGACCGCGGTGGCCGATGCGCCGATCCGCGGCATGACAAGCTCCTGCGGCCGGGCGGGAAGAGAGGTCTGATCCACGAAACAACGGCCGATCAGGCCCATCTGAAGCTGGGAGGCGTTGATCGAATCGGTAACGGCATCGCTTTGGATCACATCGTGCAGGTTCATCTGAATCCGGGTGGAGAACGTCGCCGTCCGCACGTCGCCGCGCCGGAACAGAAGGGCGGTCATCAGCTCCGTTGCCCGCCGGATCGGATCGAAGCGGATTTCAAAATCGAAGATCCGGTGATTCTCCTGGATGGTGACCGGCATCATGAAGCCGGTGAGAACGTCGAAGCCGTTCAATGCAGCGTATCCGCCCATGACAAAACCGTGTTCGTAGCGGTAGCGGTTCCAGTAGCAGTGGCCGTGCTCGCTGACGACAAACGGTTTCCCGTAAGGACGCACCGAAAGAAAACTCCGCACGGTGTTGGCCGTGTTGCCGATCGAACTTGCCTGCGAGATCCGCGCCTCGTTGGCGGAACTGCCGATCGGGTGGTCGTGATAGCTGTTGCTGGAGACGAAATCAAACTCCTTCCGCACTCCGGCATGCCGCATGGATTTCCCGAGCAGGAAGGTGGTCACCGGTCCTTTGTAACCCAGTTTGCGGACAAAGGCGAGCTCCCGTTCATAGAGTCCGCGTTCCTGTTCCGTGACGAACTCCGCGCGATCCCGGTTGAGCTGTCCGGGACGGTCCTTGCCGAGCGGCTGGAAGGTCCGGATGTCCTCAAACGAATTCAGATGCGCCGCATCCGATTTCCACGCGGCCTTCAGGGCGGAGAAGGTTTTGTATTTCTTTTTCAGAAACTCCCGGAAGAGCGGCGCAAAGCGGTTGTCCGCCCGGATGAACGCAAACTCCAGTTCGTTGTTCAGATCGAGGAACGCAATTTGCGGATCGTCCACATAGCGGGTTTTTGTGTATGGATTGCGATGATTCAGCAGCATTTCGGTCCCCTTGCACCAGGCGTCGAAATCCCGTTTGTTCCGGTAGAGCGACCAGCCCAGTTTGTCCGGTCCGCCCCACGGATAGCACTTGTCAAACCCGATCGTCGGAAGCGACAGCGACAAGTAAATATACACCCCTTTTTCCTGAAGGCGGTATGCCAGATAATCCAGAAGATCCAGAATCCGTTCGGAAAATTCAAAGGCGTTCAGCGTTTTCCAGTCCATGTCCCGCAGCGCGTTTGCCCAGACCCGGACCATGTTGTAGCCACTCCGTTCCACCTGCTCGACGAACGCATCAATCGTCTGTTTGTCGGAAAGTTCGATGCCGCCGTTGTAGTGGTTCCAGAATTCCCGGCCCATCGAAAACGAAAGAAAGCGGAGCGGAATGCCCGGACGTTTCTCAAATTCGAACTGTCCGTTTTTTCCGATCACGACCCGCCCGAATTCCCCGGTCCGGTGTTTCGGGAAAAGTCCCGAGAGATCCAGCGCGCTTCCCGCCTTCGGAACCGGCGCGATCCGCTGCGGAAGCGCTTTCCAGATCCGGTCTTCCCGCATCACCTGCTTTTTCTGTTCCGGATAACGGTATTTCTTTTCCGAGAGCGTCGCGCCGACCAGCATCCACATGGCATTGGCGNNATTTCCGGAAGATGACCTTCTGAACCGGAAGAACCTTCTCCGAAAGTTCAAACCGGGAGACATAGACACTTCCGGTTCCGCCTTTGGCCGCGACCGGCGTGCCGGATACCGCATTTGCCGCTCCCTTTTCTCCCCACCAGTCGATCAGATCTTTGCCGTAGACAACCGGAATTTCGACTTTCCCGCCGCGGCCTCCGCAGACGTCGATCCATCCGGCGACACTTCCGTTTTCCTGTCCCCATGCGGAGCAGTGGAGCAGATAGAGATAGCGGCCGGAAACCGGGACGGAAAGAGGAATCTCAATCTGTTTCGGCCCGTTCGGAAGACGCGGACATTCCATCACGACAATGGATTTCCCGTCGTTCTTCTTCGGATCGACAATCTGGAACGGGACATTGGCAAACGTCTGCTGCGCAACGGGAAAGCGGGAGGCATCCATATTGCTTCCCTGATCGTGCCATCCGCCGCGGCCGTCGCCCGCGATTTCGTCGGCAAACCCCATATTCGCCGCTTCCCCCAGCGGAAGGAAGGTCTCCTCCGACTCGATTTTCAGATTCCGGACCCAGACTTTGCCGATCGCTCCGTTGCTTCCAATCATCAGCTGAAGCGACTGGAGATCGGCCGGGAAACGACATTCGAAGGAATACGTCTTCCAGGTTTTCTTGCCGACTCCGATGTATTGGCTGTCCTCCCAGATTCCGGGTTTCCCGTCCGGGCGTGCCCCCCAGATGGCGAACTGACCGCCATCCCACTTCTTCCGCGGGGCCTTCAAATCGATACGCAGTTCCGCGGAGAAGCGGACATTCCGATTCTGAAAATCCTTCCCCTTTCCCCGCCAGAACAGAACGTTCCGCCTCTGTTCCGCCGTTTCCGGGATTCGGAGCTCGAGCGCTTTTTTCCCGTCCTCAAGCGTGACAAGGGAGTGGGTGCCGGGAAGTTTGGACGTGATGTCTTTCAGACTTTCTTCCGTCTGAAACGAGCGGTTCAGCAGCTCCTCTCCGCTTGCGGTGCAGAGGAGAAAGGCGGCGATAAGAAATGGAAATGATCGATTCATAAAGACTCCTTCTTTTCTGAAATTTCATTAATCTTTGTAGGGGCGCCAGCAGTCGTCTTTCATGCTCATCATGGTGGAGGCTTTTGTCAGTGCGGCGTGTCCGTCCCAGAAGATCGTGCTGGCGAGCTGTCCGTTCCCATGACGGTAGGCGACTCCGGCCGCATCGTTCCCCGACGCGGCGTAGAGCGCCGGATCCCGGGTGTTCTGGCTGCCGGTTTTCGGTTCCGCTTTGCCGTATGCGCCGGTCGCCCGTTCGTCGAACATGATTTTTTCCGTTGGAACACGGACTTTATTGAGCATGACATATCGTCTGCCGCACCATTCACTTGTATCGGCGCAGTTCTCCTGGTGGCTGGTTCCCCAGTAGGCCATGCCGTAGATGGCGTTCACATTCCGGTAGTTGCTGCCCCAGCCGGTTTTGGTCGCTTTCGGACAGACATATTTCTTTTCCCAGATGAAAAAATAGTTCGTTCCCGATACCCGTCCGACCGATTTGGCCCCGACAAGCGCCACGAATGCCTCCGTCATGTACCATCTGGCTTCCGAATCGGTGGTATTGTCGAAAACAACCGGCGTCCGGTCGTTCCACTCCCCGGCGTACTGGATCATCCCGCTGCCGATCTGACGCAGCGAATTCAGACACGACATCGCCTCTCCCTTCTCCCGCGCCGAATTCAACGCCGGAAGTAAAATCCCGGCAAGAATCGCTATGATCGCAATTACAACCAGAAGTTCGATCAAAGTAAAAAATTTTTCTCTCTTTGTTCCGGCATCCGGTATGTGTTCGGCAACTTTCATGTTGAAATCCTTTCCGGTTTTACGGTTTGCAGTGAATTTCTTTGATTTCCAGCGGAATGGAGAGCACCTCCTCCGGAAGCGTTTCTCCTTCCAGAGTCCGCTTCACCTGCTCCGCGAGGGTTCGGGCGGCCTGCTCGAACGCGTACAGATAGGTATACCCGTTGAAATCCGGCGAATCCTCCCGGACGTCCGGAAGGACCAGACTCATCGTCTCCCGGTAATCCGGACGGATTTCCCGCAGAATCTCAAACAGAAGCGGATGGGATGGAACCGTGGAGAAGATGGCGTCGATCTGCGGCGCAAGACGAAGCATCTTCTCCAGATCGTCGAAACAGCTGTTCATCGAATGGAGAAAGAAATTTTCATTGAGCGGCACCCCCGCCTCCCCATACGCCTTTTTCAATCCGCCCAGCTGAATGGTCTGCTGCTCGACTGCCGGAAGATAGACCAGATTGCGTCGTCCTTCCGCGAGCAGTTTTCTGCCGATCCGGAATCCCGCATCCGCATAGTCCATCCGGATGCAGCCGGGAAGGTCCAGTATGGAATTGTACAGAAGCACCCGGAGCCCTCCTGCACGCAGAGATTCGATGACCGGAACATGCGCTTCCTCCGCTCCGATCCAGATCAGGAGATCCAGTGTTTCCGCTTCAATGTCGCGCAGAATCTCATCCGTCTTATGCGAGGTCAGGGAGAGCTGGTGCATCATCACCGGAAGGTTCGCAAGCTCCAGCATCATATAGGCGTGCTGACGCGCAAGATAGGACGTATAGTGCGCGATCATGCCGTCCCCTTCCAGTATGCCGATCACCGCTTTGGAACGCGCGTCCTGGAGCATCTGGTTCCGGGACGGATTCGTGAAACTGCCCAGACGCGGACGCGCTATGATGTAGCCGTCTTCCGTCAGCGCCTTCATCGCCTTGCTGACCGTCGGACGGCTCACCCCGAACTTCCGTGACAGTTCCAGAATCGTCGGCGCCTGAATCGACTTCTCTCCCGCCTGTTCCACAAAGTTCAGCATGTAGCGGCGAATCTTCATGTATTCCGCAACCGGAGGCTTCTCTTTTTTCATTTCTGAACTCAAAATTGGTTGTCTATATTAGCATTTATTAGCATTTCGTCTGCTTAATTATAGCACAAAACCCCGAAAAAGTCAATCCCCGATTGGGTGCTTTTTTTTGAATTTTCTTTCCGGAACACCTTTTCGTTCCGGTACTTTCCCGTCAGATGCCGGAAGCGGTTTTGGCAAAGGGGGTCAGAGGAACGGGGAGCAGTCTGCTTTCGGAACTTCCCCTCTTCTCCATCTGATTCCGGAGCAGAGCGACCGCTTCGCGGGCAAGCGTTGCAAAATCAAACGAATACACCAGCCCATGAAACTCCGGGAAATGCCCGGCCGTGGAATCCCAGCAGACCTGGAATGTCCGGGAGAGATCGTAATCCGACTGCTTCGCAATCTCCGCCAGACTCCCATAGGAGTAAAGCGAGTTGAACAGCGCATCAATCGGAACGCCCAGCTCAAAGATCAGTCGGAGCTTTTCGAGCACATTCTCTCCCTTGAGAATCAGCTTTTCATTCAGTTCGCATCCCGCTTCCCGGAACGCCTCGCGAAGTCCTGCAACCGAAAGACTCCACGGCAGTTCATCCCGCAGAAAAAGAATCTGTTTTCTCCCCTCTTTCAGCAGCGCCTTCCCCGCGTCATAACCGACTCTCCACAGATCAAAATTGACCGAATGAAGCGTTTTCCCTTCCAGGAATCCGATCACCGTAATGGCCATCTCGCTGCGGAGCTGTTCCAGAAGCGGAAGAAAGCGCGCCGGCGGATTCTGCCAGATCAGCCCGTCCAGCGATTCGCTCCGCAGTTCCCGGAGAACATCCTCCGGTTTCGCCGAGGTCAGATTGATCGTCCGCACATAGGCCGGAAACATCGAGGCCTCCACCAGACAGGCCGCAACCAGTTTGGCAAGGTATTCATCCAGCTCGATGACCATTCCGTCGCCGACGATGATTCCGATGGTCTGCACCTTCTGCCACGCGTTCGGACGAAACTGTTTCCGCGGATTCGTGAAGGTCCCCAGTCCCGGTTTCCCGATCACATAATGATCCTCCGCAAGCTGCTTCAGCGCTTTGCCCACCGTCTGGCGGCAGACCCCGAACTGTTTCGACAGTTCCAGCGCCGTCGGAAGCTGCACGGACTCGTTCCCCGCCTTCGCCGTCAGATTCAAAATATGCCTGCGGATTTTCATATATTCCGCAACCGCGCTTTTCCCCGTGGGCATTTCTTCCCTCTTGTTTCCATTTGTGTTCATTTGTCGACATTTCGAAATACCATATCACCTTTTTGGAGAATATCAATTTTCCTGCTCGATTTATTTGAATTTTTTATTTTTTTTACCCTTTTTGAAAAAAGGAGGGTTGACAAAAATCAAGAATATTGTATAATTATAACAAATGCCTATAAATGTTAATTTGCTGAAAGGATGATCCATGCACTGCAAGAGTCTGATTCTGTTTCTGGCGGGATTCTCCGCAGCGGTTGCCGCCGGGATTCCGGTGGAGCTGCAGGAGAAAAAAGCGGATGGTCTGAACGGATGGAGCCGGGGAGCGGAGAAGATCGTCCGCTTTGTCGAGGAGGGAGAGCGGAAGGATGTTCTGGAGATCCGGCTGGAGAAGCCCGTCCGGAACCATGTGTATGGAATCACCCGGGCGCTGGATCCGGCAGGCATCGCCGGGCGGCGCGTGACACTGTCCGCGGAGGTCTGGCGCGATATCAGGGTCTATCAGAAGTGGCAGGGCGGGAAGCTGATGATCTCCGTGCGTTTCCCGAACGGAAAATACGGGTACTACGGACTCTACATGTCCCCAGGAGTCGCGGACTGGACAACGCTTTCCAAATCATTCGATATTCCGCAGGACATTGTCGCAGCGAATCTGTTTCTCGGGATTCAGGGCGGCTGCGGAGTGATCCGCTACTGCGGTTTGAAGATGGAAACCGGAGATACCGTGCTGAATCTCTCCGGCGTGGCAAACATGGGATACCAGGACCCCGTCTCCGGTGACGGGAAGGGGGGATGGTCCGATCAGGGACCGGAGAACGACGCCGCAAAATTCCGCTGGAAACAGTCCGTCTTCGGCAACGTCCCGTTCCATCTGATCCGCCCGNNCAACCGCCGTTTCCCCAACGGGCTGCATTCGGCGGAAATCAAGCTCGGGAAAGGGGAGCGGTCCGCAAAGTATCTCTATGTGCTGCATACGCTGACGTTTCCCGACTCCTATCCGCCGGTCGGACGGATCCTGCTTGACGGATCCGCCGGTTCGCAGGAGTTGCGGATCGTCAACGGACGCGACATCTCCAACTGGTGGATGCCGCTGAAGCGCCCGAATGCCTTTCCCGTCTCCCTGTGGAGCACGGGCGGGGGCAATCAGGTCGGAGTCTATCTCTCCCGCTTCCCGCTGAAGAAGATCGGTTCCGTGCGGAGCATCCGGTTCGAAAAGGAGGCGGGATCCTCCGCAAACTGGATCGTTCTGGGGGCAACTCTCTCCAATACCGATTATCCGGTTCCGAAAACCGAACCGCTTGTGATGCGGCCCGGCGCGGTGTGGAAGGTTTTGCCGCTTCCGGCAAAAGGCGGCGTGATCGCCGGGTCCGCGCTCGATCTCTCTTTCCTGAACGACGGAAAGCCGACCGGAACTTACGGACGGGTCATCATCAACAGGGACGGTCATTTCGCATTTGAGAAGAGTCCGGAGCGGCCGGTTCGTTTCCTCGCTTCCGCGGAGGCCGCCGCGTCGTTCCGCGGTTTCTGGACGAACAAGCCGCAGTTCGATACAAAGGAGAAAATCCGCGAGTATGTCCGTCAGCTCCGTCTGGCGGGGTACAATATGATCCGGATCCATTTCCTCGACGAAATCCTGCTGACCAGGGCGAAGAAGGATCTGGATTTTCATCCGGATTTCCTCGACCGCTTTGATTTCCTCGTCGCCGAATGCGGGAAAAACGGCATCTACCTCAATATGGACGCCATGACCGGCCGGCTCGGCTATGCAAAGGGCGTCCGCTGGGGAAGCAAGGCCGATCCCGGAAATTTCAAATACGAAATCTATTTCAGCGAGCGCGTGCGGACCATCTGGAAGGAGGGGGTGCGCAAGCTCTTCACCCATGTGAATCCCTACACCGGAAAACGGCTGGTGGACGATCCGACTGTTGCCATGGTCGTCGGCTACAACGAACAGGAGTTTGCTCTTTCTCCCGGATTCTGCAAGGATTATGCGCCGCTCCTGCCGCAGTGGAGAGCGTTCCTGAAAGAGAAGTATGCGACGATTCAATCACTCCGGTCGGCATGGGGAAAAACGGCTCCGGACACCTTCGACGCCGTCCCGATTTTCCAAAAGGACGATCTCTACCGCACCGATTCCTACGGCAGGGACATCAACACCTTCCTCTGCGGTCTGGAAAACAAAATCTTCCACTTCTATAAGAATTTCCTGCGGGAGATCGGATACCCCGGCCCGGTTTCGGCAATGAACATGGGCAAGACCTTCCGCCACGCCATCGCACGCCGGGACTACGATTTCATCGCAATGAACGGCTACCACGCCCATCCGAACGGCTTCACCAACAACGGCGGCGGAAGCGGAAGCATCTCGCAGGAGAGTTCGATCGGCAATGCGGCCAACGAATTCCGCGGATTCGGAAGCATGCGGAGAGACGGCGTGCCGTATGTCGTCACCGAACATCTCCATGTGTTCTGGAACCGCTACCGCTATGAGCAGGCATTTGTCATGGGGGCATACTCCGCCTATCAGGACTTTGATGCGCTTACCGGTTTCGGATCGGCCATCACGGTGAATGCCTACGCGAAAATGATGCCGTTCTTCATCAATAATGATCCGATTGCAAAAACGCAGGAACTGCTGACCGCGCTGATCTTCCGGCGGAGGGATGTGAGTCCGGGTAAACAGAAAATCCGTCTGGCGCTCTCCTCCGAAGAGATTCTGAAAAACGGAGCCTCGCATGACGCGCTCTCGACCGCGCAGGGAAAGCTGATGTTCACAAACCGTTTCACCTACTCCTGCGATCTCCGGAAGGCTCCCGGGAAAAACGAGACCGTCCTCGGCAGAAGCGGCGGAAGCGGCGTGATCCTCGACGACTGGTACGCCTCCATCGCCGATTCGTCCGGCTCATCCGCCTTTCAGCTCGATTCCTTCCTGAACGATCTGCGAAAAAAAGGCGCTCTCCCGAAGAACAATCCCTCCTCCGATGCAAAAGGCGTTTTCCAGACCGATACGGGGGAACTCCGCATGGAGACCGCGCGCAATTATCTGCAGGTGGATACGCCGCGCCTTCAGGGAATCTGCGCGGAGGCCGGAAGCCGGGCCGGACTCTCGGATTTCGAAGTCCGGAAAATGACCGTTCGCGGAAATGTCGCCCTGGCATCGATCGACGGAACTTTGCCGATCCGCGAGGCGAAGCGTCTGCTCCTGGTCGTCGCCACCAACGTCCTGCAGAACAACATGGCGTTTGAAGATCCGGAAATGCGGTTCATGCTGAAGCTCGGCGATCTGCCGCTCCTCGTTCAGACCGGGATTTTCGACGTGGCGTTCCGAAATCGGAATGCCGCCGCAATGAAGGCCTATGCGCTCGAAATGGATGGAAAACGTCTGGCGGAACTGCCGCTGAGAAAAAACGGCGATCGCGTGGAGCTCCTCCTCGACACCGCCGCTCTCCCGAGCGGTCCCGCTCTCTATTTTGAATTTGTGGAACATGGAAAGGAACACGGAAGATGAATACGGAAAAACGGCTTTTCACCCTTGTGGAACTCCTTGTGGTCAT
>DDJH01000169.1:13810-14851 GCA_002338895.1 Lentisphaeria bacterium UBA1829 | reverse complement strand
GCGATCATCGCGATTCTCGCGGCACTTCTGCTGCCGGCTCTGGGAAAGGCGCGCGATACGGCGATGCAGATGAAATGTCTTGCATCCATGAAGCAGATGGGCGTCGCAATGGCGTCGTACGCGTCGGAACACAATGATTACAACGTGCCGTTTCAGAATCCAGGCGAAACGTCCACATGGTCGTCCAACGCCGCGTTCGTGAAGCATCTGGGAATTCGCCACTATCAGTGGGACAACGCGGAATGGGACAAAAATTTTGTCTGCCCGAACACCAAGCGCGTCTGGAATTTCGAATCCCGTCCCGCCGCGGCAAGACTCTATCGCGGCGCCGACTTCTCCTATGGAATGACCTACTGGGATACAACCGTTCTTCCCGACGGAGGAGTCAATTCATGGAATAAACAGAAAGTCACCCATCTTCCGAAGGTCAAGTCGCCCGCCTCCCGGTTCCTCTTCGACGAGCGGACAAATCTCGGGGATGCCGCTCCTTCCAGCGGTTCCACCAATCTCCGCGATCCCGCCGTCGCCGGCGGATGGTGGGAGAAGGGAAACGACGCCCTCGATTTCCCCGTGGTCGCCTACCGTCACGGCGGNNGCACCGTCAACACCATCTATCTGGACGGACACGGCGCCAATCATTCCTACCGCTCCCTGATCCCGGATACCGCAAGCAGCGAATTCAAATTCCGCTGGTATCCCTATCGCTGATCGAATCAGAACAGAAACCGGGGCAGAAAAAAACGCGGACTGGANNGGAAAAATCTCCAGTCCGCGTTTTTTCGCTCTGTTCCCGTCGGATCGTCAGCGTCCGGCGAAGAAGCGGATCAGACGCGCAGCATGCGCGGCGCAGTCGTCCACAATCGAATCGTAGAACTTGTCGATCGGGACAAATTTGCCGTCGAGCTCGTTGAGTTTCGCCCGGGTCGATTTCAGGTAGGTGTCCATGAATTCGGTCGCGATGTTGATTTTCGCGATGCCCGCCTGAATGGATTTGCGGACGTCCTCCAGCGGCGTTCCCGAGCCGCCGTGCAGAACGAGCGG
>DDJH01000169.1:0-13803 GCA_002338895.1 Lentisphaeria bacterium UBA1829 | reverse complement strand
GCCGTGGGCGGTGCCGATGGAGACCGCGAGGGCGTCGACACCGGTCTGCCGGGCAAACTCCACCGCTTCCGAGACATCCGTCAGCGCCGTCTCGTCGCCCTGCGCCACATGGCCGATCTCCCCTTCCACCGAGGCGCCGAACGCCTTCGCATAATCCACGCAGAAGCGCGTGATGCGGACATTCTCCTCAAACGGAAGACGGGACCCGTCGTACATGACCGACGTGTATCCCCACGCAAGCGCATCCTTCACCTGGCCGACATTGTCTCCATGGTCGAGATGCAGCGCCACCGGCTGATTGCACCGGTGCGCCATCCGGATCAGCGCACCGGCAAGGTCGAACGCCTTGGTCGAGTCAAACAGTCGCATGTACAGCTGGATGATGACCGGAGACTTTTCCGCCTCCGCCGCCTGGATGATCGAGCGGGCGGTTTCATAGTTCGCGATGTTGAACGCTCCCACGGCACGCTTTTCCCTGCGTGCCGGAAGGAGAATTTCCTTCATTGTCACAAGAGCCATCGTTCACCTCCGCTCAGAGACAGGTGGCGGCAAGCTCTTCCAGAGTCTTCACGTTCAGAGACGTGTACTTGTCAAGATAGAGCTTCGTGTACGGGGATGCCACCACAATGACATCCTTCTTCGGATCGTCCGCGCGTGCTTCGATATACTTTGCCAGTTTCTCCACCAGCGACTCGTCGATCTTCGGCAGAACCACCGCGCCTTCGCCGCAGGTGTAGGATTCCTCGTTGTTCGTGCCGAACGGAACAATCTCCGCCTTCAGCGCGGCAAGCAGTTCGCGGGGAGCCGGAAGATTGTTGTTGTAGTTCTTCAGATAGTCGCTCTCCAGATAGTAGAGTTTGCCGGCCTTCTTCGGGAACTTCAGCTTCAGGGACTTGATGTATTCGGAGGTGTGCATCACCTTCGCTCCCAGCTTGATGCCCGCTTCCTTGTAGTCGTTGACCAGCGCGTCGTAGGCGGCCGGATTGGAAACGACCACGATTTTCGCCTTGCTGTTCTTGATGACCTGGGCGAACTTCTGCATCGCCTCTTTCGCCTCTTTGCGGAAGCCGAGAATTTTCAGCGCTTTGCCGATGCAGCCGCCGGTGACGGTCTGATACGGGATTTTCGCCTTCTTCATGATGGCGTCGAAGGCTTTGGGAACGCTTTTGGTTTCCGCGGTGTAGTTGTCGATGAAGTAGAGGACATCGCCGGTGCCTTTGCCGGTCCATTTCTCGTTTTTCTTGAGCTCCGCGACAATCGCTTTGACGGATTCGGGGGCAAGACCCGCCTCGNNACAATGTCGGCACGGGCCGCCAGCGTGAGGCCGTTCTCGTCGAAGTGGCTGACGCAGTGGTAGCGGCAGCAGGCGCTCAGGTCGGAACGGTAGATCGTGTCGATATAGTCCCGGTTCGCCAGTTTCTCCGGATACAGCGTGATCCCGTAGGCCATCGCGGCACGGACTCGCGGGGTGTCCGCCTCCGTGAACGTCACGTTCCCGATCGCGGAAAGATGGCGGCACATGAAGCAGAAACGGCAGTTTTTGATTGCGTCAAGATAGTTGTCGATATTCATGATCAGACTCCTTTGAATCCTAATTTGCCGGGGTTCATAATGTTGTTCGGGTCAAGCTGTTTCTTGATGCCTTCCAGAACGGGCATCGCCGGTCCGTAAAGCTCCTTCATCAGACGGCCGAGCTTCAACCCGACTCCGTGATGCTCGTTGATTACGCCGCCGTTCGCAATCGCCGCCCGGATCGCAAGATCCCAGACCTTGTTGTACAGCGCCGCCGCCTCTCTCGGATCCTGCGGCACATCCTTCTCCTCGAAGATGAAGCGCGCGTAGAGCATGCAGCCCCACTCGTACCAGTGCGAGAAGTGACCGATGAAACGCGCCTGCGGGAAGTTCTCGTTGACCACTTTCTTCATCGCATGGTAGACGTTCTCAATATTCGAGAAGGTCGCCACCGTGTCCAGCGTCCCGAACGCCTGCGGCATGTGGAACATGAACGGAGGATAGAAGAATTTGTACTTGTTCTCCCACCACAGATCGCCTCCTTTGCTGCCCAGATCCTTGCCCTTGTACTTCTTCTCCATGATCTCACGGGCATATTTCATCTGGCAGGCGACAATGTCTTTGCGTCCGTCGAACCCGAACACGAGGTACGCTCCCTTGTCCAGCTCCATGCCGAACACCTTCCGGACATGGTGGATGGTCTCCTCCTCATCATAAAGACGCACCGCGCAGGGCTGGAGACGGCTGCGCATCAGTTCCGCTCCCGCGCTCATCGCCGTATGGAAATCCTTGAAGATGTAAGCCCGGAACTCCCGTGCCTCCGGCTGCGGATGAACTTTCAGCGTCACTTCCGTGATGATCCCGAGCGTTCCTTCGCTGCCGAGGAAGAGCATCGTCAGATCCGGTCCGGAGGCATGACGCGGAACCGGAAGGGTCCGAATGATTTCGCCGGTCGGTGTCACAACCTGGAGCGACATCACCATGTCTTCGATTTTTCCGTATTTCGTCGAAAGCACGCCCGTTCCGCGGTGTGCGAGGAAGCCGCCGATCGTCGCGCACGCAATCGACGCCGGAAGGTGCATCGTGGAGTACCCCTCCTTGTTGCACTGCCACTCCAGATGACGGGCGATCATCCCGGTCTGGCAGGTGACGGTCAGCGCGGTCTTGTCAATGCCGAGAAACTTGTTCATGCGCTTCATGTCGACAATGATTCCGCCGTACACCGGCAGCGCTCCGCCCTGGGAGCCCGATCCGCCGCCCCACGGAACCACCGGAAGGTGGTAGTGGTTCGCCAGTTTCACCACGCGCGAAACCTCTTCCGCGCTGGCAGGGTGGACTATGAAATCCGCTTTCGGTGTTTCCATGCCCCGGTCATGCCACATTTCCGGAATCCAGTAGTAGTCGATCGAGTGACCGAACTTGTCGGCGTCACGGGTGCAGACGTTCTCGTCGCCGAGAATGTCCGTAAGTTCCGTGCGAATCATTTCGTACATGTAGCTGTCTTTCGAGACTAACATTTTATCCTCCGTATAAGGTTGGTTATTTCATCGCGTAAATCGGTGCGAGCGCGTCGTGAACCGCCTTGTACCGGCGGAACAGTTTCGCATATTCTTCGGCCTGTGCCGGATCCGGATGGATCTCCCGGTCGATTTTCAGGCAGCGGAGAACGGCTTCCGCACTGCTGGAAAATACGCCGATTCCAGTTCCGGCAAGCAGCGCGCTCCCGTAGGAGGCGTCCCCCGGAATCGGAACCCGGACCGGAAGATTGAACACGTTGCAGACAATCTCGCTCCACAGACGGCTCTTCGCTCCTCCGCCGATCAGAAAGATCCGTTTCACCGGAAGTTTCATCTCCCGGATCAGTCCGTAGCAGTCCAGCAGCGAGAAGGCGACCCCCTCCAGCAGCGCCCGGCTCAGATCCCCTTTCGTCGACGAGATCGCCACTCCCGTGAAGCTCGCCCGCAGATCCGGATCCCAGTACGGCGACCGCTCCCCCTGGAGATACGGATGAAACAGAACTCCGTTCGCTCCCAGCGGCGACTCCGCCGCCTTCCGGTCCAGAATCTCAAAGGCGTTGATCCCCTCTTTTTCCGCCTCCAGTTTTTCCCCGTCGCAGAACAGGTCGCGGAACCAGCGCTGACAGAGCGCCGCCGCGTTCGTCGCGGATACCGTGTACCACATCCCCGGTATCACATGGGAATAGGTCAGCGTGGTCGGAAACGGATGCGCTTCCGCAGTCATCACGTTCACGTTGCCCGCCGTCGCCAGTTTGACGATGCAGTCGCCCGGTTCGATCGCTCCCGCGCCGTAGTCCTCCACCGCGGAATCGGAGGTCCCGCAGACCACCGGCGTGCCTTCCGGAATCCCCATGTCCGCCGCCGCACGGGCGGTGACCTTCCCGAGAAGATCCGTCGGATTGACCAGGTCCGGAAGCGCCGACGGATCCAGACCGGCAAGTTCGGCAAGATCCCGTGCCCAGCAGCGGTTCTTCATATCGTAGAAGAGCGTTCCCTGCGCCTCGATATGGTCGGTCGCGGCGACGCCGGTGACCTGGTAGCGCACATAGTCCTTCACAAACAGAATGTGTCTGGTCCGCCGCAGAATCTCCGGCTCATGGCGGTGCAGCCACATCATCTGCGGAAGGGTCCAGGTCGGACTCGGCATCTGGTACGCGGTGCGGAAAATCCGGTCCGCATGGCGTTCCCGCAGTTCGGCGCACTCTTCGACGCTGCGCTGGTCGGTCCACATGATCGTCCGCCGGATCGGCGTCATGGAGTCGTCCATCAGGACGGCGTTGTGGGTCGAACCGTCGAACGAGAGGGCGCGGACATGTTTCAGATTCACGCCCTTCGATTCGAGTTTCTTCAGCGCGCGGCACATCGCGGCGTACCAGTCGGAGGGTTCCTGTTCGGACCAGCCCCGGTGTTCGTAATAGGTGGGGTACTCCACCGAGGCGTCCCCGAGCATCGCTCCGTCCGTGTCGATCGCGGAGACCTTGCAGCCGCCGGATCCAAAGTCTATGCCGAGAAGAATGGTGTCGCCGGCCATTGTCATTTCACCCAGCTGTGCTGCGGATCCTTGGAGGAGATCAGACCGCGATTCACTTTCCCGGTCATCGTCCAGAGATAGTACATCTGATAGCCCGGCGCGCCGCACAGGGGATGGTAGCCTTCCGCAATGGCGACGGTGTCGTTGTTCTTGACCGTGTAGGTCTCGTCGATCGAGCCGTCCGGCTGGTAGACCTTCTGGATGCCGAAGCCCTGCGGGGGATCAAAACGGTAGAAGTACGTCTCCTCCATGTCGATCTCCTCGGGGAGATTGTCGATGTCGTGGCGGTGCGGCGGATAGCCGGACCAGTTCCCCGACGGAATCATGCCTTCGCCGATGTAGAAGTGTTCGGAATCGAAGGTCTCGTCCAGCATGATGGTGGCGGCCCGGGTGAAGTTGTCGCGCCCGAGCGAGAGCGTGCGGCACTGCTCCGGTGTGATGACCGTCGGTTTCGCCGTGTCCCGGCTCGCCGGAGAGGCGTTGTACGCAATGTCGACATCGGTCAGCGCCGTGATTTCATACTCCGTCCGCCGCGGAAGATAGACCGTGTGCGGTTTGCCGTCGAACACCGATTTGCGTCCGCCGACCTCCGCAAAGGCGAAGTCTCTGCCCTTCACCGCGCATTTGCCGCCCAGAAGAACAAGGGCAACTTCAAATTCGCCGGTCGTGTTCCGGTAACTGGTGCCCGCCGCAAGCTGGATCAGACCGAAGGCGGTCAGCTGCATGTTGTATTCGCCAAGATCGAAAATCTTGTTGTAGCCCTGCACGGGATTGAGATGGATCAGAAGTTTCTCGCTGCTCATGGAAGTGCTCCTTTCTGATGAGGGTTATTTGACAACGACAGGTTCAATGTCCAGAATGCGGCAGATGTCCAGAAGTTCCGGAACAATGTCGCCGTAGGAGAGGGCGTAGTGGTGCTCCCAGCCCTGGTTGATGACCACTTCGCGGAGTTTGTCGCAGCCCGCGTCAAATTTGATCTTGACCGGATTGCCGCGGACGAACAGATCGGNNGCCGGTGGCAATCAGCATCCGGAAGCCGTCGCCGTCGCGCTTCTCGCCCAGACGAGCAAGAGTGACCCGGCCGCTCTTCAGCGGAAATTCTCCGGTGACGCCTTTCACGCCGCCCCCTTCCACGGTCGCGCTGTGGCAGAGCTGCGGCTGATAACCCGGTTTGCAGAGCTTGCACGGAGCCGCTCCGCAGTGCCAGGCAACTCCGAAGTCCCCTTCCATCACGATCATGTCGCAGAAGAACGGAAGATCGCCGGTCAGTTCCTGTTCCAGACGCATCATCACGGCTCCATATGCGTCGCCTTCGCACGCGGTCAGATATCCGTGGTTGGTCAGGTGGCCGATCGTGGAGCAGACCGTGATGCCGTAAAGATCGTTCGAGATGAATTCCGGCCAGCAGCGCATCGCAAAGGTGTCCACGAGGAATTTGTCTTTCATCTTGCCGACTGCGGCGAAGAGGGCGGCGGATTTCTTCAGCTGTTCGTCGCTCGGGCCGTCCGTCGGGTGGACCTTGGCGTCGGACAGGATGGTCTTCATGGCGGAGGCGAGTTCCGCCGGCGTCAGGTGGCGCGCGGTCTCAATAACCTCGTGTTCGGTGATGAATTTGATCTCCGGACCGATTTTCGTGCGCAGAAGCATTTCGTCGCAGCTGGAGGTGAAGAAGCCCGGCACGCGTCCGCCGATCACGCCGATCCGCATCCGGGAGAGCATGTTGAGTGTCCGTGTGACGCGGATCGCCTTGTTCAGTCCGTCCGCCGCCTCCTTGCTGCCCACTTCCGCGTGAATGTGGAAGTACGGAACGTGCATCCGGTACATGAAATGCGAATTCATGTTCGCCGCGCAGAACGAGTTGTTCTGAAGGCGTCCGCCCTTCGGATCCGGCTCCTTCATCGACCAGAGAACCACGGGAACTTTCAGACGCTGCGCAAACATCGGAACAATCACGCCCAGAGAGAAGGTCATGAAGTGCGCCACAATCAGATCCGGACGCTCCTTCTCAAAGAAATCGAGCTCCTGAATGGCTTTGTCCTCGAAATCGATCATGCGGTCTCCGCCGATCACTTCGACTCCGGGCAGGCTCTGCAGGTACTCTTTCGCGTTTTTGCGGGCCGCTTCCAGCGTCTCATTGGTCCAGTTCGCCTTGGTCAGCGGCAGATAGCCGATCTTGAATGTCTTTGCCATTTTTCGGTGTTCCTCCCTTTTTTTGGCGGTCAGTGTGTTTTCAGAAATTCATCGACGGTTTTACGGTCCGGAAGTCCGGTGCGTCCGCCGAGTTTTGTACATTTGAGTCCGGCGACGGCGGAGGCAAACCGCATGCTCTCCGGAATGTCGCCGCATTCGAGATAGCGCACGGCGAAGGCCCCGTGGAACGTGTCCCCCGCTCCGGTCGTGTCGACAATCGGAGAAATATCCGCCGCGGGGCAGTGGATGATCTTCCCGTTGTCCCATGCGATCGATCCCTTGCTGCCGATGGTGATTCCGGTCACCTTCGCTCCGGCATCCAGCAGTTTCCGAAGCGCCTTTTCCAGATCCTCTTCCCCCGTCCATGTGCGAGCAAAGTATTCGGAGGTGAAGAAAATGTCGGTGTTCGCAATGATTTTTTCAATTCCCGGACGGATCGTTCCCGCGTCAAGATTGACCAGAACGCCCGCTTTGTGCGCCTCTTCCGCCGCCGCAATGGCCGCCTCGGTGTTGTGGCCGTCCAGATGGAGCACTTTCGCGGAGCGGATCCGGTCCATGTCCAGTTCGGAGGGAAGAAGTTCCTTCAGGGTGCCGCGGGTCCAGGCAATGCTGCGCTTCCCGGTCGGCTGATCGATCCAGCAGTAGGCGACCGGTGAGGAGCTGCCGGGGCGGCGGATCATGGAGGAGGTGTCGATCCCTTCCGCTTCGAGGTCGGTGAGAATGCGTCTGCCCGCGTCGTCGTCGCCGACCATGCTGATAAAGGCCGTCGAGACTCCAAGACGGGCGGCTGCCACGGTGGCGGTGGCTGCCGGTCCGCCTCCCTGAATGAGGTGTTCGAGTATCTGCACCTTGTGGTCGATCGGTATTTCCGGGAGCAGACTCAGATAGTCGTTGCTGCAGAATCCGAGTCCGACAAAATCGATAGTTTTCTGGTTCCGTGTCATAGAACGCTTTCTCCTCTTTTTCTGGAAATATAGTTCCGTTTCAAACGTTGTCAAGAGTTTTGGATGAGATTTTTTGATAATTTGCTGAGAAAAAATGAGAAGTTGTGCCTGCGGCGATCATTTTTCCGGAACTTTTCCGTCCGGCTGCAGGAAAAATCAGAGGGAAATCCGCTGAGGATTCCTCTCGGAAACGAGCGGAAAATCCTCAGAAATCTGCGCGGAAAATCCCCGGCGGATCCGGAAAGAGGATTCTCTTGGTTTTTTCGGAGGAATCCCGTTGAAAAAACAGGAATCCGATGTTATATTTCACCAGTCCAGAATAATGTCCTTTAAGGAGTTCCGTCATGATAGAAACAGATGCTCTCTACCCGTTGGTTTTCACACCGGTCTACAAAGAGGTCATGTGGGGAGGCAACAAACTCGAAACAATCCTGAATCGCGAAATTCCCCCGCACAGCGAACCGGTCGGGGAATCGTGGGAGATCGTCGACCGCGACGACGCCGTCAGCACGGTCGAAAACGGCCCCCTCAAGGGATGCACGCTCCGCCAGCTGGTCGAATACTACGGCAAAGACCTCGTCGGACGCAGTTTCAACGGAGGAAAATTCCCGCTCCTGGTCAAACTCATCGACGCGGGGAAACGGCTCTCGCTCCAGGTGCACCCCGATGAGGCCGCCTGCTCCAGAACCCCCGGAATCGAACCCAAAACCGAAATGTGGTACATCATCCATGCCGACAAAGGCGCAAAAATCATCGCCGGACTCCGGAACGATACCACAAAAATGCGCTTCCTTCAGAATATCTCCACACAGGAGGTCGAAAGCACTCTGCAGATCTTCGATTCCGTTCCCGGCGACGCCTATTTCATCAAGGCCGGAAAGGTTCATGCCATCGGCGCAGGAAACCTCCTGCTCGAAATCCAGCAGAACAGCAACACCACCTTCCGAATCAGCGACTGGGGACGCGTCGACGCAAACGGAAAATCCAGAGAACTGCATCTGGACGCCGCCCGCGAATGCATCGACTTCACCGACCGCACCGTGCCGAGAATCACCGGGCCCTGCGACTCCACGGAGCGCAACCGGAAATATCCGGTGGTCAACACCTGTCCGTTCTTCAAGGTGGAGGATCTGCGGCTCGTCGAAAACTGGCGCGACACCACATTCACAAGCGCCAGCTTCCATATCATCACCGCAATCAGCGGACCGGTGACCGTCGGTCGGGATGACCGGACGGTCTCTCTGAAAAAAGGCGGATCGTGCCTGATCCCGGCGGCGTTCGGGCCGTATCAGATCTTCGTTCCCGCCGGACAGCACTCCACTGTGGTGAAAACTACACTCTGAAAGGTCTCAAATATTATGAAACTGCGTTGTATCGGCGATTTTTCTTCCTGGCTCCTCCAGAACAATCCCGGAAACAAGACAAAAGACGGATGGAAAATCGTACCGGAACTCTGTCCGCAGGGAATGACCGGCGATGTGACGGTGAACTGCTTCCGTTTCGCCGGAATGTTCGGGAAAAATCCCGTCCAGCTCGCCGGAGAGGCGGCCGAATATTTCCGGAACCATGAGGATGTGAAAGCGGCGGAAGCGGTCAAGGCGTTTGTCAACATCACGCTGAAGCCGGAGGCGCTGTACCGCGATACCGTCGCGGATCTCTCCGCCCTGTTCGCAGAGGGAACCCTGCCGGAGGCGGAGCGGCGCAGAATCCTGATCGAATATTCCGCGCCGAACACCAACAAGCCGCAGCATCTGGGGCATGTCCGGAACAACACGATCGGCATGTCGCTGTGCTCCCTGCTGGCGCGCGTCGGAAACACGGTCATTCCGATCAATCTGGTCAACGATCGCGGGATCCATATCTGCAAATCGATGCTCGCCTATCAGCGGTACGGAAACGGCAGCACGCCGGAATCGACCGGAATCAAGGGGGATCACTTTGTCGGCGACTTCTATGTGAAATACAACTCCGTGCTCTCCGAAGAGATCCGGGCCCTGCGGGAGAGCGACCCCTCCACGGCATCCGCCTCCGACGACGAACTCTTTCTCCGCACGGAGATCGGCGCCGCCGCCCAGAAGATGCTTCAGGACTGGGAGGCCGGCGATCCCGCGGTCCGCGAACTCTGGAAAACCATGAACTCCTGGGTCTTCGCCGGTTTCAAGCAGACCTACGACCGGATGGGGGTCCATTTCCATAAAACCTATCTGGAAAGCCAGACCTATCTGCTCGGCAAGGATCTGATCGCCAGGGGCCTCGCCGACGGCGTGTTCCAGAAACGGGAGGACGGAGCGGTCATCGCCGATCTCGGCAAACTCGGAACCAAAGTGGTGCTGCGCTCCGACGGAACTAGCGTCTATATCACGCAGGATATCGGGACCACGCTTCTGAAATATCAGGAGAATCATCCCGATACGCAGATCTGGGTGGTGGGGGATGAACAGCTGCTGCATTTCAAGATGCTGTTTGCGATTCTTTCGAAACTCGGTTTCCCGTGGGCGTCGCACCTGTACCATCTTGCGTACGGGATGGTGAATCTTCCGTCCGGCAAGATGAAGAGCCGGGAGGGAACCGTGGTGGATGCGGACGATCTGTTCGACGAGATGCACGAACTGGCGCGGACGGCCACTCTGGAACGGCTGAACGGCGCGCCGGAACCGGAGGATCTGGAGGAGCGGTCGGAAATCATCGGAATGGGGGCGCTGAAATTCATGCTCCTGAAGTTCAATCCGAAGACCACGATTCTGTTTGATCCGCAGGCGTCGCTGAAGTTTGAAGGCGATACCGGTCCTTATGTGCAGTATGCGTGCGCCCGGATCAATTCGATCGAACGCAAATCGGCGGATCAGAAGGAGAAGACGGCGCATCCGGACTGGAGCCTGCTGGAGAAGGAGGAGGAACGCAGACTGGCGCTGCTTTGCGCGGTGTATCCGGACGTGCTCCGGAGCGCGGCGGAGAAGATGGACTGTTCGGTTCTCGTGAGCCATCTTCTGGAAGTGGCGAAGGCGTTCAACCGCTTCTACCGGGAGTGTCCGGTGCTGACGGCGGAAAGCGGACCGCTCCGCCATGCGCGCCTGGCGCTCTGCTATGCGGTCCGCGATCTGCTGACCGACGGTTTGAATACGCTGACCATTCAAGTGCCGTCCGCCATGTAACCAGAAACGGAACCCGCGGAGGAGCAGACGGTTATGAACGATTTTGAGGAATCCGAGATTCTGAGGAAGGAGTATCCGTTTGCTCCGCACGAGATGCCGGTCGGGAAATACCGGATGCATTATGTGGACGAGGGAAGCGGTCCGGTGGTGATGATGCTGCATGCCTGTCCGATGTGGTCGTTTTTCTTCCGCAATCTGATCCGTCAGTTTTCGCGTCATTTCCGGGTGATCGCGCCGGACATCATCGGATACGGGCTTTCCGACAAGCCGGACGGTTACGATTACCGTCTGGAAACGCAGGTGGACAATATCGAACGGCTGGTGGATCATCTCGGACTGCGGAAGTTCTCTCTGGTGATGCACGGGTGGGGGGCGACAATCGGAATCGGATTCACCGTGCGCCATTCGGAGCGGGTGGACCGGATCGCCGTGATGAACTCCATCGCGTTTTCGGGATACCGTCTTCCGCTCCGTTTCCGTCTCTGCAAGTGGTTCCCGAGCATCGGGCGGCCGCTGCTGATGAACACCAATATGATCTTCTGGGGACTCGGCGCCCATCCGGAGAGTGTCCGTTTCGGGTACATGTTCCCCTATCGGAAGAAGAACGCCCGCATCGCGCTGTACCGGTTCATCGACGACATCCCCTGCTATCCGGATGATCCCTCCTTTGAAAGCGTGATCGAGGTGGAACACGGCTTGTGGATTCTCCGCGAGCACAAGATGTGCATCATCTGGGGGGTCCGGGACTGGCTCTATCCGGAGCGCTATCTGCATAAGTGGCTGGAGTACTGTCCGGATGCCAAGGTCCATCGCATTCCGTTCGGGGGACGGTATCTGACGGAGGATGCGCCGGAGGAGCTCTCGGCGATCCTTTCCGGCTTTCTGGAGGTCCCGCAGGCATGACAAGGAACGATTCCCCCGATTCCTCCCGGCAGCTGGAGATGAACTTTGCCGGGATCCGGCCTGAAAACGCATTCAAGGAGCATCTGGATCATGCGGAGTTCAGCGTGCTGCTGGAACTGCGGATTCCGGGACGGGATTCCAAACTGGAGTCGGTGGTGTCGAAGTATTCGGAGTTTGAGTCGATTGTCTCGTCGCGGAAGACGTTCCCGGGAGGACTGGCGTTCCTGGAGGATTCGCCGGATTTCCCGTCGCTGGATCCGGGGGAGTTCGCGGCCGCTCTCTGCAAGAACGGACGCGACCGCCATCTGATCTATGTGAACGGACGCGACCGCCGGCCGGAGGATATCGACTACAATCTCGGAATCTACCGTTTTGAAGGATTCAAAAACATCGCCGCCGTTTCCGGCACTCCCTCCGCGACGCTGGAGCAGACGGCGGCTCACCGGTATTGCGACAGCATCGGAATTCTGCGGCGGAATGCCGAGTCCGGCAATCCGCTGTTCGCCGGATGCGTGGCCAATCCATATAAATACACCCGCTCCGACTGCATCCTTCAATACAGCAAGCTCAGCAAGAAGATCGCTTCGGGCGCGTCGTTCGTGGTGACGCAGGCGGGGTGGGATATGCGGAAACTCCTGGAGCTGCGCTGGTGCATGTTCCGCCGCTCCCAGAATATTCCGACCATCGCCCGGATTCTGTTCCTCACACCGGAAAAGGCGGAGGACATCTGTTCCGGAAAATGCCCGGGAATCTGCATTTCCGAGGATTTCAAACAGGCGATCCGGAAGGAGATGATGTACTCTCTGGCTCAGTTCGAAGCCGCGCAGTGGAGACGGCTTCAGATTCATGCGGTCGGCGCCAAGTTCCTCGGATACAGCGGCATCCAGCTCTCCGGCGTGGACAGCCCCGAAATGGCAAACCGGATCTTCCTCCGCATCGAGGAGGCCATGGCGGAGTTCCCCACGTATGAGGACTGGCGGATCGCTCACAACGATTATTATTCCAAGATCGAAATGGCTCCGTTCCCATATCGCTACTACCTGTTCGAGAACATGCTCGCCGAAGGGGTCAGCTGCGAGACGGCAAAGGTGAACAGCGAACCGCTGCCGGAGTGTTCGTTCTCCGAGAAGTTCCAGTACCGGATGGCGCGTCTTCTCCTCTCTCACGCCGGCCGGATGCCGGTGGAGGACAAGTATCTGACTAAGAGGATGCTGGCTTCCTGCCGGAAGAACTGCGAACGATGTCACCTGCCGGAAATGCTGTATGTGTGTCCGGGCAACTGTCCGAAACAGATGCTGAACGGACCCTGCGGAGAGAGTGATCCGTCCGGACTCTGCCATTTCACCGGACGGGAGTGCATCTTCGGCGCGGTTCTGCGCCGCGCCGAACTGGACAACGACTATTCCGTACTGGAAGAGAACGTGATCGAATAAGGCCGTCCTTCTCCGGAGGGAATTTTTTGGGAAACTCCTCTGCCGGAAAGAGCGGAATGCCGCGCGGAAGAGCGGTCAGTTTTTCAGACTCTGGATCGGAGCGGGAATGCGTCCGCCGCGGGCTATGAACGCCGCCGGAGAGTATTTCCCGACCGGAATCACAGGCGCTTCTCCCAGAAGTCCGCCGAAGGAGACGGTGTCGCCGACTTTGCAGCCGCAGGCCGGGATCAGGCGGACCGCCGTTGTCTTGGTGTTGACCACGCCGATGGCGATTTCATCGGCGATGATGCCGGAGATCACCTCCGCCGGGGTGTCGCCCGGAATGGCGATCATGTCCAGTCCGACCGAGCAGACTGCCGTCATTGCTTCGAGCTTCTCCAGACTGAGTGCGCCGCAGCGGGCCGCCTCGATCATGCCGGCGTCCTCCGAGACGGGGATGAACGCTCCGGAAAGTCCCCCGACGTGGGAGGAGGCCATGACGCCGCCTTTCTTGACCGCGTCGTTGAGCATCGCCAGAGCCGCCGTGGTGCCGTGGCAGCCGCACTTTTCCAGTCCCATGGATTCCAGAATGTAGGCGACGGAGTCGCCGACCGTCGGAGTCGGCGCAAGAGAGAGATCCAC
>DDJH01000147.1 GCA_002338895.1 Lentisphaeria bacterium UBA1829 | reverse complement strand
CATGATGACCAGACTCTCCTTGATTCTGTTTCGGGGATACCATACAATCGTCTGCCGATCTTTACAAATTTAAAATGCAAAAAATACGAAATAATTTTTATGGTATGATGTTTTTGAATTCAAATTAAAGATGGATAAATGAAAAAATAAAGAGCGCTTTTTCTTCCTGGAACATCCGGTCCTCCGCTGGAAGATTGGGATCCTCCTCTTTTTTTCTCCGAGTCCGCTTGTAAAATCGTTCATATTATGATATTGTATCATACAATGTAAAATTAAAGTTCACAATATGAACTTATAAGAGACGATGATAAAGGTTCTGGACAAGATTTTTCAGGTATTGGAGACGGTGGCCTCGGAGTCCCCGAATCCGCTGACGCCGCTGCAGATTGCGACCCGCCTGAACATGAACCGGCCGACCTGCTCCCGGATTCTGCGGGAGCTGACCGATTCCGGCTATCTGATGCATGTTTCACGGCAGGCCGGCTATACGATCGGTNNCCTACACGTTTGCGGGGATGGCGAAATACAAGCCGTCGTTTCTGGAGAAGGCGATTCCGTATGTGAAGAATTGCGCTCGGGTGCTGGGGCAGTCGGTTCTGATCTGCGAGCGTCTGGGCTCGGAGCGGTATATTCTTCACCATTCGAATTTTTCATCGCTGAACATCCGGATCGCGCAGCTTTCATACCGGGATCTGCTGGATACGGCGACGGGGATGGTGCTTCTGGCGGCCGCCCCCGGGAAGGAACGGGAACGGATCTATGCGCAATACCGGGCGGAGAATCTGCCGATGTTTCCGGAACTGGAGTCGTTCGATGCGCTCTCGTCCGCGCTGGAACGGATCCGGCGGGAACGGATTTATATGCGCGACAAATACCGGACGCTGCAATGGATCGCGGCGGTGCCCGTGCTGAAGAACGGATGGACGGTCGCCGCGCTTGGAGTCTCGGCGCTTGCCGCCGATGCGTCGATGCCGGACCGCGCCCGGATGGTCGAAGAGATCAAAAAGGCTTCGCAGCTGATTTCCAATGAACTTTCAACAATCGAAACAACAGGATAGGATGAACGATGAGTGAATCAATCAAAGGAAGAGTGGCGCTGGTGACCGGCGCATCGCAGGGGCTCGGGCGCGTCATTGCGCGGATGCTCGCGAAGGTGGGATGCAAAGTTGTGGTCAACTGCGCACACAGTCCGCAGAAGGCGGAAGCGGTGGCGGAGGAGATCCGGAAAGAGGGGGGAGAGGCCCGGGTGTATGTCTGCGACATCTCCGATGAAGAGGCCGTCCACACAATGTTCCGGGAGCTCGGTCCGGTGGACATCCTGGTCAACAACGCCCGCATCGATCCCTATTTCCGCAAGCCGGAAATGACCGACGGTCAGTGGTGGGATCTGGTCATGAAAATCAATCTGAAGGGGGCCTATCTCTGTTCGCAGGTGTTCTTCGATCAGGCGAAGGAGAGGGGATGGGGACGGATTGTCAACATAGCCTCGTCGCGTTCCTTCACGCCGGCGGAGCCGCACATGATCGCCTACGGGGTCTCCAAGCTGGGAATGCACGGGCTGACAAGGGCGTTTGCGGAGAACGGCGGTCCGTACGGCATCACCGCCAACACGGTCTGTCCCGGAATGGTCATGACCGAGAATCTGAAAAAACGGATCACGGAAGAGGCGTACCGGGCAACCTGCCGGGACATCCCGGTCGGCCGCGGCGGCTCCTGCGAGGAGATGGCCGACGGCGTCCTGTTCGCCATCCGGAACGCCTACGTCACCGGAGAATCCATTCACATCAACGGCGGACTCTATTACGCACCCTGAAGACCTGTCACGGAAGGAATATAACGGATGAAAATCACAGCAATCAAGACCTTTATCTGCAATGCGTTCCGCACCAATTTCGTCTTTGTCAAAGTGGAAACCGATTCCGGTCTTCACGGCTGGGGCGAGGCCACGCTGGAGTACAAGGAGATGACCGTTCAGGCGGCGATCCACGATCTGGAATCCTATCTGATCGGGAAAGATCCCCACAACATCGAGGCGTTCCGGCACGACTGTTACCGCGATGCCTACTGGCGCGGCGGCCCCGTCCTGATGAGCGCGCTTGCCGGCGTGGAAATGGCGCTCTGGGACATCAAGGGCAAAGCGCTCGGCGTTCCCTGCTACCAGCTGCTCGGCGGCAAGGTGCGCGACGCGGTTCCGATCTATGTCAACGGCTGGTTCGCACCGGCCAAGACCCCGGACGAGTTCGCGGAGAAGGCCAAAGAGGTCGCCCGGAAGAAATTCCTCGGCTGCAAATGGGATCCGTTCGGGAAGGCGTGGCAGCAGATTTCCAAACAGGATCTGAACCGGGCGATGGAGTGCATTGCGAAAGTCGCGGAGGTGGTCGGCGAGGACGTCCAGCTGCTGATCGAGGGACATGGCCGGTTCGACATCCCGACCGCGGTCAAAATCGGACGCCGTCTGGAAGAGTTCGACATCTTCTGGTTCGAGGAGCCGATTCCCCCGGACGACAAGGAGGGGATGAAGCAGGTCAAGGACCGTGTCCGAGTCTCCATTGCGGCCGGCGAACGGCTCTACAACCGCTACGAGTACCGCCAGTTCTTTGAACTGGGCTGTTCCGATTACATTCAGCCGGACATCTCCCATGCGGGCGGTCTGTTCGAGATGCGTCTTCTCGGCGCGGAGGCGGAGGCGCGGCATATCGGCTTCTGTCCGCACAATCCGTCCGGACCGGTGGCGAATGCGGCGACTCTGCAGCTCGCGGCCTGCGTGCCGAACTTCGTCATGCTCGAAATGATGATGACCGATGTTCCCTACCGGTCGGAAATCTGCGACGAGGATCTGACCGTCAAAGCCGGAAAAATGCTCATCCCCGACCGTCCCGGACTCGGCATCGAGCTCAATGAGGCGGAACTTCTCAAGCATCCCTTCATCCGGACCGAACTGCGGCACTACCGCGGGGATCTGACCAACATTCGTCCGTCCGACGCGGTCCCCTACTACAAGATGGAAGAGTGATCCTCCTTTTCCCGGACGGAGAGAGGCCGTCATCTGCTTCTCCCGTCCGTTTCCGTTCTCCGGACTCCCTCCGGAGAACGGCATTCTCTTGAAAAACGCCTTCGCCGTGCTATATTACTCCAATCCAATCCGCGAAGGTTCTGCCTGTGAAACGAATTGAAACGCTTCTTGTCCTGTGCGCTGTTTTTGCTGCGTTGTGCTGCTGTTTTCCGTCTCCGAAATCGGTTCCGCTGCCCGCGTCTTTTGCGCAGACGGTGCTCTGCGGCGGAATCGAGAAGCCCGAAATCTGCGTGGATGCGGATGATGCGACCATTCACGATCTCTACTTCCGCCACGGCGGAAAGATTCTCCGTCACCTGACGCAGAAACGTCTTCCGGATGGAGGGAACTTCCCGGCATTTCCGGTTCTTCCGGATTCGTTGCTTTCTCTGACTTTCCCGGGAAGGACCGTCTCGGTTTCCCTGCGGGCGGAGAGGGGATGGTTTTCCTTTCACAAGATCCTGCTTTCAAGTGTATTCCCGGTTCGGGCCGGCCCCCGGTCTGTCTGAAGAATGTCCGGGGGAAGGTGTTGCTTTCCATCCGGCGGGGAGGGGATATCGTGGAAAGAAAGCAAATCAAAAAAATTCCGGTTCCGCATGGTCTTGAAAGGGAACCGGAGTGGAATGGGGAAGAACTGAACGATGAAATCTGCATTCGAATCCGCATCGGCGGAAGTGGGCCGGTATCGCGGACTGACGGAATCGGAAGTGGCTGCGAGCCGCGAGGCCAATGGAAGAAATCTGCTGGAGATGCCGCCGGGAAAACCGGCATGGAAATTGTTTCTGGAGAAGTTTCGGGATCCGGTGATTGTGATCCTGATTGTCGCGGCGCTGATCTCGATGTTCACGGGAGCGGTGATCGAGAGTATCGGAATCCTGCTTGCGGTGCTGCTGGCGACAGGGATCGCGTTCGTGAACGAGTACCGGGCGGGAAAAGAGTTCGATATTCTGAACAGGGTCGATGATTCCGCACCGGTGAAGGCGGTCCGGAACGGCGAATTCACTTTTGTGCCGAAAAAGGATCTGGTTGTCGGCGATGTGATTTTTGTGGAGACCGGGGAGGAGGTTCCGGCGGATGCGACGGTTCTGGAATCGGTGAATCTCCATGTGGACCAGTCGAAATTCACGGGTGAGCCGGAACCGGTGGAGAAATGTGCCGCCGGGAACGCCCGGTTCGCGGAACTGGGAGAGGCCTCCTATCCGCACAATCTCCTGCTGCGGGGATCGACCGTTCTGGAGGGAAATGCGTACGCGGAGGTGGTCTGCGTGGGGGCAGGGACCGAGATCGGAAGGACCGCCGTGGCCGCTTCCGAAGTCACCGATGCGGTGACGCCGCTTCAGAAACAGCTGAACCGGCTGGGAAAAGTGATTGCATNNCAATCTGCGGGGCATCGCTGGCCGGATTCCTTCTGATCGTCCTGATTGTCCGGGCGCTTCTGAACGGAGAGCTGCCGACGGAGTGGTCGGCATATGCAAACCGTTCCGTGATCGGGACCCTTCTGAGCTTTTTCATGATCGCCATCACACTGATTGTTGTTGCGGTTCCGGAAGGTCTTGCCATGAGCGTGACGCTGAGTCTGGCATACAGCATGCGGCGAATGACGGCGAGTCAGTGCCTGGTCCGCCGCCTCCACGCCTGCGAGACCATCGGCGCGGCAACCGTGATCTGCACCGACAAGACCGGCACTCTGACGATGAATCAGATGCGGGTCCGCGATCTCTTCCTCCCCTCCGCAAAGCTGAGCGACGGACCGGAGGGCGCGCTGGCCGCCGAGGCGTTCAGCGTCAACTCCACCGCCAATCTCGGAACGGAAAACGGGGTGCTCCGGGTTCTCGGAAATCCCACCGAGGGAGCTCTTCTGATTGCTCTGCACGATCAGGGACTTTCCTATGCGCAGATCCGCTCGGCGTTCCGGATGATCCGCCAGTATCCGTTCCGGACGGAAGTGAAGATGATGGGGACCTTCGGCGTGTCGCCGGTTCTCTCCACGCCGGTTCTTCATGTGAAGGGGGCGCCGGAGTTTGTCCTTGCCCGGTGTACCTCCTTCCGCGGAGAGGACGGGAGGATTCTGCCGCTGGAACAGACCGGCCGGGAACGGATCGAAGAACAGTTCCGCGCGGCGCAGTCGACGGGCTGCCGGACCCTCGCATTCGCGTATCGCACGCTGAAAGAGGAGAAGGATCCGGGGGAACTTGTCCAGGTGGCGGAAGGACTGGTTTATCTGGGATTTGTCAGCATTGCGGATCCGGTTCGTCCGGAGGTGCCGGGCGCGGTGGCGGCCTGTCGCACGGCGGGGATCGATGTGAAGATCGTCACGGGGGATACGCCGGTCACCGCGGGGGAGATCGGCCGGCAGATCGGACTCTGGACCGATGGCATCGACCGCAAAAACGGTATTCTGGAAGGACGGGAATTCGCGGCCCTTTCCGATGAGGAGGCGCGGAAGCGGGTCAAAACGCTGCGTCTGATCGCCCGGGCAAGACCCGATGACAAGATGAAGCTGGTCAAGGCGCTCCAGGCAAACGGAGAGGTCGTGGCGGTGACCGGGGACGGAACCAATGACGCGCCGGCTCTCAACTATGCCGATGTCGGCATCTCAATGGGACGAACGGGTACCGCCATTGCCCGCGAGGCGTCCGACATCATCCTGCTGGACGACTCGTTCGGAACCATCGAAAAAGCGGTCCTCTGGGGTCGCTCCCTCTATCGGAACATTCAGCGGTTTATTCAGTTCCAGCTGACCATCAACGTCGCGGCGGTCGGAATCGCTCTGGCGGGTCCCTTCGCCGGCGTCGAGCTCCCGCTGACCGTCATTCAGATGCTCTGGATCAATCTGATCATGGACACCTTTGCCGCTCTGGCTCTTGCCACCGAGCCGCCGGATCCGACGGTGATGAATCTTCCGC
>DDJH01000088.1 GCA_002338895.1 Lentisphaeria bacterium UBA1829 | reverse complement strand
CCTCCGTTTCTCCGCTCCCTTTCCCATGGAAAAAGTCCCGGGAATGCGGATTTGCTTCTTGAAAAAAAACACTTTCCAATTTATATTTTCCTCTGTTCAAATCATGAGGAAAACAGGAGAGAAAAATCATGTTGTATCTGCTTGCCGATCTGCGGAGCTGGTTCGGACCACTCCGCCTGTTTGAATATGTCACGTTCCGTTCGGGCTGCGCGCTGCTGACGGCGATGTTCCTGGTGATCCTGTTCGGACCGTGGACAATCCGGAAACTGAAACAGTTCTGCGTGCCGAAATCGGCAAGACTTGCGGGGGTCGTCGATGAAAAGTTCGTCGACCATTCCAAGGACAAGACGCCGACCATGGGCGGTCTGCTGATCGTCGCCGCCATCGCTCTTTCCACGATCTTCTGGGGAAAACTCTCCAATTCGATGGTGCTGATCTTCCTGCTGGTGCTGTTCCCCCTCACGGCGCTCGGATTCTATGACGATTACATCAAGGTCAAATATGAACGCAGCGTCCGGGACGGCGTCTCCGGAAAAGTGAAACTGCTCGTGCAGGCGCTGGTCAGCCTCGCCGCCCTCGTCTGCATCTACAAAACCCCCGATACGATGACCTCCAAGATGCTGCTGCCGTTCTGCCGGGAGCCGATCTGCCTCAAACCCGCCGGGGACATGATCGAATTCTGGCTGCCGCCGCAGATCCTCAGCCATCCGCTCTTCTCGTTCGCAGCGTCCTGGGGACTGGTGGTGATCGGGCTGATCTTCCTGGCAAACATGATCTATGTGATGTTCTTCAGCAACGCGGTCAATTTGACCGACGGAAAGGACGGGCTCGCCGCAGGATGCAGCGTGTTCTGCGTGCTCTCGCTGGCCGCGGTGGCCTATATGCACGGGCACTCGGTGTTCGCGAAGTATCTGTCGATTCCGTACATCCCGGAGCTCGGGGAGGTGAGCGTGTTCGCGTCCGCCATGGCCGGCGCATGCATCGGATTCCTCTGGTACAACTGCAAGCCGGCCGCCATGTTCATGGGCGATACCGGAAGTCTGCCGCTCGGCGGATGCATCGGACTGATCGCCGTGCTGATGGGGCAGCAGCTGCTTCTGCTCGTCGTCGGGTTCGTCTTCCTGATGGAGGGCGGATCCGTGCTGCTGCAGGTGCCTTATTTCAAACTCACCGGAAAGAGAATCTTCAAGTGCACGCCGATCCATCACCATTTCGAACAGTCCGGATGGACCGAGACGCAGATTGTCACCCGGTTCTGGATCATTGCGGGAATCTGTGCGCTGATCGGACTTGCCACTCTCAAGCTCCGCTGAAAAAAGATCCCCTTCTGCGCCGGAGGAGTCCGTTTCGCGAAAGGGGATCTCTCTAGTCTCCCGGCACGGCGACCGGCCGGAAGAAAACGATGCGGTTCTTATTTCCGCCGGACCAGATGAAGGATCCGGCAGTCGAAATCGCCGATCAGGCTGACCTGAATTCCGACCTGCGCAGCGCCGCGTCCGGTGAGCGTGTGACGCTCCGGAGTGACCGGCGTGACAAAGCTCTCCCTGTCGGCTCCGTAGCAGGTGATGTCGTACACGGCGTCGCTGTCCAGTCCGAGCAGAAGGAACGGAGGCATCTTCGTGGCGAACTGGAAGGAGGTGCCGAGAACGAAAACCACCGCTTCCGATCGATCCTGCGCAACGTATTCATAGATCGCATACGGATGGTCGAACGCGCTCGCCAGACGGTACAGGTCGCCGAGGTGGATCACCCGACGCAGTTTCTTGTACAGATCCACATACTGACGGATCTCCGCAAGTTCCTCGTCCGAACAGCGCATCAGGTTTTTCCCGCATGCGAGAGAACCGAGCATGCCGCAGCAGGCCTGATACTTCAGCGGCACGGTGCGGTGATTCACATAGTAGTTTGAATCGCTGATGTGGCAGGCGCCGCCGGCCATGCGCGGAAGATTCATGTAGGTGAATCCCTCGTGCAGTTTGAGAATGTCCAGCGTGTCCTGATTGTCGCTCCGGTTCATCCGTCCGAATGCGCGGGTCATCTGGAGGCTCGCCCGGGCGGCTCCGCTGGCGCAGTTCTCCAGAAGAAGACCGGGAAAGTCGCGCGAAAGGGTCTGGAAGATCCAGTCGAGATTCGCCGCATAGTCGATCCAGATCCGTTCCGAACCGCCCGGAGAGGAGAAGAAACAGTTCATGTCCAGTTTCAGATACCGGATCCCCGTCTCCTTAACGAGCTTGTGGATCGCGTGATAGAGGTACTCCGCCACATCGCGGTTGGCCAGATTCAGCATGGCGCTGGTGCGGTCCACATCGTCGCGGTAACGGGTTTCCGGTTTGCAGTTCGGATAGTGCATCGCCCACTCCGGATGCGCCTGATACAGTTCGCTTTTGAGCTCAAAGGATTCCGGTTCGATCCAGAGCCCGAAGTCCATGCCGAGCTGTTTCACTCGCTCGATGACCGGACGGAGACCGTTTGGAAATTTTTTGCGGTCCGGGAACCAGTCGCCCAGCGCGGACTGCCAGCCGTCGTCGATTACAAAGAGTTCCGAGCCGATTTTTGCGGCCTGTTCGGCGGTCCGGATCACGTTCTCCTCGTTGACGTAGAAGTTCAGACTGCCCCAGGTGTTGGTCAGAACGGGAAGTTCCCGCCGGGCGATGGAACGCGGAAGAAGTTCCTCCTCCTGCCAGCGGTGCAGAATGCGGCTCATGCCGCTGAAGCCCTCGTCGGTGAAGCCGGCGACGGCGAGCGGAACGGAGAAGGTCTCGCCGGGATGAAGTGTGATCCGGCTGTCGAACTCGTTGAGTCCTCCGAGGACCGCGGTGTGATCGAACCAGTCGCGCTCAAAGGTGATCTTCCAGTTTCCGGACCAGAGGACCGCTCCGAAAAAGACCCGTCCGGTCAGCTCGTCCGCACTGCCGTCGTCCAGCGCGAAGAACGGCACATGGAACGGTCCGGAAAGGCCGGTCCGGCTTTCAATGACAAATTTGCCCGGAGTCAGATTCTGCCGGACGGGAAGTTCCTCCATGAGTCCGTGTCCGCCGAGATGGGTCGCCCGCCAGTCCACCACGTCCGACGGAAGATGCCACGCCGCCGACGCGAAATTCTCCAGAACCAGTTCTTCCGTCCCTTCATTCGTGATCGTCCAGGACCGTTCCAGCAGACGCTTCCGGAGCGTGTAGCGGAGATTCAGAACCACTGGATGACGCTGTTCCCGGAAACGCAGAATCAGGGTGTCCTCCGTGCATTCGCAGGACTCATAGCGGAAGTCGGAGGCGCGGATCCCGTCGGCGTAGGTGATTTTCAATGCCGATTCGTCGAAAAACTTTCCGCCGAACACGGGCAGTTCACTGAACATGCGGCTGGTCCGGTCGGTGGGCCACTGAAGCTGTCTCTGCCGTTCCTCCGCCGTCGGAAGATCTTCCGGCGACTCCAGGGGCGCACCCCAGTGAAGATTGACCGGAAGACCGGTCTCCATCCGTTCCAAACCGTAGCTCATTGCGTCGTTCGAGAGCAGAAAGCGTCTGCTGTCGGAAGCAATCTGGATTCTCATCGTGTGTTATTCTCCTTTCAGACACCATTCGACAATTTCATCCACGTTGCCCGTGGCAAGATTCAATGTTGTATCCGCGCCGCCGTAATAGATGCGCAGTTCCCGGGTCGCGGGATCGACCACCCCGCCGGTGGCGAACACCACCTCCGGAATGACTCCGTTGTGTTCATACTCCGTTTCCGGCGTCAGAAGATAATCGTTCATCCGTCCGATGATCTTCCCGGGATCCTCCAGGTCCAGCAGGAGCGCCCCCAGACTGTACCGGAAGCCGCAGAAGGTGTTCTGCACGCCGTGAATGATTTCCAGATAGCCCTTCTCCGTCCGGATCGGAACGGTCGGACCGATCTTCAGGTTGTTCCACGGCGAAAAATCCCGCTTCTGAAGCGGACGGTATTCCCCCCAGTGGATCAGATCCGGCGAACGCGAAATCCAGATGTGCGCAAACGACTTCTCGTACGGCGCTCCCAGACTGTACGGACGGTCCAGACGGACATACTTCCCCCCGATCTTCTCCGGAAAAAGACATGGAACCCGGTTGTGCGGAAGCGCGATGATTTCCACCGGTTCGACCGTCTCGAAATCCTCCGTCCGGTACAGCAGCGCGCAGCAGCCCCACTCCGAATTCGCCGGACGGATGATGTAGCAGCAGTTCTCTTCCGGAAACCAGGTTACCCGGCAGTCGATCGGATGAAAATCCAGTTTCCCGAACCGACGTTCCGGATCCACTTCAAACAGCGGTTTCTCCCGGATGGTGAAGTGAATGCCGTCGCGGCTCTCCGCCAGATGACAGCGGGCGTGCTTCTCGTTCCGCGGAATCACCGACAGAAGAAGAAGCGTTCTCCCGTCCGGCGTCATGACCTGTCCCGGATTGAACACCTGATCCGCCTTGCACCAGGGGAACTCCTCCGGTCGCAGAATCGGATTTCCTTCATACCGCAGCAATCGTGATTTCATCCATCCGCTCCTTTTTTTGCGTCGTTGACTGCCTTCCTCCCCGCGGAGGCGTTTTTCTGTTCCTCTCTGTTAATGTGAACCGGAATTCGGAAAAAAGCAAGATCCCCTCTTCCGTTCTGAACGCAAAATAAAACAAAAGAAACGCAAGAAAAGCAAAAAAACTTCAGCGCTCCGGCGGAGGCACGGAGACCGATCCGCGTTCATGGATCAGGCAGTCCACACGGACATCGGAGGAAACCTTCTCTTTCCGGATCAGACTTTCCAGCATGTCGAACGCCCGTTTTGCCAGCAGAGGGAAATTCTGCTGAATGGTGGTCAGCGGCGGATCCAGAAAGCGGCTGAAGCGCGGAACCTCCCAGCAGATCAGCGAAAGATCCTCCGGAACCCGCAGTCCGCACAGACGGGCCGCCGCAAGCGCTTCCACCGATTCGCTCTCTCCGCAGTTGATGATCGCGGTCAGTCCCCTGCCGGTCATTTCGCGGATCGACGCATAAAGATAGGGGATCGGCTGATCGAATGTCCCGTACTCCCGGAAATGGACGGACGACACCGGATCCAGTCCGTAGACGGATCGACACTCTTCAAAGGCCGCTGCGCGTTCCCGATTGCTTTCCGTGTTCCGGTCCCCGTTGATCAGCAGTCCGATCTTCCGGTGTCCGTACGCCGCCAGCAGGGCCACCGCGCTCCGGATCCCCCGGCCGATGTCCGAACAGACCGAGTAGATGTCCGCAATATGCCACGAAAAGTCGTTGACGCAGACCACCGGAAGAACCACCTTCAGATTCCGGACCGCCTGCGAGGAGAAATCAAACGACAGAATCCCCGAAATGTTCCGTTCCCGCAGAATGTCCGCCTGATCGGAGAACACGATCTCCAGCAGGCAGTTCCGTTCGATCGCTTCCTGCCGCATCGCGTCCAGCATGTTCAGCGAGTACCACGCCAGGCCCAGTTTCGTATCGGGAAGAAGAATCGCATAAACGGGGGTTGTCCCGCTCCGGTAGCCGAGCTCCCGCGCAGTCTGGAGAATGGAGGCCGCCGCGGCGGGGGAGACCCCGGGACGGTTGTTCAGCGCCCGCGAAACGGTCGAGATATTGTATCCCGTTGCCGCCGCGATCTCCCGGATGCCGCCGTTTGCCGATGCTTTCCTCATTGTTCTCTGCTCTCCCCGTGTTGATGTCGTGGGTAATGTAGCGGTCCGCGGCGGAAATGTCAATTCCGGTCCGGTTTCCGGACTCCCCGGTGCGCCCGGGCCTCCAGCGGATTTTCCGGCCAGTCGTGTTTCGGATACCGACCGCGGAGATCCTTGCGGACCAGAAAGTAGCTGCTGGTCCAGAAATGGCGGAGATCGGAGGTCGTCTGAACCGGACGCATCGCCGGGGAGAGCATCTGAATGGTGACCGGCACACGTCCGTTGAGAAGGCGCGGCGTGTCCAGCATCCCGAACAGCTCCTGCAGCTTGGCTGCAATGACNNACCGGACCCGGGAGCCGCTCGGAATCTCGATCCGCTCCGGTGCCAGACGCGGAAGATCCATCCGCTGTTTCGGCGTCAGGCAGCTCTCCAGCGCCGTACGGAGATCGACGTTCCTCAGCTGCCCGATCCCCGTGATCCCCTCCGCAAACGGAGCCAGCCACTCCTCCAGCGACGCAAGAAGTCCCGCATCGGAGAAATCCGGCCACTCCCCCGGCTGGTGACGGCGCAGAAATTCCACCCGCTCCCGCAGCGACAGAATCGACCGGTCAAACGGAAGCGCGCCAATTCCCTCCTCCCGGATCCCCTCCAGCAAGGCGGCTCGAATCCGTTCCGGCGGCAGTCCGTTCCGGACCGGGTGCGATTCCGCGGTCATTGCGCCGATCCGGATCCGCTTCTCCGCCTCCACGGCTTTGCGTTCCGGGTTCCAGCGGACCACAAGATCTTCGGAAAGCTGTTCCGGAAGATAAGTTTCGATATCGGCAAAACTCAGCGGCGCGGCGGAAAAAATGGTCTGCCGGTCGCTCTCCCCCTCGACGGACGCCAGTGCGAGAAATTCATGACGGCAGAGCGGATCGGTCTCCCGCAGTTTCGCCCCGGTTCCGTTCGAGAGCGCATACTCCCCCGATTTCGGCGAACGGGCGCGGGCGATCCGGTCCGGATACGCGAACGCCACGGCGACTCCGGTTTTGTCCATCCGGATTTCCCGTTCTTTCACCGATGCCGCTGCGGCAATCTGCCGGACCGCGTCCCGAATCCGGCGGATCGTTCCCGCATCCCCGGAAAATTCACCGTTCAGCGCGCTCAGGCGGTGCCGCAGGTCGGTGGAATCGGCGTTCCGCAGCGGATCGCGCTCCTCCAGCAGAGCCGCCAGACAGCACGCCGTGTAGCCGAATCCCTCCTCCGCGGACCGCAGAACCGACCGCGCCAGACGCGGATGCACCGGAAGATTCCGCATCGCCGCTCCCGCCTTCGTGATCGCTCCGGTCCGATCCAGCGCTCCGAGTTCCTGAAGCAGCCGGGCCGCCTGCCGGATCCCGGCTTCCGGCGGAGGATCCAGCCATCGCAGGGTCGAAACCGCCTCCGGACGGACTCCCCAGCACGCCAGTTCCAGAAGAAGCGGAAGAAGATCCGTATCGAGAATTTCCGGGGTGTTGAACGGCTGGAAGCGCCGCTCCTCCTCCTGCGACCAGAGACGGTAGCAGGCTCCGGGCGCGGTCCGTCCCGCCCGTCCTCTTCTCTGATCCGCCGAGGCCAGCGAGACCGGAACGGTTTCCAGGCGTCCCATTCCGTTGCGCGGAGAAAATTTCGGTACCCGCATCTTCCCGCTGTCGATCACGGTCCGCACCCCTTCAATCGTCAGACTGGTCTCCGCAATCGAGGTGGAAAGAATCACCTTCCGGTGCTCCGGATCCGGGTCGATCGCGGCATCCTGCTCCTCCCGGCTCAGATTCCCGTAGAGCGGCGTCACGCGGATCTCCGGCGGCAGGGAGTCCTTCAGCAGTCCGGCGGTCTTTCGGATCTCCCGCTCGCCCGGAAGAAACACCAGAAGATCCCCCTCCTTCTCCTGTTCCTGTGCAAAGAGAACCGCCCGCGCGACGTCGGGTTCGATCGGCGCACGCACGTCGCGCCGCGGCAGATAGACCGTCCGGACCGGATACACCTTTCCCGGACTCCGAATCACCGGCGCTCCGTCCAGCAGCGCGGAAACTCTCTCCGCATCCAGCGTGGCCGACATGATCAGAATCCGCAGATCCCCCCGCAGCGCCTGCTTGAGATCCAGACACAGCGCCAGCGCAAGATCCGCATGAACACTGCGTTCATGAAATTCGTCGAAAATCACGGTGTGCACCTGTGTCAGCTCCGGATCGCTCTGGATCAGCCGGGTCAGGATCCCTTCGGTCAGCACCTCGATCCTTGTTTCCGGAGAGACGCGGGAATCGAACCGTGTCCGGTATCCGACCAGTCCTCCGAGCGGAGTTCCCGTCAGCGCCGCAATCCGCCGGGCCGACGCCCGCACCGCCAGACGCCGCGGTTCCAGCATCAGAATCTTTCCGCTCTTTTCCCCGAACTCCTTCAGCAGGAACGGCGGCACCAGTGTGGTTTTCCCCGCGCCGGGCGCGGCGCAGAGCACCGCCGCCGTACTGCTTCGCAGCGCCTCCGCCAGCTCCGGAAGCACAGACTGGACCGGAAGATCCATCAAAGTCCGACCATCGTTTCCGGACGGACAATCCGGTCGAACTCCTCTCCGGAGAGAAAGCCCAGTTCCATGCAGGCTTCCCGGAGGGTCCGGCCGGTCTGATGCGCGTGCTTTGCAATTTTCGCGGCGTTGTCGTAGCCGATCGCCGGACTGAGCGCCGTGACCAGCATCAGCGATTTGCCGACCAGTTCCTGAATCCGCTCTTTGTCTGCCTGGAGTCCTTCCAGCGCATATTTCGTGAAGCTGTTCGCGGAGTCGGCCAGAAGACGGATCTCCTCCAGAAGATCGAAAATCATCATCGGCTTGAAGACATTCAGCTCAAAGTTCCCCTGCGAGCCGGCCAGCGAGACGGCCGTATCCAGTCCGATGATCTGCGCGCAGACCATTGTCATCGCCTCGCACTGCGTCGGATTGACCTTCCCCGGCATGATGGAGGATC
>DDJH01000109.1 GCA_002338895.1 Lentisphaeria bacterium UBA1829 | reverse complement strand
ACGTGGAGAATGGAGGCAAGGGTGTTGATGTCGAACGTCGGGTCCTGATAATAGATGGAGCAGACATCCGTTGCACGGCCGACGAGATCAGGATTGACCGAGAGTTCCTGCTCCTGTCCGCCGACCCGCGCGAGAATGGAACAGATCACGGCGACCGACTCCCGGTATCCGTAATCGTTTCTCTGGCGCATCAGTTTCTCCAGACGCATGTACAGCTCATGCGGACACGGCCCCGCGTGAAAGCATTTGTGCGGGAAGCAGTAGGATTTCAGCAGAGCCTCGGCCAGGGGACCTGCGAACGTCAGCCATCGATACTCCCACGGCTCCTCCACGATCTCGTGATAATGGCGTTCGGATTCCAGACGGTAGAACACATCCCCCGGACGCATGATCTCTTCGGAGCCGTCTTCCAGATAGAACTTTCCGGATCCGCTGATGCACCAGTACAGTTCGACAAACGGATCCTCCCGCGCCGGCAGATCCTCCATATAGGGGAAAAAGCGCATGGCATGCCCCATCGCATGGACGGAAAAGGGCAGCGGCGTGGAAATTTTGTTTCTCACCGACCCGAGAAGGGCGTAGGAAAAGCTTCGTCTTTTGGCCATAATGATCTCCAGTTATCCCAATTTCTTTTTTGAAAATACACTCATTTTTCATTTTTTCAACAGAATGGAGCACCAAAAGTACCATCTTTGTCATTATTTTTCTCTTGTTTTTCCGTTCCGTTTCCTGTATAATATAGCGATACAAAATAAAACCGACGGATTTCCCGGGGGTCTCCCCTCCCCCGCTGCAAGACGGAAAACAACCGATCACAAACAGGAGAAAACGGATGAAAAACAGAGACTTCACTTTAATAGAACTTTTAATCGTAATTGCGATCATTGCGATCCTCGCGGCGATGCTTCTTCCGGCGCTGAATTCCGCACGGGAGAAAGCGCGGGAGATCTCCTGCCTTTCGAATCAGAAACAGACCGGGATGAGCTGCCGTCTCTACGCGGATCAGAACAACGACATCCTCGCGATCCAGTTTGTCACAGGACAGGGCGCCGACAACTATTACTGGGGGGTGGAAATCTTCGGCTCCCGGAAAGCGATTCCGAAATCCGCCTTCTGCGCCTCGTATCCGGAAGTTCTGGACGATACGGACCGCCATGCCAAAACTTTCGGCATGCGGATTTACGCCCTCCTCGGCGACACCGTGGACCGGAACCACGGCGATCCGGTCATCTCCGGCGGACTTCCTCACAACAATCCCCAGTCCATCGATTTCCGGAGGATGAAATTCCCCTCGCTCTTTCCCGTTCTGTTCGACAGTGTGGATACCGTCACCGGGCTTCCCTCCTGGAGTTTCCACGGTCCGAATTTTCAGGGGATCCATTTCCGTCACGGGAACCGCACCAACAACTGGTATGCGGACGGTCACGCGGGCGGAACCGACTTCTACTCCTGCTACGCCAAATACTCCCCCACCCGCTGGCTCTACACAAACGGCGGACGATTCCGCAGAGCCGATTACCGCCTGACCTATCCATAAAAAATACACCCTGTACTTTGGAACCATATAACGGAGATCTGATTCATGAAACTTCATCTGCTTCTTGCAGCGGGGATGCTGCTGCCCCTCTCTCTCGCCGCGGTTCATTCCGGACGGGTTCATCTACACGGTTCAGTCATTCCTCCCCATGCGAAAATCGAATCCGGCGGGAAAGCCGTCTATCTGAAATTTCCCAAACGGCCGGAACTCAACGGAAAGGCGGTCTCGTTTGATCTGACCGGGAAAGAGGGAGTCTGGGAATACCGGAAAATCTCCTTCATTCCGGAAAAGGACGGCATTGTCTCCGTCCAGTTCTTCAGTCTCTACTCGAAGGGGAGGAAAGCGGTTTACGGGACTTTCTTTGACAACATCTCCCAGAACGGCGCTCTGCTTCCGAACGGCGACTTTGAACAGAAAAGTCCCACCTGGAAAGTCCGGAATTATGCCGACGGAGCCAAGTATCCGGTCCGGATCACGGCGGATCGCGGAATTGTCAAATACGGGAAACAGTGCATTCTCACGTCGGCGGACTCCCGCGCCGTTTTCACGATCAAAGTCAAAGGAGGAGTCCCGACGGAACTCTCCTTCCAGCACCGCTTCGCCGGAGCGCTGAACATCGGAAGCGATGTCACGCCGGTGGATCTGCGGCCCTGGGCGAACCGGGATTTCAGCGATGAAACCGCAGGCGACGGCAAAGGCGGATGGTCCGATCAGGGTCCCCTGGAGGATCTCCACGGCATTGATCCGTCCCTCGTCTCCTTCGGCGGCATGGAGTTCCGTCTGATCGACCCGAAAACCAACAACGGGAAAGCGGTCCTGACCTTCCACTCCCCGTACTGCAAAACCGATCTGAAAGAGGCGAAAATCTCCTTTTCGAAACCGTATCCGCGCCGGAAATACTTCTATCTTCTCCACACCTCCTGCTGGACGCCAAAAGGGAAAACCCTCGGCAGCGTCAAGTTCCATTTCGCCGACGGACTGAATGCCGAATACGAGATCCGTTCCGGACGGGATGTTCTCGACTGGATCGCCATCACCGGAGCACCCAATGCGAAAAAAGTTTACGATGTGCCGGTCAAACATGGGAAAGGCGGCTTCTATCTCTCGCGCTTCACACTGCCGGGGAAAGAGGTTGCGGCAGTCAGCTTCACCGCAAAAGGGGATTCGGTGTGGATCATCGGTGCGGCGAGCTTTGCTTCCCGTGAAGTCACGATCGGCATGAACGAGTTCAAGCCGGATGCCTCGTGGAAAATCGTCGATTTCCCGGGCCTTCAGGTGGAGAAGGGTTCCGCGCTGGATCTCGACCGGTTTCTGGAAGCGGGACCGGCCGGAAAGCACGGACGGGTCCGCTTTTCTGCGAACGGCGGACTCGAATTTGAAAATCTTCCCGGAGTCGAACAGCGGTTCTTCGGGTTTGCCGAGTGGGGGTGCGACCGGCTCTATCGAATCGGCGAGCGGAAAGGAATCAAACGCGACCGCACAAAAGATGTTCCCCTCTTCTGCTCCCTCATGCGCCGTCAGGGATACAACGCCCTCCGCATCGGCCCCATTCCGGACAACCGGAACATGAACAATCTCCAATACGATGCAAAATGGCTCGACTTCATGGACTATCTCGTCGCGGAAGGGAAAAAGCAGGGTATCTATTTCTATATGAATCTGACCTACGGCGCAATGGGAAAGCGCTACTGGAACAGTCAGGATACCGTGGAAAACCGCTTCCGGTTCATCATCGGCGATCCGATTGTCCGGAATGCGTGGAAAAGACTGGTCGGCGAACTGCTGAACCATGTGAATCCGTATACGGGAATCGCGTGGAAAGACGAACCGGCGATTCTCTGCATGGAGTTCAGCAATGAACTGGAGCTCGGGATTCACTATTATGCGCGTCTCCCGCAGAATCTGAAACAGCTTCTTCTGGACCGGTGGCATGCCGCTCTTCTGAAGAAATACGGGTCGCTCGACGGAGTGAAGAAGGCATGGGGAAACAGGAACGAGGCGAAAACAATCCGGGATCTCGACTACCCGCAGCAGTACTGGGTGAACAATCAGGAGAACCGGGACTGGAACGAATTCCTGTTCCAAAACCTTTCCGATCTCCAGATGTGGTGCGCGGCCGAACTGCGGAAGATGGGATACAAGGGACTGGTCACACAGTACAACTGCGGAAAACAGATCCGTCACAGCGGACTGCGGGCGGAGTGCTGCGATCTGGTTTCGATCAACACCTACTTCAATCATCCCCGCGGAGGATGGGGAGGAGTCGGGACCCAGTATCTGCAGACCAGTGCGATCGAGTCCGGGGTGCCGCATTTTCTGACGGCGTCCGCATCCCGGATTGCAAACCGTCCGATTTTTGTCACGGAGCAGAACCACTGCTATGCCAATCAGTATCAGTATGAGAACGCGCTGACGTTTCCGGCATATGCGGCGCTGCAGAATTTCGGCGGAGTGTTTGTCCATCAGGGAGCGGTCTGGCTGGACCGGAATCCGGATCTGATCTACAATCCGCCGAGCACGCTGGATCCGTTCCGGGTCTACGATTCGCCGATCCACCGGGCCAACGAGTTCCTTGGAGCGTGTCTGTTCGGCCGAGGGGATGTCCGTGCGTCGAGGAACCGGATCGACCTGGCGTACGACACCGCCTATCTGCGGAACTGTCCGCCGGAGAGCGCCGTGAATTCCGAGCAGTCGAAACTCTCGCTGCTGACCGGATTCGGACTCAACGTCACCGATGTTCCGTTCGAAAGCGCCTCGGCATTCCGTCTCCGGAAGAGTCCGGCCTGTCTGACTCTCTCCCCGGCAGGAGGATCCCAGGCGAAGATGGAACTCTTCTTCAGCGAAGTCGGCTCCGCGGACAAATCCACCTTCTCGTTGAAGAAAACCGTGGACTACCTCAAATCCAGGCAGATTCTCCCCGCCGGAAACCGGACCAATCCGGATGCACAGATCTTTGAAAGCGACACGGGAGAACTCCTTCTGAATCAAACCTCCTGCTCGATGAGCGTCTCCACAGCGAAAACCGAAGGCGCCGCCCAGCTTGCCGGGAACAGTGCAAAATTCAAGGTTCTGGAGATTCTCAAACGCGGACTCAATTCCACCATCGCCCTCACCTCCGTGGATGGAAAACCGCTGACCGAATCCGGACGGATGGTTCTCCTCATCATCACGGAACAGGCGGCAAGCGGCATGCGGATGACCTCGGACCGCGTGACCGTCCTGGACCCCGGAAAATTCCCTGCGCTTCTGCACACCGGAACATTCCAGATGCGATTGAATCTCGCGGACGGAGACTACCTCCTCTACCCGCTCTCCATCAACGGAATCCGCCGTGCGCCGATCCCGATGAAACGGACCGGAAAACAGTGGCTCGTGAACCTCGACACCGCCAAACTCCCGAACGGACCAACCCCGTTCTTTGAGATCGTCCGTCAATAACTCGACGCCTTTGCGCCATCCGCGCAAAGGCTCAGCCCAACCATCATCCGCCGGTACCCGACGCCTTTGCGCCATCCGCGCAAAGGCCGCTTGAAAGTTTAGGGAAAGCGGGGAGCGCGAGGGGGGAAGAACCGCTTTTCAAAGCGGTTGTCCTCCCTCGCAACACAGCAGAGACAATAAAACATCTTCTCCCTCATTGCGGAAGATCCGCCTTCTCCCGAAAGACGAAATCATCCAGATACACCTCCCCCGACACATCCCCCTGATGAACGATGCGCAAGCGCCCCAGACGGGGGAAACCGGCGGGAACGGAGAACTCCCACTCCACACGACTCCACTCCTGCGAAACGACAAGTTCTTTCTTCAGCGATTCAAACATCAGCTGAACCTGCGTATTGCGGCTTGCCTTCCCCCAGAAAGCAATTTGATACACCTTTCCCGGACGAACCGGAAGCGTGGAGGAGAGAGCATACACCGCCCGCCGCAAAGTCCCCTTCTTCAGAACCAGAGAACAGGAACCGACAAGGAATCCCGCATCGCGACTCAGGGAGAGGAACTCCTCCTGCGGCCAGGGCCAGGCGGGGAGAGCCGGATCCGCGGATTCCAGACCGCCGTCGGGAAACAGATTCTTCCGGAAATCCGAATCGGCGATCCGGGTGCAGCGGACATTCCGGAACTCCACCGTATCCGGCGCGGAGGGCTTCAGACTGAGCGAAAAGACCCCCTTTTCCGTCTCCGCGTACAGATAATTGACATGATGCGTCCACTGCTTTCCCGCGCGGAAGGCCTGATAGCGCTTTGTTCCGCCGATCTGAAGAGAGGAAATGCCGTTTTTCGCTTCGATCCCCCGTCCGCAGCGGACCTCGAATTCGATCCGGTAATACTCCCCCTGCTTCAAGTTCAGCGGGAAGGTGAGCGAGAGCTGACGGTCCCCGGGGAACTCGAAACGATACACGCCATCGGCAAACGAGCAGACGGACGGCAGACGTCCCGCCTTCAGTTCCTCCGCCGATACGCCGAAGGAAACAGCCATGACCGCCAGCAGAACAACTTTCAAAACAGCTCTTTTCACGGACGATTCTCCTTTTCGATAATGTTGAATACAAACCTCTTGCGAAACGCTTCCGGGCTGCCGCTCCAGCTGACGGAACGGGTTGTCTCCCCGGGTGCGGCGGCATCGTTGATCTTGCAGTCGAATCCGATGCGCTCCCCGATTCCGAACCTGGCGCGCGGAATCCGGAAGGTCAGCGAATAACCGTTTTTCTCTTTGCGAACCTCCAGACGGCAGGAACGTCCGTCAATCTCGCGCTCGTTCCGGTCCCAGAGACGGAATTTTCCGGAATGCGGCAGCAGAAACACCCGGAATACCGACGGTCCATATTCCGCCGGATGCGCCGAAGAAAAATTCAACGGATCGGAATCCACAAACAACTCAATCGAATCCTGTTTCCACGGTGCATGGGAATCGCTGTTCCCGGACGGCGAGGAGTCCTGCACGAAGGCGCGGAATAGAAGATCCTCCTTCTCCCATGTCACAGAGCAGCGGGCGGCATTTCCGACCGTCCAGCTCCCGCCGGACACCGCCTTCCTATAACGGACGAAATGATTTACTCAGGACAATGCAGGTCAATTTAACTCAATTCAACGCGGCATGATGTTTACTCAAAAACGGCAAAT
>DDJH01000125.1 GCA_002338895.1 Lentisphaeria bacterium UBA1829 | reverse complement strand
TTTTACTCCCCCGGAGAATTTACAGGGAGATGGTCTGAGCACACCTCCATGAGAGAAAACTGGAGATTCATCGCTGTCAGGAAAAACGGAGAATTGAGCTCAAATTTACCCTTGAAATCCGGACTCGTCCAGCTTCCTCCGGCGCTTTTCAGATGCTGGACATCGCAGCGGTCGGCAACCGGGGGCTCCGGGACGACGTCGAGGGCGATGGAAAAGGCGGATGGACCGATCAGGGGAGCAATGATCTGCGCAATTTCCGGCCCGGTCTCTTTTTCAGTCGAGGAATTCCATTCCGCGGAGGGGAGAAGGCGGTGGTTCTCCAGAGTCGGAAACGGCCTCTTTTCCCGGAGCGGTCTCCGGAAATCATGCTGGGAAACAGGAAGGCGGAGCGGCTTCATTTCTGCCATACGGTCGCGTGGGGGGCCGCTCCCGGAGAGGAGGTCTTCCGGTATATCGTCCGTTATGCGGACGGGACGGAACAGAAGGTGCCTGTCCGCTACGGAAGGGAGGTCTTCGACTGGTTCGGTGCAAAAAAGGCTTCCGAAAGCGTCATCGCCTGGAAAGGTTTCAATGGCATCGCGGAAGTCGGGCTGCACCATGCCCGCTGGACCAATCCGGCTCCGGAAAAGGAAATCCGCTCCATCCAGGTGGAATCCTGCAAACGGGATGCGGTTCCGGTTGTACTGGCGGTCACGGCTCAGAAAACCGGGGCTCTGGGCGGCGCGGAACAGAAAATGCTGGATTCTATGTTCGGGCTTTCCGTCGAAACAAAGGAAAAGGAGGTCAACACCGCAGACTGGTATCCGTGTCTGCTGGCGTGGAAGGGGGGGATTCTTCCCGGAAGCGTTCTGGATCTTTCTTCCATGAATCATAAACCCGCCGGGAAATACGGTTTCCTGAAGGAGAAAGGCGACTCGTTTGAATTTGAGAAAAAACCGGGGACTTCGATCCGCTTCTGGGGAACGAACGTCGCAATCAAGGGACCGTTTCTGCCGAAGCGTCTGGCTCCGGGAGTCGCGCGGACTCTTGCGGCGCAAGGGGTGAATCTGGTCCGGCTGCATCTCTACGGAGCGCAGTTTCTGGATTACAGCAAACGTCCTTTCGGAAGGAGTCCCTCCCTGATCCTGCCGGATGGAACGGTGAACATGGAGCTTCTCGACCGGATGGAGTTTTTCATCGCCGAGTTGAAGAAGAACGGCATCTATATTTACATGGACTGGAACGACGGTCTGCAGTGGGATTATCTTTGTTCCAAATCCTTGAAGAAGAATCTCCCGAAGGGACTCTCTCTGAAAAACGCTTCTCTTTTCGATCCGGAGCTCATTGCGGGAAGCAAAAAGTTTGCAAAAATGGTCTTCCAGCATAAAAATCCCTATACCGGCCTGCGCATGGTCGACGATCCGGTGTTCGCAATGTTCGAAATAACAAACGAGAATACCTTGACCGTCGCGCACAGAAAGAATGCGTTTCAGAAAGACGACCCCTATGCGGCGGAACTGGCGGAAATCTGGCGAAAATGGCAGATCGCCAACGGCGTGACAAAGCCGGTTGCTCTCCATGGATTCCCCGAGAGTTCCATGGGACGCAACGGACGCCGCTTCTTTGCGGAACTCCAGCGGAAACACTACACGGAAATGTACCGGTATCTGCGGGAGCTCGGCATCCGCGTTCCGATCTGCGGAACCAACTGGGCGTACAACAATCCGGCGGATCCCTGGAGCAATCAGGATATGGATTTCCTCGGCGATCACGGCTATTACAGTTACGGCGGGCATGAAGGAAAACTCGACGGTCCCAACGGTCCCAGTGTTGTGCGCGCCGCCTCGCTGGATGTCCTTCCGTTTTTCCACCGGTTTTCCATTTCCCGAATCGAAGGGAAGCCGAATGTCATCAGTGAATGGAATTTCAATTATCCGGGCCGGTACCGGTGCGAAGGGGTTCCGCTGATGAGCGCGTTCGGGTGTTTCCAGAACTGGAACGGACTGATCTTCTACTGCATGACAGGGTCCTTCGACTCGGGAAATCTGGAGTCGTGGGAACGGCGGCCTCGCATTCAGACGCATTCTCAGCATCTGGATCCGTCCACATGGGGTTTCAGTCAGGCGGCGTCCGTGGCCTATCGGCGCGGAGATTTCAGAATCCTGCCCCGAATTGCAATTCCTTTGAGCGAGGATGATGTCTTTGAGCATCGCCGTCAGCATGAACAACTCAGCGCATTGACCGCGATGGCGCGCGTCAGTCTCCGATTCCAGCCGGGTTCGCAGATCGCCTGGCCCTTCTCCACGCGGGATCGCAGCGGTGTGCTCAAGGAGGCGGAAAAACGCTTCGACGTGAAATGCTCGCCAAACTCACGGATCTCTGCGGGAGGAGAACTGAAGCGTTTCCTGAATCCGGCTCTTGTGATAGCCGATTCTCCCCGCTCTGCATTTGTCTGCGGCGACCTCTCCTCCATGCGCGATGGCGTGCGGAAACTGCATGGAATGGAGGTGGTCTCGGAAGAAAAATTCGCTTCCCTGACCTTTACCAGTCTCGATGGGCGTCCGCTGACCGAATCCGCCCGGATTCTTGTCACATTCGCCGGAGATTCCAGAAACAAAGGTGCATGGATCAAAGGAAATGTGCACAACGAGTGGGGGAGCGGACCCGCTTTAACCCAGCCTGTCTCTGCGGAAATTCGTATAAAAGCCGTTCCCGGGGAAGAGTTGAAATGCTTCGTCGTGGAGCCGGCAACAGGGAAGCGCCTGCGCGCTCTCCCCGTTCAGAAGAAGAATGGACTGGAAATATTCTCTCTCGGAAAGGATGCGAAAAGCATCTACTTTGAACTGATTCGGGAGAAACGGTCCGCGCAGAAAGGATAACGGCATCCGGAAAACCGTTTATCCATCTGCTCTGCATCTCTTCCGCTGCACAATTTCTGCGGATTGCGGAATAGCGTTTTACGACGCTTTCCGCAATCCGTTATTTCGC
>DDJH01000234.1:4370-8982 GCA_002338895.1 Lentisphaeria bacterium UBA1829 | reverse complement strand
CCGCCGCACGCCACTTCGCCGCGATCACCGGACTGGATAAGACCGGTCTGCTGGATGGGAAAATCTATGTCATCGCCGGCGACGGGTGCATGATGGAGGGAATCTCCCACGAGGCGGCTTCCTTCGCGGGACATCTCCGGCTCGACAATCTGGTCGTGCTGTACGACAACAACAATATCAGCATCGAAGGATCCACGGGACTTGCGTTTACGGAAAATGTCGCCGACCGCTTCCGGTCCTACGGCTGGCGCGTGCTTTCCATTCCGAATGCCAACGACATCCGTCAGGTCCTTGAAGGTCTGGAGGCGGCCCGCGTTTCCGACGGCCGTCCGACTCTTGTCGACTGCCGCACGGTCATCGGCTACGGNNGGGGGAACCGCTCGGCGTCGAGGAGCTGGCGGCGACAAAGGCCGCGCTCGGATTCCCCCCGGATTCCTTCTATGTCCCCTCCGCCGTTCGCGACATGGTCGGCGCCCGCGTCGCCGAGCTGGAGGCGGATGCGGCAAAATGGGATGCCGAATTCCAGAAATTTATCGAAGCCAATCCGGAAAAAGCCGCTCTGATCTCCGATCTGCTCTCCCGGAAAATTCCGGAGAACATCCTCGAAAGTCTGCTCGCGGTGACCCCGACGGAGAAAAGCGTGGCGACGCGCGTTTCCAGCGGAACGGTTCTCCAGAAGGCCGCCGAACTGGTGCCGTCTCTCTGCGGCGGCGCGGCTGATCTCGCTCCCTCCACGAAGACCGAAGTGAAGAACGGCGGCGATTTCTCCGCGGAAAATTATGCGGGACGGAACTTCCATTTCGGCGTCCGTGAACTTGCCATGAGCGTGATTGCCAACGGAATGTCGGTCTATGGCGGACATATTCCCTATACCTCCACATTCTTTGTCTTTTCCGACTATATGAAACCGGGAATCCGTCTGGCGGCGCTCCAGAAGATCCGTTCGATCTACGTCTTCACGCACGACTCCTTCTATGTCGGCGAGGACGGCCCCACCCATCANNCGGTGATCCGTCCGGCGGAGGCGCACGAGGTCGCTCACGCATGGGCCTATGCACTTCAGTCGAAAACGCCGGTCGCCCTGGTGCTGACCCGGCAGGACATCGCTCCGTTCCCGGAAGAGTTCGCTGCAAAGATCAATCTGAAACAGGGGGCCTACGTCCTCTCCGAGGATTCCGCCTACGACACCATCCTGATCGCAACCGGATCCGAGGTCGGAACCGCGCTCGGCGCCGCGCATATTCTGCGGGAGAAGGGGTGGCGGATCCGCGTGGTCTCCATGCCTTCGCGCGAGATCTTCCTGGCGCAGGATGCCGCCGTCCGTGACGCGGTCCTGCCGCCCGCCTGCGAACGCCGCGTGACCATCGAGGCCGCTTCCACGTTCGGGTGGGAGAAGTTCGCCGGAGACAAAGGTCTCTGCATCGGTCTGGATCATTTCGGCTCCTCCGCTCCGTACAAGGTGCTTGCGGAGAAGTTCGGCTTCACGCCGGAGGCCGTCGCCGACCGGATCAGCGCCTATTTCGCATAAGAGGCGCTTTCTCCGGAACCGGAGAGGAAAAAGAGACAGAAAAAAAGGCCGTCGAAAAGACGGCCTTTTTCTTTTCCGCTTTGTTCACCCGGTCACGTTTTCCAGATCCATTCCAGACACTCCCAGCGGATGCCGTAGGAGACGGCGCTTCCCCGGACTTCCGCTCCGATTTTCCGGTAGAGCGCCCGAGCGGGAAGATTGGTTTCCGCCACGAGAATGCGCATGCCGTCGAATCCTTTCCGGCTCGCTTCATCGCGCAGGAAGGTGAGAAAACAGCGTCCGATGCCGCGTCCCTGAAGCGAGCGGGAGACTCCGAGACGCAGAAGATCGCAGGGCCGCTTCATTTCGGGCGACCAGAATGCGTATGCGTCGTGCTCCTCCCAGTGGCGGATGGCCGCCGCCGCGATCAGATTTGAGGAATCGCAGAGGCAGTAGAGGGCGTGTGCGGCGAGATCATCCGCAATCTGTTCTCTTCCGGGATAGGAGTCGTCCCATGCGCAGAACGGGGTCCCCGCGAGGGAGCGGTACAGCGTGTGGATCGTTTCGGCGTCCTGTTCTTCCGCCGGACGGAAAAGATAGGCGGTCATCTCTGGTATCCTTTTCCTTGGTTTCTTCGTGGTAAGATAGCGCGGAAGAGGCGTTTGTCAATGGGCGATCGGATGTTTTTTCGCGTAGAGCGAGAAGATCGTCAGGTACAGCGCCAGCAGAAGCGCGATCGCCAGCATCAGACAGCGGCTGAGCTGGATCCACCCCAGAATGCTGAACAGCGTGTTGATCGGCACGGTCGCCGCAATGATGGCGAAGCTCTTGTGAATGTGCTGCGCATACCCTGCATCGTAGACGATCCGGTGCAGTTTCGCCCCGAGCGGGAAGCCGAAGATGCCGCCGACGGCGACCAGCATGGAGAGCCCGAAGATTTTCGCCTCGAATCCGTCGGGTGCGATCAGGTAGGTGATTCCGCCCGTGACGGTTGTCACCAGCACGATCAGCCGGACGATCCGGCTGGTGTAGTACTCCGGAACGCGGAACCCCGAGGTCAGAAGCGGACGGACAAAGATCCCTCCGCCGAGTCCGAGCATTGAGGACACAATCCCGGTCGCCACGCCGGTCCCGAAGGCGATCCGGCTTTTCCGGGGGGTGATTTCCGGCATCTTGTCAGTATAGCACGCGGTCCGGCTCATGGCGGTCTGCACCACGATGAAGGTGATGAATACGATCAGCATCCACTGAATCGGACGCTCCGAACCGAAGAAGCGGATCAGATGCGTGTTGAGCGTTTTGCCCAGCAGAGAGGTCAGCATGGCGCCGATTCCGAGGGGAATCACGAGGCTGCGTCCCGGCTCTCCGCGTTTCCATCCGATCTCCGGAGCCTGCTTCGATACCGTCAGAATCGTCGACGGCACCATCTGCAGAAGCCCGATTCCGACCGCCTCAAACGGCGACATGCCGAAAATCAGCATCGTCGGCACCACGATCCATCCGCATCCCACGCCCCAGTAGCCCCCCGACATCATCCCGAGAAAGCCGACCAGCGGCGCCGCCACATAAAACAGCATCTCCTCCATCGCCCTGTTACTCCTTCCACCCCTCCCGCTGCACGAGACCGACCAGATGGTACAGCTCTCCTTTGCAGGGATGCGGACCCAGAATTCCGGCGGTGAAGCCGATTGTCAGATTCTTTCCCCGGTCCGCCAGCGCATCGGAGCCTCCGTATCCGCCGTGTCCGAACACCTCGCCGATGTCGTGAACCGGTCCGCTGAGTGCGTATCCGTTTCCGAAGCAGTTCCACTCCTTCCGGGTCGGCGGCTCCTTTTCCGGACGGTGCATCGTGGTTGCGTCGATCAGCATCGCGCGGGAGAAATAGCGTTCCTTCAGAATTTCATTGTAGAACTGTGCCAGGGCGCGGGCCGAGGCAAATCCGTTGAACCCGGGGAGGGCCGCCCGGCGGATGCAGGGCTGACGCATCAGATCGTCCAGCGGGTCGCAGATCGAGATCGAATGGCTCTTGGGTTCCCCCGGCGCAAGACGGAACTCCGCGGCGCGCTGTTCGTTTTCCTCCGTCATGCCGAAGATCAGATCGGTGATCCCCGCCGGTTCGAAGAGCTCCTGGATGGCATAGTCGCGGAACTCTTTTCCGGTCAGGCGGCGGATCATTTCCGCGGTCACCCATCCGTAGGTCAGCGACTGATAGCGGGTCCGGGTGCCCGGAACCCAGTCGGGCGCGGAGTTTTCGATCACATGGATCATGCTCTCCCAGTCGGCGACAAATTCATAGGTCCGCTGTTCGGGGAAGCGCTGATGCAGTCCCGACGTGTGGTTGAGAAAATGCAGAAGCAGGGTCTCCTCCTTCCCGTTCACGGCGAACTCCGGCCAGATCTCCCGGACAGGTGTTTCCGCAGAGATCACTCCCTGTTCGATCAGACGGTTCAGCGCAGTCGCCGGTACCCCCTTGCTAGTCGAATAGATCGGAAACAAGGTGCGGGAATCGATCTTTTCCGTCTTCCCGAAATCGCGGTATCCCGCGCAGACGTCCACGATGCACTCGCCGTCCCGGTATGCGCAGAACTGAACACTGTTTTCGCTGCCGTTTGCGACGGCCTCGTCCACGATTCTCTGTGCTTCCTGTTGCAGATTCATTCTCTCTCAATCGCTCCTTTTGCTGTTCCGTTCCTCCGCGCGGGGAGGACGGTGTCGATGATCTTAGTTCCGGTGTTTCCGGTTCGCGGTGGAGTCGCGCGACTGGAGCGCCGTTTTGATGTAGTTGTTGATGACCGCGATTCCCGGCGTCATGACCGTCCCGTGATTGAAGGTGTCGAACGCATGGCAGCGGGCGTCCTTCTTCCCGAAATTCCGGCGGAGACGCGCGGCGAGCAGAAGATTTTCCTCGACGCGGGCGGGCCACTCCACGGCACTGTCTCCGACCAGCAGAATCATCGGCGGAGCCTCCCGTGAGGCGTTCGAGATCGGCGCATATTCGTCCAGAAGAATCGACGGCGTGGATGGATCGTTTTTCCGCCGCTCGTTGAGAATCTGAAAATGCGTGGTCATCTGTCCCGAGACCGGAAGAACGGCGGCCAGCTGTTT
>DDJH01000234.1:0-4360 GCA_002338895.1 Lentisphaeria bacterium UBA1829 | reverse complement strand
CTTCAGATACTTCGTGGCGAGTGCCGCCATCGCGCTCAGATATCCTCCCGCGGAGTGCCCCGAAACGTAGACCATCTTCGGATCGCCCCCGTACTGTTGAATGTGTTTCAGAACCCAGGCAATCGCGGCGGCCGCGTCGTACAGGTAGTCCGGGCACTGCGCTCTTTTCCCGGAAAGACGGTAATTCACCAAGGCAACCGCGATTTCCTTCCGGTCGATTCCGGTCGGATAATGTTTGTTTCCGCCGGTCAGTCCGCCCCCGTGAAACCAGATCAGAGTCGGAAAGTTCTGTTTCCCTTCCGGGAGAAAGAGATCCAGTTTGCACCGTTCCTTCAGATATTCCCGGTTCCCTGTCTGCGGAAACGACGGATCGTAATAGGGAATGTCCCGCTTTTCCGCCCCGAAGAGACTTCCCGCCGCCAGAAGTGCAAGCAGCGCCGCCAGTTGCAATTTCCTGTTCTTTTTCATCGGATTGCCTTTTGTATTTTCTGAAAGATGGATTATTGTATACAATATACAGTATATTGTATTTAAAACAAGGGGAGGCGTGGAAAAATGCTGAAAAAAATCAATCTTTCGGATCAGGCGTATGACGAGCTGGTGAACCGGATTGTGTCGGGTGCGTTCCCTGCGGGAGAGCTGCTGCAGGAGGAGAAGCTGAGCGTCGAATTCGGGATCAGCCGGACTCCGGTCCGGGAGGCTCTTCAGCGTCTGGCGGCGGAAGGACTGATGGAACAGCTGCCACGGCGCGGATACCGCGTCTCTCTGCCCGACGATGCGGCGCTGGATGAACTGTTCGAGTGCAGGGTCGGTCTGGAACTGATGGCGCTGAAACTGGCTCTCCCGGAAATCCCGGAAACGGAGATCGCCGCTTTGAAAAAGAAACTTCAGACCGCGTCCGGAAAAAAGGATCCCGTCCTCTCCCTCGAAGCGGACAATGAAATGCACACCCTGATTATGGAGTCCGGCGGGAATCGGTATCTCGCTTCTCTGATCCGCCAGTTCATGCGCAAGACCGCTCCTTTCCGCTCCTACCGCAATCAGGAGGAGCCGGAAAAGGGCAACCGGGAACGCATCCGGATTCTGGAAGCGATCGAAGAACGCAGTTTCCAGAAGGCCTCCCGGCTTCTGAAGGAGCATATCCTGCAGGGGAAACGCCGCTGAGTCCTCCCCCTCCGGCCCCCGGGAACGAGGACCCCTGCGGGAACCACCGGGGAGGGGATCCTTATTTCCCGCCCCAGTGCTTGTAGGTCATCCATTCATCGCGGAGTTCCTTGCCGCGGGCGAAGTCGCGTTCGAATCCGTCGAAATCGCCGCGGCGGATCTGATCGGCCAGCGCGCGGAAACGGTCGGAGAAGTTCTGGAGAGCTTCAAGAACCGCCGGCGTGTTGTGCTCGATGATTTCCCGCCACATCTGCGGCGAGCTGGAGGCGATGCGCGATGTGTCGCGGAACCCGGTCGCCGAGCCGGAAAAACGGAGAAGTCTGCGCTCCGGCGAATCCACGTCCAGCGTGCTCAGAGTCAATGCGCTGGCCACAACGTGGGTCAGGTGACTGGTGTGCGCGACAAGATCGTCGTGCGTCGCCGCATCCAGACGGGTGGTCCGGGTGCCGATGGCCCGCCACAACTTCTCCACTTCCGCAATATCCGATTCCTCCGCGTTCCGGGGCGGAACAATGAAGACGTCCGCATTCGCATAGAGCGTCGGGAATCCGTTCTCCGGTCCGGTTTTCTCCGTCCCCGCCATGGGGTGCCCGCCGACATAGCGGGTGTGCGCCTGAAGCGCCGCCTCTTCAATGACCGTCTTCACGCTTCCGATATCGGTCAGAATCGCTCCCGGTTTCATCCGGTGCGAGTGAAGACGGATGTATTCCATGATCTGCGGAATGGGGACGCAGAGAATCAGAAGATCGGCATCGGAGAAGGCCTCTTCCAGTGTGGCGTATCCCCGGTCGATCACATCGTGTTCAAGCCCCCATGTGGTGATGGAAGCCCGGCGGGTCCAGCCGCTCCTCCGGTATCCGCTGTTCCGCAGAGCCATCCCGAGCGACGAACCCAGAAGACCGATCCCGATGATCGCCGCGTTTTTCCCGCTGCTGTTCATGAGGGACGGCAGCGGTTGATCGCATCACGGAGTGTCAGGGTTGCCTGGCGGGCCGCTTCCGCAAAGTCGTCGCCGGACGAGGCATAGATGATCCCGCGCGAGGAGTTGATCACAAGGCCCGTTCCCCGGGCGGTCAGACCGTTCTTCGTGACCTTTTCCAGATCGCCTCCCTGTGCGCCGATGCCCGGAACCAGAAGCGGTGTGTCTCCGACGATCCGGCGGATCTCGCCCAGCTCCTCCGGGAAGGTCGCTCCCGCCACCAGCAGCGTGTTTCCGTTGTAGTTCCACGGTCCGGCGATCAGAGCGGCCACATGTTTATAGAGTTCGATTCCTTCGGCGGTCTTGATCTCCTGAATCTCCCGGGCTCCCGCGTTGGAGGTGCGGCAGAGTACGACAACGCCCTTGTCCACCCGGTCGAGGAACGGTTTCAGCGCATCCATGCCCATATAGGGATTCACCGTGACGGCGTCCGCCTGATAGCGTTCGAACGCCTCTTTCGCGTACATTCCGGTGGTCGCTCCGATATCCGCCCGTTTCGCATCCAGAATCACTGGAATGGACGGATGCTTCTCTTTCAGATAGCGCATCGTCAGAAGAAGATCCTCATCGGCCGACTGTCCCGAATAGTAGGCGATCTGCGGTTTGTAGCAGCAGACCAGGTCGGCTGTGGCGTCGATCAGCGCCTTGTTGAATTCGAAGATCGGGTGTTCCCGGTCCCGGAGGCATTCCGGAAGTTTCCGGAGGTCCGGGTCGAGTCCCACGCAGACAAGCGAACCCGAGGTCCGCCACGCGTTTTCCAGCATTTCCATGAATTTCATTGTATCGTCTTCCTGTATTTGAATAGGATGAAAATCCGTTCAGAGTGTTCCCGCTTTGATTCCCGTCAGCCCTTTCAGGTAGCGTCCTTCGGGAAACGCGGCCGCCACCGGATGGTCCGGGCCCTGGCCGAGACGCCCCGTGATGCGGAAATCCGCACGGGCGTCGCACGCCGCCGAATCCACCACCTTGTCGAACAGCGACTCCTCCATCGCTCCGGAACACGAAAATGTGAACAGCCGTCCGCCGGGCTCCAGCAGTTTCAGCGCCAGAAGATTGATGTCCTTGTACGCCCGCGACGCCTTCGGAAGCTGCGAAACATTTTCCGCAAACTTCGGCGGATCCAGCACAATCAGATCAAAACTCCTTCCGCAGTCCCTGCACCGCCGCAGAAACTGAAACACATCCGCCTCCTGCGTCTCAAACCGTTCCGGCTCAATTCCATTGAGTTCCGCATTCCGGCGCGCCAGTTCCAGCGCCGCTGCGGAAGAGTCCACATTCAGCACATGCTCCGCCCCGCCGTGAATCGCCGCAAGACCGAAGCCCCCGGTGTAGCAGAAACAGTTCAGGACTCGTCTGGCTCCCTTCGCCGCTTCCGCAACGGTCCGCCGGCTGATCCGCTGATCCAGATAGAAGCCGGTCTTGTGACCGGTCCGCGGATTCATTCGGAAGCGGACTCCGTTTTCCAGAAAATCAATCGTTTCGGGAAGCTCCGCTCCGGCAAGCGGACCGGTTCGCTGCTCCAGACCCTCCTTGAGACGGGTGTCCAGGTCGGAGCGCTCGTAGACTCCCCGGGCATAGTGCAGAATGGCATCGGCGATCTCCGCCCGGTGAAACTCCGCTCCGGCGGAACTCAGCTGGCAGACCGCGTAGTCGCCATAGAGATCGACCGTCACGCCGGGCAGTCCGTCGGATTCCGCATGGATCAGACGGAAGGCCTCCGGAAGCGTACCGCCGAACACGGTTTTCCGCAGACGATACGCCTGTTCGAATTTCCGGGCGAAAAAGGAGGCGTCAATCGCTTCGCCCTCCTGAAAACTCCAGACGCGCGCGGCAAGACGGGATTCCGGGGAGTATGCCCCTGTCGCCAGAAAGCGTCCGTTCGAATCCCGTATGACACTGTCGCATCCCCGGATCACGTGCCCGCGGATTTCCGCAATCGCTCCGGAGAAGATCCACGGATGGCGGCGGAGAAGCGATTTTTCCCGCCCTTCTTTGAGAATCAGTTCTGCTGTCATCCGAAAAGATCCATCTGTGTCATGGTTCCGGTTTCCTTGCCGGCATTTTTCCCGGCTTCCGGCTCCCGGGGCTCGTGGAAGGAGAAGAGCGATGCGTCCTCCTCTTCCGTTTTCCCGGATTCCCCGGCGAGTTTGTCGATCTCCTTCCGGATGCTTTTGAGCGACATCCGGTCGGCAATGTCCCGGATCGCGTTGGCGGGAG
>DDJH01000145.1:2606-12707 GCA_002338895.1 Lentisphaeria bacterium UBA1829 | reverse complement strand
CTTGCTCCGGAACACCGGGCGCCCGCCGCGCTGGAGGATGCGTTGAAAGCGGTCCGCCATCTTCAGACGCTGGGGTATCGGAGGATCTATCTTGCCGGGGACAGCGCCGGGGGAAATCTTGCCGCCTGTGCCGCGGGGAAACTGCGTTCACAGATTGCGGGGATTCTGCTCTATTATCCGGTTGTTCTTGCAAAGAGCGACAACTCGGAGTCGTGGCGGAAGTTCGGGCGGGGATTCGGACTCGACCGCTCTCTGATGGAGGCGTTCAACTAATCGTATGCCCCCGGAACTCTTGCACAGGATCCGTCGGTTTCCCCGCTTCTTGCCCGGGAGTTCCGCCGCTGGCCGGAAACATGGATCGCGGCGGCCGAGTGCGATGTGCTCCGGGATCAGGGACGCGCCTTCGCCGACCGTCTTCTCCGGGAAGGGGTCCGGGTGACCTGGCGCCTCCTGCCCGGAACGCTCCACGCGTTCCTGACCTATCCCGGAATGGAGAACGCATACCGCGACGGTTTGCAGATCGCTCTCGATTTTCTGAATGCTTTGGAGAAAAACAGTATGAACACTTCCTCAGGAGAAAAAATCATCCGTCTTTCGCGGATCGAAGTGGATCCGGCCCGGATCCCGGAATATCTTGCGCTGGTCGCCGAGTGCGGACGGCGCTCCATGGCGGAGGAGCCCGGTGTGGAAATGATGTATTCCATGCAGGAGAAGGAGCATCCGGAACGGATCACCATTCTGGAAATCTATGCCGATCGCGCCGCCTATGAACGACATATCCGCACGCCCCATTTCCGGACCTACAAGCAGCGTTCGCTGGAGATGGTGCGGAAACTGGAACTGCTCGATCAGAATCCGCTTGTCCCGGAGATGAAAATGAAGTGATCCGGCCGGTCCGCCGGATCGGGAGAAGAGTGATGAATCGAAGAGAATTTCTGAAAAATTCGCTGGCCGCCGCCATGGCTGTGACGGCTCTGGGCGGAGCGTCGCTGCTGAGCGGGGCGGAGGAAAAAGCAAAAACTGCTTCAGGGAGAAAAGGGAAAATGAAAATTCTTGTTCTTACGGGAAGTCCCCGGAAAAACGGCAACTCCGGCACGCTGGCGGATTTTCTGATCCGGGGCGCAAAGGAGGCCGGACATGAGGTTGTGCGGTTCGACTGCGCGTTCCGGAAGGTCCACCCCTGCATCGCGTGCAACCGGTGCGGAATGAACGGGCCATACGTGTTTCAGGACGATTTTGAATTCATCCGAACCCATCTTCCCGGTGCGGACGCCGTCGTGTTTGCCACGCCGATGTACTATTTCGGAATCTCCGCGCAGCTCAAGACGGTGATCGACCGCTTCTATTCGATCAACGGCTTGATCCATGTCCCGAAAAAAGCGGTGCTGCTGATGACCTATGCGGACGATTCGCGCAGAAAGGAGGGGCCGATCCTGAATCATTACGAGGTGCTGCTGGAGTATCTCGGCTGGAGTGATGCCGGACGGGTGATCGCTCCGGGGGTCTGGCCGGTTGGTGCGGTGCAGAGGACCGAGTACCCCGAAAAGGCGTATCGTCTGGGAAAATCGCTCTGAGAAAGAGCCCTCTTCCCCGCGTGTCCGGCGGAGGAGAAAAAGAAGGGAGAGAAGAACCGCTTCTCATGCGGCGCTTCTCTCCCTTCATCCGTTTCATTCCCGGAAAAGAGGAGTGATCCGCTCCTCAGTGTTGCGGAAGGAATTCGGGCAGACCGCCGCACGTATCGGAAAACCAGTCGAAACAGCGGATTTCTCCATCCAGCTTCCATTCGGAGGGCGTTGTGCTGTGGAGCCAGTCGAGGGGGAGTGCGGAGGATTCGCCTTTGGATGCTGCGGCAAAGAGCGGCTTCAGCGCGGCGTGCTGGTCACAGGAGAGAACGCCCGGACGGATCGAGGCGAAAAAGGGCGTTCCGCTTTTGGCGAGAAGTTCGGCCCACTGAAGATTCAGCTCCCAGGGGATGGTGTTGCCCATGATGCCGACGCAGTCGGCGTCGATATCGAAGAAGGTCCGGTGCTGGCAGAGGCGGAAGGCGAGGGTGTTGATGCCCATTTTCCGGGTTCTGTCCCACCGTTTTCCGCTGGTGTCGTCGCCGATCCGGGAGAGGTGCATGAGTCCGGCTCCGAGGTGGCCGATGGTGTTGCAGCCGAGGATCAGGGTGTCGCCCGCGGCATCGAGAATCGCCCGGTAGAGTGCGACGATGATTTCCGCGGAGGTGCGGGACCGGTCGGCAAACGTCCAGTCTCCTCCGGCGGGCCACGGTCTCATCTGGAATCCCCATCCGCCGAAGATGTCCCAGGTGGTGAAGTCGTGTTTGATCAGTTCGAATCCCCATCCGGCGATCCGGCGGATGTCGTTCTGCACAATTTCCAGGGCGCCGGGCTGGGAGGGATCCAGGAAGCGGTGTCCGTAACCGTTCTTTTCCGCAAGAAGCAGGGACTCCGGAATGGCAGGATCCAGGTTCCAGAGCGGACGGAACCAGATCCCCGGCCGGACACCGCGTTCCCGCATTTCGGCCGCAAGACGGGGCATATCCGGGAACCGTTCATTTCCGCGGTCCCAGGGGCCGGAGTTGCCCGGTTTCCGGTGCAGAACTTCCCAGCCGTCGTCCAGAACCATGAACGGACGGTTTTCGAGTCCTTCGCAGAAGGAGGCGATGCAGTCGCAGTCCTCGAGCACCTCCTTGTGCGAGGTGTTTCCGTAGGCGTAGTACCAGTTGTTCCCGCCGTAGACGGGGAACGGCGGACGAAGCGGATCGGAGCAGAGTTTTGCACAGAATTCGCGGGCGGCCTGAAATGCGGAGATCCCGTCGTACTCCGCGGAAACCACGGTTGCCGCGTGGAGAGTCCGGTTGTTCAGAAGAACCCCTTTGCTCCCGTTCCGGAGATCCAGCCAGAGGGCGATCCCGGACGGATTTTCGGTCCAGAGGGCAAAGGCGCCCGGGCGGACCCGGACTCCGAAGCCGGCGGTCCGGGTTCCTTCGTGCATCAGGAAGTACCACGGCATCATGCGGGCGGGATCGTGGGTGCGCCACTGGAGATCGCCATAGGTGCGTTCCCAGGCGTCGCCGAGGAAGAGGGCGTTTTCAGGAAGGCGTCTGTTCCAGCGCAGGAAGAGAAAGTTCAGCGGAGTCCGGTCGGCGGTGATTTCGATTTTCAAGCCGTCGTCTTCCGAAGTGAGTGCAAGCGAGACATCCTGAAACGTCATATTCTCCGCCGGAGCAAGGATGTGCTCCCCGCGTTCCGTAACCAGCGTGACCTGATCCGGAAGATCCAATTTGAATGCCATGTGAAGATCCTTTTTTCTGATTTAATCTGTGACCCGGATTGCTGCGGAACCGTTCCTTGTCGTTACGCCGGAACCGGTGATTTGGTACCGTACAGCTTTTTCCCCCGATTTCAAGTCTCCGGATGCTTCCTGACCGTTTCTTTTTCCGCCATTTTCCGATTTTCCGGAAAAATACTCTTCCCCCCTCTTGACAAATGGTGGGATTTATGGTAAAATTATACGTATAAGCAAAAAAAGAGACAGGATTGTTCCATCATGACGCAGAAAGAGATTGCAAGGGCATTGAATATCACGCAGGCGGCGGTGTCCATGGCGCTGAAGGGATCGGAACGGATCTCTCCGAAGCTGCGGGAGTCGGTGCGGAAACTCGCGGAGGATGCCGGCTATCAGCCGAACCTCGCGGGGCAGATGCTGCGCGGAGGGCGGACCAGTCTGATCGGAGCCGTTTTCCCGAGACTGACCAATCCGTTCTACGCGGAACTCTTTCAGGAGATTCAGAACCAGCTGCGTCCGCGTGGATTCCTGCTCTATTTCGCTCCCGCGGAGACTCCGGAGGAGCTGCGCAGGACCGTGGAGATTCTGCGCCAGATGCGTGTGGCGGGCGTGATCGGACTGGCAAACGGCGGACGGGAACTGCTCCCGCTGAAGGAGGATGGAATCGCACTGGTGCTGTACGGAGGGGACGATCCGCTGAATCTGGGGGTCAGTCAGGTTCTTCCGGATCGGTATCACGCGGCTCTGCGGCTGATGCGTTTTCTGATCGCGCGCGGCCGGCGGAGGATTGCGTATCTCGGTGCGGCGCTGGAGAAGGAACCCCGTTTCCGGGCCTATTCCGATGCGCTTCGAGAGGCCGGACTGCCTCTTTCTCCGATCCCGTTTTCCCCCGCGTCGGACGATTCCATGCGTCCGGGATTCCGCGCGACGGAGGCCTACTTGAAGCGTCATCCGGAAACCGACGGCATTTTTGCGCACAATGACGAACTCGCACTCGGAGCCAAGCGGGCCATCGCGTTGGCCGGATATTCCATTCCGGATGCCATCGCGCTGGCGGGATTCGACAATATTTCCACCGGCGCGTATCTTACGCCTTCTCTGACCACGGTCGACCAGCCGCGCAAACGGATCACGAATGCTCTGATTGCAGAACTTTCTGCTTCGCTGGAAAATCCGGATCATCACGAGTTCCTTTCCATCCCCTGCCGTCTGGTGATCCGCGAATCGACATGATTTTTTTTCTTGATTGCTTATACGAATAAATAAAAAGGAGGTGCATGGAGATGAGGAAGGAGATTGACCGGAAACATTCGTGGAGGAAACTCTCTCCGGATGACGGGCACTATTTTTTCGGGTACTACGACCGGAATCCGTGGGATGGGGAGATCCGGCGGCATCTGGTTCTGAAAATTCCGCAGATCGACCGTCTTCCGGAGCGGGGGGAGAGAGCGGAGATCGGGCTTCTGGACCGGGCGGGAAACTATGAGCCGATGACCGAGACGCGGGCATGGTGCCATCAGCAGGGGAGTATGGAGCTGTTCCTGAAACATCGGCCGGACTGTTTCATCTACAACGATTACGAGGAGAAGGAGAAGCGGCTGGTGGCGCGGATTTTCCAGATCGGGAAAGGCGTGGTCGGGCGTTATGAGCTTCCGGTGTATGCGATGTCGCCGGACGGGAAGTGGGTGGTCTCCCTGAACTTTTCCCGGATTCCGCGCCGCGGGTACAGCTATGCGGACGCGCTTCTCAGCGAAGATCTGCATCCGGCGGATCCGGATTCGGACGGAATCTTCCGGATCAATCTGGAAAGCGGAGAAATCAAGCTGATTGTGAGTTACCGGACAATGATGGAACGCCATCCGTACGCATACGGCCTTCCGGGGCAGCACATCTGGCTGAACCATGCGATTGTCAACTGCGATTCGACGCGTGTGCTCTGGCTGTTCCGTCAGTGCGCGGAATCGTGCCGGCGGAAGGACATCCGCTGGAAGACGTTTCTGTACACCAGCTCCCTGGAGGGCGGCGATGCGGAGTGCGTGCTTTCCGAGTGCCAATGGCAGAAGTTCATCTCCCACCAGATCTGGGGACGGACTCCGCGCGAAATTCTGGTCGATGCGGACTGGACCGGATCCGGACACGGCGCGGTGGTGTTCGACGAAAGCCGACGTCCCTTTCTTGCCCGGGAGCTTTCGGAAAGTCACGGCGGCATGGCGCACATGGTCTTTTCCCCGGATGGGAAATGGATCCTCGCCGACAGCTATCCCGATGCCGACTCCCGCCAGAAACTGATCCGGATCAACGCGCAGACCGGAGAATGGGAACTGCTCGGAACCTTTCATCACGAACCGGTCCCGACGGTGGAGACCCGCTGCGATCTCCATCCGCGCTGGAGCCCGGACGGCCGCTTCGTCACCGTGGATTCGACCCATGACGGGAAACGCGGTGTCTACCTTCTGGAACTGTGAAAACAACAACGGGGAGATCTCTATGAAAAAGACGGGAAAAAACTTTACCCTGATAGAATTGCTGGTCACGATTGCGATCATCGCCATTCTTGCCGCGGTCCTTCTGCCCGCTTTGAATGCCGCAAGAGAGAAGGCGCGTACGATCACCTGTATGAATATTCTGAACTCCTTCGGAAAGTTCACCATCTTCTATCAGGACGATTATGACGGATGGTGCCCCGGTGTCAATACCGTGGGAGAATTCACGGATCTTCGATGGGTTTATCAGCTCCGCCCGTATGCGAAACTGACTCCGGAGATCGGTTACTACTGGCCGGGCGGACTGATTTGTCCAAATGCCTCTCTTGCCCGGTCTGTTACATCCCCTTCGTGGCCTGGCTGTTTCCAGGTCATGTATTCGTACGGACTCAACCGTGAGGGCCTGCCCAGTTTTGCCGAGCACAGCAGCGGAGCTTATCGGGGGATGCGGAACGCACAGGTGGGCCGTCCCGCTTCCAAACTCCTTTTTACGGATGGAACCGACTGGATGGTCTGCTATGAACGGGCAAACAAAACAATCTATTATGATGTTTACGGAGAGGTATATTCCTCATCCCTCAACAATATGCCGGCCTATCGGCATGCCGGACGGCTGAACGCTGTGTTTCATGACGGTCATGCCGCATCGCTCTCCTTCCGGGATCTCTGGGACGGAACGAATACAAGCACAAGCCGCAGATATAAGGAAAAGTGGGATTTGAAACAGAAATGAAATTACAGTCGGAGATGGTGAAAATGACAGTTTTCTTGAAAATGATTTTGCTCTCCCTGTTCCTGCTGCCGTTCGGCGCGGCTGCAGATTTCGGGAAAAGTATGCAGATTTCCCCGAACGGGGTGTTTTCGCTGGACGGCCGTTACCGCTTTTCCATGCTCCGCTACGATTCCGCATGGCATCCGATCGGCCAGTCGCGTGTGAAACCGGATGCCGGGTATCCGAAAAACACGAAGAAGGAGTTTGCCTTGAAAGGGGAATTCGACCTTTTCCGGATCACGGAAACCATTCAGGCTCAGGAGGAAGGACGCTTCCGCTGGGAGGTTCGTCTGGATGCTCGGAAGGAGCCTGTTCCGTGCAAACAGGTGTTCCTCGGAGTCGAACTGCCGCTGAATAAGAAAATTGAACTGAAAATCGATGGAAAAGCGATCTCCATGCCGTCGACGTTCCGGAAAAGGAACGTTTTCGGCGGGAAGGCGCGGAAGGTGGAGGTGACGGATCCGTATGGAGGATTTTCGGTCTCCGGAAATTTCCATCTGTTCTGCGTCGGAAAATTCGTCCGCGGCGAAACGGAGTATTATCAGCTGCGCTTCCTGCCCGAACAACGACATCCGGAAATGGTAAGATCCTGGAGTCTCGCTCTGAATTTCCAGTATGATTTCGCCCGCTTCGATGTCAAATCCGTTCCGCTGGATCTTTCCGGTGTTTTCAACCGGAGTTTCCGCGATGACGGGAAGTTCCCCGGATGGACCGGGCAGGGGGCGGAAATGGATCTCCGCTCTCTGAAAACCGGGAAGCACAATTTTTACAATGTCCGGATCGACACGGTGAATCCGGATCGGAACGGCGGAAAATCGTGTCTGGTGCTCGGACAGGGGCTCGGACCGGAGTCCGCCGCCGTGGAGATCTCCCGTTTCCCGGAGGGAATGCGCTATCTTTATCTGCTCCACGCTTCCGCATGGACTCCGGTGGGAAGGGAGCCGGTCGGATTTCTCCGGATCCGGTATGCGGATGGACGGACGGAAAATGTGGCGGTCGCCGCGGGACGCGACTGCGGAAACTGGTATCGTCCGGTCGAAGGACGGAATGCGCATGTGGTCTGGAACGGGAAGGTGCCTTCCGCGGAGATCGGACTGTATCTTTCGGCATTTCCGCTGAAGGGGAAACCGGTGCGTCTGGAATTTGTCAGGGGGGCCGGAGATGCGGTGTGGATGATCGCCGGCGCGGCGTTCGCGGATGGCCGGGCCCGTCTTCCGCTGCGGGAGGAGTTCGTGGTGCGGAAGGGGCCGGAGTGGCTGCCGATCCGGTTCGGCGGGACGACGGCAGAGGGATCTCCGCTGGATTTCTCCGTCTTCCGCGAGATGCCCGCGGGAAAATATGGACACATCGTCGCAGATCCGAACGGACATTTCGTGTTTGAGAAGGCTCCCGGGAAGCGGATCCGTCTTCTGGGGCCGAATCTTGTCGGAACTGCCAACTACCCGAATCGTGCGGAGGTCGAACAGTTCATCCGGAATGCGGAACGGCTCGGCTATAATACGGTCCGCCTCCACCATTTCGAGGAGGGACTGTTGAACCGCAAGGCTGCCGACAGTCTCACCATTGATCCGAAGAAGCTGAATCAGTTCCATTACCTGATCGCCCGGCTGAAGGAGCGCGGATTCTATGTCTGCATCGATCTTTACGCCAGCCGGAAGCTGAAGGCGGGCGACCGGATCCCGGAATTCGATCAGACCGGGGAATACAGCATGAAAAATCTGGTTCCCGTCAGTCCGGCCGCGATGCGGAACTGGAAGGCGTTTGCCCGGAAGGTCCTGTGTACGAAAAATCCCTACACCGGTCTTTCCCTTGCCGAGGATCCGGTGCTCTACTCCCTGAATCTGGTCAACGAAAATGCGCTCATCGGGGTCTGGGACAGCGTCCGCACGTCGTTCGGCGCACGCCGGATCTATCTGCGGAAGTTTGAGGAGTATCTGCGTGAAAATTCCCTTTCCGCCGATGAAAAACGGATCACCCGGAACGGCCTCTTCATCGAATTTCTCAATTCTCTTCAGGAGCGGTGCATCCGGGAGCAGATGCGCTTCCTGAAAAAGGAGATCGGACTCAAGGCCATGGTCACCGATCTGAACAACTACATGGTGTTCACCATCGCCGGACTCCGCGCCGGACTGGATCATGTGGACAATCACCAGTACTGGGATCATCCGCGTTTCCCGCAGAAACGGTGGGGAATCCCGTTTGTGTTTCACAACCGCTCGTCGATCAGCGCCGACGCCGCGGCGCCACGGGAGCTGATGGCAACCCGCGTGTTCGGAAAACCGTTCACCGTGACGGAATTCAATTTCTGCGTGCCGAACATCTGGCGCGCGGAGTGCCCGACCCTCTTCGGCGGCTATGCCGGACTTCAGGACTGGGACGGTCTCTACCGCTTCGCCTGGTCACACGGAATTTCCGGTATGAAAAACACCAACCGTCCCCTGAATCATTTCGACATCGTGAACAATGTTCAGGCGCAGATGGCGGAACGCATCCTCTACATGCTCTTTGTCCGTGGCGATGTCAAAGCCGCAGCAGGCGCGTATGCGTTCGAACTCTCACCGGAGCAGATCCGCTCGTTGAAGGGTAACAGCCGCGCCGGAACGTATCCGATGGATTTCCAGAGACTCGGCCTGTTCACCCGGATCGGCTCCCTGACGGAGAAGATGGAAATCGACGGCGTGAAAAAGGTCGATCCGCTCCGGAAAAACTGGGAGAAAAACCTTTCCGGAAAAGCGCGTTCCGCTCTGGAATCTCTGCGGAAACGCGGCGAAATCACCTCCTCCACCGGAGAAATCACGTTGAACCGGAATGAGAAATCCATGCGGATCGTGACTCCCCGGAGTGAAGTGCTGACCGGATCGGGAAGGCTGACCGGATCGGTCATTGTATCGGCGAAGCTCAACGGGTTTCAGACGATCGCCCTGATGTCGCTGGACGGGAAAAAGTTGACGGAAAGCCGGAAAATCCTTCTCGTCCAGCTGAGCGATCTTTCCAACAACGGCGTGCGGTTCGAGGATCAAAGCCGCCGGGTTCTCCTGAGCTGGGGATCCCTGCCTCAGATGCTGGAGCGTAAAAGCGCGGAGATGGTTCTTGCCCTTCCGCAGAACATGCGGATTGTCCCGCTGGAACTGGATGGAACGCCGGCGGAGCGGGAGATCCCCGCGGAATACCGCGATGGGAAACTCCACTTCCGCGCGGCAACCGATTTCCTGCCCGGCGGAACGCTTTCCTGTCTGCTGACTCGGGAATGAAATGAATGCGCCGCCGGATGGCGGAAATTACTGTTTCGGCGGCGCAACACGGTGGCGGAGNNATCTGGAAAAATATCCCCGGGGAAACGCGAATCTCTCCGGCTGCCGGAGAGGATTCGAAATCCGGATCCCCTGACGGCGACTCCGGCCCCCGGAATTTTCCCGGGGACCGTTTCCGGGGATGCGGTCACCAGCACCAGAAGAAGTCGTTGGTGTATTTGGATTCGTTGAACTCGTACGGGAAAAGCTGATCGGCGTTTTTCCCTTCGAATTCAAAGCGGACCGGATTCTTGTGGATGCC
>DDJH01000145.1:142-2591 GCA_002338895.1 Lentisphaeria bacterium UBA1829 | reverse complement strand
GTTGTAGATCCGGATGGCAATCCGATTCTTCCCTTTTCGGAGGACTTTGCCGGCGTCCAGTTTCCAGAGACGCGCGCCGCGTCCGCCCAGATACGCATTGTAGATGCCGACGGCTTCCGGCATCTTCCGGCCGTTCACAAACAGGGTGCTCTGGTGCTCGGTCCGCTTGAAGGTCGCGATGTCGCGGATGCCGTTGACATGGAGGTAGATCGGACCGGAGGGGACGTCGGAAAGTTCCAGTTCGGTGAAATACCAGCCGTAGCCGTCATAGGCGGAGTACGGGGCGGATTCCAGATACGGATTCTTCTCCGTGACGCCCTGATCCTCCCAGATCATGCCGGTCCGGATCGGACGGGGGGTTCTGCCGCCGAATTTCCCGTCGGCAAAGCCGGTTTTCTCGCCTTTCCCGTCCGGGTCGGTCAGGAAGGTCCAGGCGCTGTCGGTCAGATCCCATTTCGGGGCGGAAAAGGAGAGTTCCGCGTCGTTTTTCACATTCAGATTGCGGAAAACGACCGACCAGATCCGATACACCTTCCGACGTTCGTCGCCGTAGCGGACAAGAGCGGGTGAGAATGCACAGAGAATGGTTCTCCGGTTGTTCCGGAAGAGCTCCGCCAGCGTGCCGTGCGGACTGCGGGTGTCGCCTTTTGCCATCTGAAATTCAAAGGACTCGGTCTGCGGATTTTCAAAGAGATAGAAATCCGATGCGGAAAGACCGCGGAACGCATCCCCCGCATTTTCCGGGAAGTCCGTTCCGGGAAGAATCCCTTTCAGAAGCTGGAACTGATAGAAGCCCCCGTGCCAGAAGTGCGGATAGGTCTCCCGGGTCAGATACTGTTTGCGGATGGTCACGCCCTCCGGAAGGTAGGCCGAGCCGGGAAGACGGACGATGATCCGGCTTTTTTCCAGAAGCTCCCGGTCGATCGTTCCCTGTCCCGCCACGCAGACGGGCGAGTCGTTCACGATCCGGATTCCGAGGCGCGAAAGGAAGGCTCTGCCCGCGTCGTCCCCGGTGTAGCGGACGCCCGGAAGCTGCGGGGATGCCGGCTTTGAGAGAATGCTCGTCAGAAGATTGTCCGCAAGACGGGTCGCCGCAGGATCCTCTCCATAGCGGGAGGAGACATCCGCCTGGCAGAAAAGAATCCGTCCCTTTCCGGAGCGGGCTTCCAGAACAACTGCATAACTGCGGTCGTATCCGCCGGTGACAATCGGATGAATCGCGCCATAGGAGGGATTCTCCAGCGCAAAACCGGCAACCAGATTCCGGTTCGTCAGATGCGGATTCTCCAGCGCGACCGACTGATTGTGCCGGAAGGCCTCCGACGGACGCTTCTGATCGACCACCGTTTCCGCACGGCCGCGCCAGAAGCTCAGATCCTCGTTGTCGAGTCCTTTCACCGCCTCGTGCTCCGCATCCGCGAGGAAGGCGTGTTCGAGCCGCTGTTCGTTGACACGGTGTGAATACAGCGATGTATCGTCCTGTTCAAAGATCAGCACTTGTCCGCCGTTCCGGAGAAATGTGCTCAGCGCCCGGGTGTCGGTGTTCCGGACGAGCGCGCCGCGTTCGACGATCAGAACGTCAATCCCCTTCGGAATTCCTTTGGAAAGATCGACTTTCGCGCCTTTGAGACCGGCCTTTTCCGCAACGGATCCGGCTTTCCCCGCGGCAATTCCGATAGTCGCTTTCGCCGCGGCGTTCCGCAGTGCTTGCCGATCCGGCGCGGGGAACAGCGTGAGGGCGAATTCCTCGCTTCGACCCTCCGATTTCAGAACAAGACGCGCCCGGGTTTTCGTGCTCACTTCCGGAAGACGGAATGTGAACGGGAGAAAATCGATCGCTCCCTGTGCAACGGTTTTCCGGAACGGGAAGCGGGCGTGTTCCCGGCCGTCGATCCGGAGTGTGACGGTGCCGCGGACGGTGACGGGGTTTTCCGTGTCGTTGACAACGGCAACCTGTTTCCGGACGGATTCGCCGCCGTAGAAGTTGTGATCCCGTGTGAAGAGGTCGTTTTTCTCTCCGGTCAGCGTGATGTAGAGCGGCTGCATCTCGTTTTTGTAGAGGGAGGCGAAGAGGCTTTCCTTTACGGGGAGCTTTCCCTGGCCGAACTCTTCCGGCCACGGATAACAGGCGAGGGCGCGGAGTTTGAAATACCAGCTGTTGGTGCGCATCCATTCATGATCTTCCGTGCCTCGGACCGGTTCGGTGAAGTAGCGCCAGGAGAGCTTGCGGTTGTCTTTGACGCCTTCGGCGCGGTCGGTGTTGTTCGGATGGGCGTAAAGTTCGTCGGTCCATGCGCAGAATCCGTCCACCCCGTTGAGGCGGAAGTCGCGGAGTCCGGCAAGGAAGAGGATCCGGCTCCACTGCATCCAGTTGTCGAACGCCGCGTCGCCCAGATAGCGGGCGGCGGCCTCGTAGAACAGAAGACGCGGAACAGGCTGGCGATCCTTC
>DDJH01000145.1:0-125 GCA_002338895.1 Lentisphaeria bacterium UBA1829 | reverse complement strand
GGGAACTGATGTTCCGGATGCTGCGTGTCCATGGTATAGAGATTGATTGTCCCGGCCTCCAGAAGATAGAGGGGAAGTTTTTTCATCGGACGGTTCGACCAGGGGGTGTGATACATCATCCGGTC
>DDJH01000114.1:8323-10033 GCA_002338895.1 Lentisphaeria bacterium UBA1829 | reverse complement strand
CTTACCAAGGACGTGCTCTACCAACTGAGCCACGTGGGCATAAATGCCTGCCGTTCCCTCATTCAAAAGGAAACGAGTCTATACTATACAGCGTTTCCGCCACATTTCAAATCAACAGACGGACTTTTTCTAAAAAAAATCCTCTCTCAGACTCAATTTATCCGGGATCCTTTCAACCCCGAGGCCTCCGGGAAAGACTCTTTTCCGCTTCTGCCTTATATGGTGCTCGAGGGGAGACTCNNGCCATTCCGCCACCCGAGCAACTGCAGCACGGTCCCGCCGGACTTTCCCCCGGCGGCTCTCAGGAACTTTTCAATTCCTGCCCTTTCCCAAAAATCAAAGCAATCCTCCTCTCCGTATGGACTCGCACCCAATACAGAAAATATGGTGCTCGAGGGGAGACTCGAACTCCCACGGATTGCTCCACTAGCACCTCAAGCTAGCGCGTCTGCCATTCCGCCACCCGAGCAACTTGTTTGATTTTTGCTGCGTCTTATAAGATACTGCCGAATTTCATTTTTGCAAATTCTCTTTTCACACAATTTTGAACTTTTTCCAATTTTTCTGCTTTTTTCCTTGCTTTTTTCCTCCCGATCCGCTATTGTCCCCCGGTATTGAGCTCCGCTTTTCTCCAGACTGTCAACACAAGGGACTTTGAACATCATGAAAAAATCGACCAACCTTCCGGTCATGACCTCCGCTCCCGCTCTTTCCGCCGGCGTCAGGCTCTCCCCGCTCATTCGGAATCACATGGTTCTTCAGCGCTCCTCCGCAACCGCGGTCTGGGGCACAGCTTCCCCCGGAGAAAGGATCCTCGTTCAACTCGAAAATGCCTGTGCGGAAACCATCGCCGCATCCGACGGATCCTGGATCGTCCGCCTCAATCTTCTATCCGTTCCCGGAAACGGCCCCTTCTCCATGACCGTTCAGGGGAAAAACACCATCCAGGTCCGCGATATCCTCCTCGGGGAGGTCTGGATCGCCGCCGGTCAGTCCAATATGGCAAAGATCATCGGGCCATACCCCAATCAGTTTCCCTGCATCAACTGGGAGGATGCGGTCCGCCAGTCGATCGGAAAACCGATCCGGGTCTTTCATGTCCCGTACAAAAACGCCACTTCTCCCGTCAGGGATCTCCGAACCGGAAGCTGGAAAAAGCCTTCGAAGGTCAATACGCCGAAATTTACCGCGGCAGGGTATTTCTTTGCGGAACGGCTGAACCGCGAACTCAATGTCCCGGTCGGAATCCTCGACAATTCCATCGGCGGGACCTCCGTTTTCCAGTGGACCGGACGCGACACCCTGCTCGCCGCCCCCGGAACCGCAGAAAAACTCCGGAAGCAGGATGCCGATCTCGCCGCCCAGCAGAAATTCATCCGCTGGTGCCGCTCCGTCCACGCGCTCTATCAGCCGAACAAGCTTCAGAATCCCCGGACCGTTCTCTCCTCCGGAAAGTGGCTGCCGATTGAACTCAAAGGAACGATCCGGCCTCCGCGTGGAGTCCACTGGTTCCGTACAACCGTCTCCATTCCGCCGGAGATGCAGAACTCCGCCTTTGCTTTGCGCGGGCTCACGGTCCGCAACATGTACCGCAAGGTGCTCTGCAACGGACATGACATTGAATTTGTCGACGGACGCCATCACACCGCCATCAGCGAACAACCGGTCTGCCGTCCGTTTATTCCCGGCAGAACCGACGACGGACGCTAC
>DDJH01000114.1:0-8310 GCA_002338895.1 Lentisphaeria bacterium UBA1829 | reverse complement strand
CCGACGGCGCCATCCTCGCTCCCGACACCATCCGGCTCTGTTCCGGAAAATACGAAATTCCCCTCCAGTGGGAAACCAGAACCGAGCTGCTCTATCCTCCCCTGCCCGACGGAACCGCGCCGTACCCGACCTTCGATCCTCCAACCGCGTGGACCTTCCTCCGAAACGGGATGCTCTCCCCGCTTCGCAACATGACCGTCGCCGGCGTCATCTGGTATCAGGGCGAACAGGATTCCGCGATCCCGGAGGCCTATCAGCACCATTTCTCCAGGATGATTGCCGACTGGAGAAACGAACTCCGCCGTCCGAATCTTCCCTTCCTGTTCTGTCAGCTTCCGGGTTTCGGACCCGTTCCAGAAGATCCGAATTCGAATCCGCCATGGGCCCGACTGCGCAACAGCCAGTTCCTCACATCGAAGGCCGTGCCGGGAACCGCGATGGCGGTCCTGATCGATCTGGGGGAGAGTGCCGACGTTCATCCTCGACGGAAACGGGAGGTGGGAGAACGTCTTGCCGGAATCGCACTGGCAAAATGTTACGGCCGCCCCCTCCCCTTCTCCGGTCCCCTCTACCGGGAAGCGAAAGTTGAAAACGGGAAAATCCGTCTCTTTTTCGATCATGCGGAGGGACTCCGTGCGGCAGACGTGCCAAAACGCTATGAAGTTCAGGAAGGAAAAGCTCCGGGACACGTCAGACGGAAGAGCCCCGCAAGTCCTCTGGAAGGATTCGCCATCCGCGGCGCGGACGGGGTCTGGCAATGGGCTCATGCGGAAATCGACGGGAATACCGTTCTGGTCTCCCATCCCGCCATTCCGAATCCGGCCGCGGTCCGCTACGACTGGGGATGCACCGTCTTCGGCAATCTGACCAATTCAAGCGCCCTGCCCGCCGCTCCGTTCACTACCGAAACGCCCGCGGAAAAATAAAAAAAAGCCGGAGGGATTTTCTCCTTCCGGCCTGTCTCCATTCGTCTCTTATTTCTCCCGGAACACGATCGCTTCAAACACTTCGAACGACGCGCCTTCGCGCCAGTCGTCCGGATTCAAACCGGCCTTCAGCGCAAGATGCGTCAGCGTCTCTTCCAGCGTCCATCCCTGCTCTGGAGCGACCTGGGGCAGGAACACCGCTCCGGCATCGCCTTTCTGGAGCAGGATTCCATGTCTGCCCAGTTCGATCTCCTGCCACGACGCAACCGGATGCGGCGGCGTCAGAGCGGAAATCTCGATGGTGATTTCGCCCAGCTCCGACTCCCGGAGCGGGAAAAAGCGCGGATCGTGAAACGCCGCGGAGAGCGCCCGTGCGGCAACCCCTTTCACAAGAGGACGGACCGGAAGAATTTCTCCGATGCATCCGCGCAGCGCATCGCCGATATTCAGCGTGACAAAGACTCCGCATTTCCGGTACGCGGCCGGCGAGAGGGCGGAGAGATCCGGAAGAGGGGTGTCCGGATGGAACTTTCGTGCAATCGTCGCCCGTGCCAGTTCGAGCAGCAGTTTCCGATCCGTTCCGGTCAGGTTTTCCCCGTCGCCCTCCGTCTCCCGGACGGTATGGAACGAGGCGCTGAGGTAGCTTACGCTGCTGGAAAAGTCCCCCGTCACATCGCCGGACGTGTAGTAGGCCTCCAGCGAACATTCGACGTTCTCCGGAAGAAGGCGGAGCAGCAGTTCGATCGGCTGGGCTCCGCAGATCGTCGCTCCGGTTTTCTCAATGTATGCGCGGAAGCGTTCCGGATTCTTCTCTTCGATTCGATCGAATGCGCCGAAATCGAGTTTTTTCAGATTTTCGCGGATCGGCTCGCGGAACGGCACGTACCCGTAGGCGGCTCCGTAGTGTGTGAAATCGGAGCTGGCGACAAGGAGAGTGCCTTTTCCCGTCAGGCTCTTCAGTTCCGCCGCCACCGCCTTCAGTGTCTCCGCGGAGCAGCATCCGACAATCAGCGGCAGGACGGCAAAACCTCCCTGAAGCATCTCCTGGAGGAGCGGCAGTTCGATCTGAGCGGCATGTTCCTCTCTCTGAATCCGGTCGTCCGCGCAGAACAGCGGCGATTTCAGAAGCCGGGCGACAGATTCCGTATCCACGTTCACCTTCCCGAGCGGCGTCTCAAACGCCGAAGCCGACGGCACGCAACAGCGGTTCTCCAAATACGCCCGGTGCGACGGAGCCAGAAGGATCACCCGTTCGAACCGCAGTCCGCGCACCTTTGCCGCCGCCAGCGCCGCAGCCGTCCCGGAATAGACGTATCCGGCATGAGGAAGAATCAGCGCCACGGTTCCGGGATCGCTTTTCACCTCTCCCGCGGCTTCCGCAAAGAAGGTTTTCAGTTCAGCGGGATCCGCGGAATACCAGCTGCCCGCGAAAGGGGAACGGATTGAATCAGACATCATCGGCACCTCCGGCTTGTTGTCGGGAACATATCATTCAAACGGAAAAAAAGCAAGAAGAAAGCGGCGGAAAATCTCCTTTCCGGACTTTCCGCCGCCGTCTATATGAACCCTTGTGAAAGGGGGTATGGGTCACCTGTGGAGGATGATTATTCCACCGTGATCTTGTGAACCTTGGCGCTGTCGGCCTTCGGCAGGTTCAGAGTCAGGACGCCGTCCTGGGTCTTGGCGGTGATCTTTTCGACGTCGATGCCGTCGGAAAGCTGGAATTCGCGCTTGAAGACGATCGGCTGACCGTCTCTGCGCAGCGAGCTTGCGGCTTTCATGGTCATCACGCGGTCCTTGACCTCGATTTCAACGGTTTTGCTGTTGGCGCCGGGGACTTCGAACCACATTGTGATTCCGTCGTTTCCGTCCAGAATATCGACAAGCGGCATCAGGACCAGGGCTTCGTTTTCCGTCTTGTTTTCCACTTTGACTGTATCTTCACTCATGATTGAATCTCCTTCTTCTGCAAATGTTATTGAACGTTGACAACGTGAGCGGCGGGTTTCGTTTCGCCTTCCCGCGGCATTGTGATGGTCAGAACGCCGTCGGCGCATTTCGCCTTGCATTCGGAGCCTTTGACCTTCACCGGAAGTTTGACGGTCTCTTCATAGCTCTCGAAGGAGCGTTCCCGGCGGATGTAGTGTTTGTCCTTGCCCGGTTCGACGTTGTCGGAGCGTTTCGCACGGACTGTCAGATAATCGCCCAGAACCTCCACGTTCACGTCGGCCGGCTTGCATCCCGGTACCGCAAGGCGTGCGGTGACATGGTCGCGGTCGACCTTCATTTCCAGTCTTCTGTGGTGCGGGGTATTCAGAAATTCCGGTGTGAAGTCGCTCATCGGTCCGAACATCTCATTGAGCAATTCATCCAATCCGTAAAGAGTCGGCTGATAGTGGTTTCCCTTTCTCTGCCATTTCGTCATGTGATGCATAATCGAACCTCCTGTTTTTATTTTTTCGGTTTTGTTTCGTTTGACTGTTGCAAAACGGTATTCAGCAGATCGCATGCCAATTCTTTTTTCTGCGTGAGGAAGGGATTGTTTCTTTAAAAACGGGACAAAATGACGCATTTTTATTTTTTTAATATTGTGTCAAAATGGCGCATTTTTAAGAAAGTGAGTGTGACCTGTTTTTTGGAGCGTTTCGAGGGGGAAAGGGTGTGTTCAGGGGGTTGGTTTCGTGCTCTNNAGGACACTCTGTCCTTGACCCGGAAAAATGGTTCCCCATTTTTCCGTATGGGTTCGGTCAGTCGTGGAGGGATTTCCGGATTCGTTTCAGATTCGAAAGGCTGAGTTCGGCGATCTCGAAAATGCACTGTCTCTGGCTGGGGTGCGGGATCGTTTTCGCATGTTCCCAGTGCCCCACGGAAAAGCGTGTCGCATCGGTGAGGCGTCCGAATTTCGTCTGCGAAAGGCGGAGGCTCTTCCGCAGCGCAAGAATGTCGGAAGAAAGGATCTGGGACCAGATTTTCCGTTTCCCGTTCTCTCCGAGAATTCGGGAGACGATTTTTTCCAGATCCTCCGTTTTCCGGTCCAGGTCGCTGACCGTATCCAGATTCCCGACCATTCCCGAAAGCAGCGGTGTCAGCATCGGGCGTGCCTTCACGGAAATGTGGCGCAGAATTCCGCGTTTCAGGACTGGTGTTTCTTCCATAGTTATCGGCTCCCCCGGTGTTTTTTCGATGTTTAAAATTTTGTTGTAAAATACAGCATTTTCATCTTTTTTCAAACGGTTCAGGATTTTTTTTCAGATTTTAACGGAGAAGCGGGGCGTTTCCACGCAAGACGGGGAATACAAAAAAACTTAATTTTTTCCGCTCCGGGGTTGACTTCAGGAGAAAAATGTTGTATACTCTGACACAGAACAGGAAAACACGAAGAAAGAAGGAGTGTTTTGCAAATGAAAAGAAGATCCTACACGCTGGTCGAAATCCTGATGGTGGTCGGAATCATCGCAATTCTGGTCGGATTGGCGATTCCGGTCCTGAACAGCGCCCGCTCAAGCGCAAGACTCAACAAGGCTTCCGCCGAATGCAACGCGATCGCCCTCGCCATCAAGAATTTCGAAGCGGAATACGGCCAGATGCCCAATCCGGCAGCAGCGTCAGACGGAGCATCCGCTCCAACTGCTACATTCAACAATCTCTATGCCCCGACCGACAACGAGCTCAAACAGGAAAGCGATGTCGGAACAACATCCGCCTATTACAAACTTTTCACCATGCTCACCATGTATGATCCCAGCAACCATACCCAGAAGATTACTTCCGGATATAAAAACAATGTGAAGAAAATGGTGTTTCTGGATCCGCCGCCCTCCTATGCGGAAGGAAAGACCTATCTGGATCCGTGGGGGAAACCCTATACGATTCTGTACCGCGTGGATGGAGAATCCAGCATGGAGTTCTCCCTGTATGCGGGAAGTTCAGAAGTAAACGACCGGAAAATCAAACTTCTGACGCCGATCGCTGTCTATACCGGAGAGGGCCTGCCGGGAAATATCACGGTGACAGAGACTACGCGCTATGCGACCTCCTGGGGCGGAATCGTTACAAAACCGGAATAATTTAACAGAAGGATTTGAACCATGAAAAAACATCCTTTCACTCTGACGGAACTCCTCGTCGTCATCTCCATCATCGCGATCCTTGCGGGGCTGATGCTGCCCGCGCTGAACCGCTCCCGGGTCAGTGCGCTTGCAACCGCCTGTTCCAGCAACCTGAAGCAGGTCGGAGCCTCCTTCACCCTGTTTGCAAACGACAATGAAGACAAACTCCCGCCGGCCGATTTCGGCGGCACGCTCGGCACCCCCGGGACACAATCCACCTCGGAAGACGCACTTCTGCAAAGCACGGGGACCACGCGTCCGTGGTACGGGGAACTGGCACGGAAGAAATATCTGGACAAGGCTCCCTTCGCCGATGCCCGGAAAACCGACAGAACCGTTGTGAACTGTCCGCTCCTTTCCGGAAACAATCCCGGAGCCTTCAATGCCTACGGTGTTCCGAAAGGAACTGCCACCTATGGAACGCAGGTCGGATCATCCGGTATTTACTACCGCATTCGAGAAAAAAGNNATTTACTACCGCATTCGGACGGAGATGGATTCCTCCTTTGCCCTGGCGGCAGACTCCGCATATAAAGGAGACGTCAAGGAAGAGAGCTATGTTCTCGGAGAAGAGGAGAGTTCCACCAACTACACAGCGGCGCTCCGTCACAACTTCCGCGGCAACTTCCTGATGGCGGACGGCCGCGTCGAGGGAATGGATCAGGACAAGGCGAAAAATACGTTCAAATACAAATCCTCCACCTCTGACAAGCAGCGCTACGAATATACCGAAGAGGAGTAAAGGCTTTTCCGACAACACGATTCGTACGAATCAAAAAGAGCAGCCCGCCGGATGCATGTTCAGCATTCGGCGGGCTTTTTTCTTCGTCTTCCGCGGAGTTGTTACTTCTGGAACGATTTTGAGAAATCGACCGTTTCCGACGGGGTGACGGTTTTCTTGACATAGCGGGATTTTGCAATGAGCTTGTCCATGATCTTCGCAAACGCCTGCGCATCGATGGGCAGTTCGACGGTTTTCTTTTTCAAACCGGAAAGGAGCATGGCGTTTCCGAGTTCGAGACCGCGGATGCCTTCGGTTGCCGGAGCGATCAGCGGAGTGCCTTTGAGAATGGCGTTGCAGAAGTTTTCAATGATGTCGCGATGCTGATGGGAGCCGTCGTTGTTGACCGGGATTTCGATATCCCATGTTTCCGGGCGGTCGAACTGAGTTTTCGTTTCGCGGCAGAACTTGGAGGTGGGGATTTCGTTGCGTTTGAAGCGGAGTTTACCTTCTTCAAAGACGAGCCGCCCGCGTTCGGCGGCGATTTCAAGCCGGTTGGTTCCCGGGGCCTCGCCGGTGGTTGCGACAAACACTCCGGTTGCTCCGTTGGGATACTCCAGAACCGCGGTCACATCGTCCTCGACCTCGATATCGTGATATTTTCCGAGGGTCAGCACCGCGGAGACCTTGCTCGGCATTCCGAAGAACCACTGCATCAGATCAAGCTGATGGGGGCACTGGTTGAGCAGGACACCGCCGCCTTCTCCGCGCCAGCTTGCGCGCCAGTCGCCGGAATCGTANNATGATCCAGTTGACGCGGCGGATTTCACCAAGTTCGCCGCTGTCGATGAGCTGTTTGATCTTCCGATGGGCGGGCAGCGTTCTCTGGTTGAACATGGCGGCGAGTTTGAGTTTGGGATATTTCTTCGCCGCCTTCACGAGCTCTTCCGCAAGAGCTTTGTGAACCGAGATGGGCTTCTCGACAATGACATGCTTTTTGTTTTTCAGAGCTTCAATGGCGAGAGGAACATGGAAGTAATGGGGCGTGGCGACGATCACGGCGTNNTTTCCGGGTTGATGTCGCAAATCGCCGTCAGCTTCGCATTGGCGAGCTGTCCGATGCTGACGACATGGGCACTTCCCATGTTTCCAACACCGATAATACCGATTTTCACCTGGTCCATGGCAGAAATCCTTTCCTTTCTGGTTGTTGATGGAAGATCCTCTTCTGAAAATAAGATAAATCCGTCCGGACGGCTTTGCAAAGGGAATCCCGGGGAAAAAGAGAAATAACTTGTATTCTTGTCTTGTTTTTGCAAGTTAAGAAGATTGAAAAGTTGAAAACTTGTACTATTTTCCTTTTCAGAGAAAAGGAGCGGACAATGCTGAAAAAGACAGATTACATTCAGAATAAGATTTTTGCGGAACTGCTGGAAAGCGGAGCGCAGAAGGGAGATCCGATTCCGTCACGCCACCAGCTCTGCCGGAAATATCACTGTTCGCGCACGACGGTGGAGCGGGCGATCCGGAATCTGGTGGAATCGGGGTATCTGTGCGCCCGGCAGGGGGCGCGGACGTATGTGCATGAGATGCGGCCGGACAAGCGGATTCACACGTTGTATCTGGTAGCGGATACGCAGCCGAGTCAGGAGCTTTCGCTCAGTCTGCGGGATCTGCTGTTTCAGGGGGGGTTGTCGGAGATTCAGGTGATCGGGATCGGAGCGGGACAGCTGAGCGGATTTTTTTCACGGATCTGCCTGCCGGGCAATGCGGTTGTCTGGCTGATGCCGTCGATGAGCAACATTCACATCATGGATTTTTTTGCGGCGAACAAAGTTCCTCAGCTTCTTCTGAATCGGAAGTACAAGACCTACAGCCATGTCATCACGGATTCGAAGGCGAGCATCCGGGAGGGGATGGAGTGGCTGATCCGGAAAGGCGGACCGGAAATCACGCTGATTGCGCAGGCGGCCGGGACAATGCATCCCTATCAGTACGATCGGATTCTGGCGTTTTTTGAATCGGCGGTGGAGTTGAAGGCGGAGTTGAAGCCGGACAGTCTGTTCATCCGGGAGTTCCGGGATGTGCCGGGGGAGATTTCGGAGATTGCGTCGACGCTGTTTCATCGGACCCGGCGGCCGGAATCGATCTTTATTCTGGGGTCGAATCTGGTGATCCCGTTCATCACGGCGTCGCGGTCGTTCGGACTGAATCCGGGAACGGACTTCAAGCTGCTCTGTTTTGACCGTCTGGAGTCTCTGAGCGGGTATCCGGGGATCTGCATGCTGGCGCAGAGGTTTGATCTCATTTATCAGGAGGTTCAGCGCTGGATCCAGGTGTGTCTGACACCGGAAGGAGAGTCGTTTCATTCCGAGATCAAGACCGAACGGATGGAATTTTAATATTTTTTCAGAACTTCATTTGCATTTTCAGGAAGAAACGGTATATTTCTCTCATCGGGTTTATTCCTGATACTGCGCCCATAGCTCAGTTGGTAGAGCAAATGACTCTTAATCATTGGGTCCTGGGTTCGAGTCCCCGTGGGTTCTGATCC
>DDJH01000269.1 GCA_002338895.1 Lentisphaeria bacterium UBA1829 | reverse complement strand
CTCCGGTTCCTATCCATACGACGGATCCGGCTCTCTGGAAATTCTGGAAGCCTCCGGAGAATGTACCATCGCCCTCCGGATTCCGGGATGGTGCCGGAACTGGACCCTCGCGCTGAACGGCAAACCCGTTTCCGATTCTCCGGAAAAAGGCTATGTCCGGATGCGTCGCGCATGGAAGAAAGGCGACCGCATCGAATGGAATTTCGATATGCCGGTCCGGGTGCTCCATGCCAATCCGAGAGTCAGTGCGGATATCGGGCGTGCGGCGATCCTGCGCGGACCGCTGGTCTACGCGCTCGAAAGCGTCGACAATTCCGCGCCGCTGGAGCTGATCCGCCTGAAAAAAGGCACCACTTTCACCGTGAAACCGGCGGAAGGACTGCCCGATGGCACCGTTGCCATCTCCGGCGACGCCATGATCCAGACGGATACGGATCAGCTCTACTTCGAAAGCGATCTGCCGCTTTCTCCCGGTCGCTTTACGGCGATTCCGAGCGCCTTGTGGCAGAACCGTGGCGATTCCTCCATGCGGATCTGGATTCCCGAGGCGGAGTGAAATTCCCTTCGCCTCCTTCCGCAAGGAGTTCCGCCTACCGTTCCAGCAGCTGCCGGAACGCCGACTTCATGCAGTTGTGATCGGTTCCCATGGCGAGGAAACGGAATCCCCGTTCGATGCAGTCGGCGGGCGACATGGAGGGCTTCAGGAGCATGCCTGCGGTTTTCCCGTATTTCCGGGCGGCTTCGATGACGGCTTTTTCCGCGAACCGCATGGCTTCGGAGTCAAACTGGTTGTAACATCCGAGCCCGAGGGAGAGATCGGAATGGCCGATGAAAAGCACATCAATTCCCTCGACCGATGCGATGGAGTCGATGTTCCGCACCGCCGCTTCGCTTTCGATCTGGGCGATGCAGAGCAGTTCCCGGTTCGCCCTCCGGAAATACTCCTTGAAATCGAATCCGTAGTCAGCCGCCCGGGAGCCGGAGGAGAGTCCCCGGATTCCCTCCGGAGGATAACGCATGGCGCGAACGAGTCGTTCCGCCTTCTCGCGGGATTCGATCATCGGCGCCATGATGCCGGAAGCGCCGAAGTCCAGAATCCGTTTGACGGTGGCTTCGGCGAGCGTCGGAATCCGGACGATCGGGGCGGTATTGGAGTGCTTCAGCGCGGTGATCTGCTGAAGAGTCGCGTGTTCGTCGCCGAGTCCGTGTTCCATGTCGAGCAGGAGCCAGTCGAAGCCGCATTCCGCCGCGATCTCCACCGGCGAGACCGCGCCGCTGGCAATGAACAATCCCCGGGAAAGAGCCGATTCCCGAATCTCGTTTCGAATGAATTTCATATCTGTTCCTCCAGTTCCCTGATTGCCGATTTCAGTCTGCGGACCGTGGTCTCCCGCAGAGATTCTCCCGCAGTGGCGAGAAAGAAATCGTTTCCTTTTTCAAAATATCCCATGTAGTCCCGGATCATGGTTTTCCAGAGCATGTTGCGCAGAGTGTGCAGGGCGATCCGGGTACGCTCCTGTCTGCCGATCGGCGTGAACTCCGCGTAACTTGCGATCAGTTCTTCCATGAACTCCTTGTCCTGAAAACAGTTGACGATTCCGAGATCGTCCATCGGGTCGCCGATGACGCAGTCGTCCCAGTCGATGACTACGGCAAGTTCCGATTCCGTCCCGAGCATGTTCCAGAACGTGAAGTCACGGTGCAGCAGAGAGCCTTTTCCGAATTTGAGCAGAGATTCGGCGCGGGAGAACAGCGCGTTTACCGTCCCGTATTCGCTTTCGCTGAGAAATCCGTGATGAAGAAGATATTCCAGATGAACAGCAAGCCTCTTCCGGAAATAGTCAAGACAGGTTGCATCGAGTCCCTGCAAATTGCCCGATTTCTGAAGTTCATCGGTGTTCAGGAATCCGAAGCCGGGAAAGCGGAACGCGTGCAGACGGGCAAGAAAGGTTCCTGCCTGCCGGGCGATCGACTGTCTCTTGAGTGTGCCTGCCTTCGCAAATGTGTTCAGACAGGGATGGCTTACAAATTCCATGATCTGCCAGCGGAAGGGAAATTCACGCAGGGAGATGTCGGTCTCCAGGACGTTCGGAACGGGCAGGCCCTGCTCGTGCAGAAGACGCATGACGGAGCTTTCGGCAAGCATGTAGTCATCTTCGATTCCGCCCGGATCGATCCGGAGCAGATACGCTTTCCCTGCGGTGGAAAAGCGATAGGTCAGATGATTGCCGTCCGCGCGCAGCGGCTGGAACGATTCCGGCGATCCGCCGGAAAATTGTTCCGCGATCCGCCGGGCGGAAGCGTTCCATTCGGGAGAGTCGTACTTCTCCTGAAAATAGATTTGCTTTTTGGCTTCCGGAGAGAGGCCGGAATCGCATTTCCAGTAGAAAATATCACTTCTCATGTTCTTTTTCCAGACGTCTGGTGCGGGATTGCACCATGGTGTGTTTCAGAAGGACGGAGCCGGAAACGTCTTTCCCCGCGAGCACATCGGCTTCGGTGAAGACGGCTAGAAGAATTTCACCGCATTCCCGCCGGTAATCGTATTGAATGAAGATGCGCCCGTCGTCGGTCTGGAAGCCGTCTGGATAGCTGATGCCGTGCCGCTCGTCGAGAAGAAGGCCGCCTTTCCAGGTTTTGGCGTCGTCATCGGAGAGGTACGCGGTCAGATGCGAGCGGGCCTCGGGCTCCTCCGGATTCGAGTATTTGACCAGCAGAAGATTGCCGGATTGCAGTTTCCGCAGGAAGAAGCGGGCGCTGGCGCTGGGGAAGGGGGTACGGACGGGGGGAGTCCAGGTGAATCCGCCGTCGAAGGATTCGCTCATGCTCATGCCGTGAGCGGTGCGGAGGTACATCAGGAGGGAGCCGTCACGGCGTTCGACGATCATGTGCTCATCGAAGGTCGGTTCGATATTGAGGACTCCTCCGCGTTTTTCCCATGTGATCCCTCCATCTTTTGAGGCGAAAACATGCGCTTTGCGTTCGGAATCCAGTACATGGAAAAGATTGCTCCGCTCTCCGAGCCAGCAGAAGGAGGATGCTTCAATCCCGATTTTTTCCCGGCACCAGAGAGAGATCGGCAGAAGCCAGGTGCCGTCGTTCAGGACGGTAGGCTTGTTGAGAGAGGCTCCATGCCAGATTCTCCGCGGCGTGCTCCAGACGGGCGCATCGGAATCCGGATTGGCGCAGACGGCGTACCAGCTTCCGCCGCGGCCGTCGAAGTAGCCGAAACTTTCGGTGAAGAAGAGAAAAAGCCGACCGTCGGGCGCACTCCAGAGGTTGCCGACGACTGCGGAAAGATGGATTCCGCAATCCGGATATCCGGGATCGAGAATAAATTGCGGTTCGGAGAAGGTCTTGCCGTCGTCCTCGCTTCTTGCGAGCAGGATGACCGCTTTGTCGTTGTCGCCTCCGGCGAACCAGCCGAGCCAGATGCGTCCGCCGGGAGTCCGCGCCATTCCCATGCTCATGGTGTAGTCGTCGACCTCCGGATGAAAACGGAGCGGCGGATTGATTTTGATTTCCGGCGGAACCAGCGCGCTGTNNACGACGGCAGCTGTCGACGTGCTGCATGACATACCGTTCGTAGAGGGCTAAGTCTGGATTCCTCTGCATGATCGTTTCCTTTTTTTATAACGGTTGAATATGCTGCCGAATGAGTTCGGTCAGTTTTGTTTCGCTGCCTTCCGAGAGCGCCTTCAGCATGGCGCGGTGATCCCCGACCGATTTCCGGACCGCTGCGGGATTCAGGAATTTCCCGCGGTATTTCCGGTCGAACATCAGGATCAGCTCCTGTCCGAAGATTTTCTGGATGCGGTTGCCGGTGGCCTCCATGAGTTTCAGATGGAAGTTCAGATCAAGACGATCCGCCTCTTCCGTTTCCGCGGATTCCATCCGGTCGATGATTCCATTCAGCTGTTCGAGCATCTCGGGCGTGATCCGCCGGATGAGAAGAGGGATCTGGGCGGTTTCCAGAAGCAGACGGGTCTGTTTCAGCTCCTCGAATCCGTATCCGGCGATCTGAAGCTGGAAGGCAAGCGTCTCCCCGATATCGAGACAGTCCGGCTGTTTGACAAAGGTCCCCCGCTTTGTCGTCCGTTCCAGAATTCCGAGAAAACTCAGATGAATCACTATTTCCCGGATCGTGCTGCGCGAAACGTGAAACCGTTCCGCCAGTTCCAGTTCTCCCGGCAGACGATCCCCGGCTTGAAAGCCCTCTGCAATCATCCATTGCTGAAAGGTGTGAAGAAGTTCCTGACGCATTTCTGTTTTTTCTGATTTGGCTTTTTTGTCTGTTTTTATATTCTTATTTGTCTGACAAATAAAAGATAGCGCTGTTTTTCCGGAATGCAAGTCGGGAAAAGAGGAAAAAACAGAATTCGGGTTTGGAACGACAAGGCGAGGGGGAGGAAAGGACGCCGGTCATTCGGTATTGACATGACCGCCGGTGTGGAGTTTCCGATACGCGCGGGGAGTGATGGAACACTCGCGGAAAAACTGTCTGCGGAAATGAGAGGGATCGTTGAATCCGGATTCGTAGGCGATCTGCTTGATCGACATCATGGAGTGCTCCAGCAGACGGCATGCATGGGCGATGCGTTTTTTCCGGATGGCGTCGCCGATGGTGCAGTGACGGTGTTCCGCGTAGATTCTGCCGAGATAATCGGGATGGCACTGGAGCTGTTCCGCAATGAGCGAGGTGGAGATTTCCTCTTCGAAATGCAGCAAGATGAAACGGTCTGCCTCTTCGATCAGGCGCTGGGGGGCGCGTTCGGGAGGCTGTTCCGGGCGGGAGGTCTCCGCTTTGTGGATCAGGAGCGATGCCAGATAGTTGCAGGTTTCCGCATTCTCCTCCGACTTCTGTTCCAGAAGAAGCAGATTGCAGAAGGCGACGAACGCTTCGGGATCCCGGACCGGAAGCTGCTGTGGAGAAGAGCGGAGAGCGTTCCGCGCCTCTTCTTCTGCGGGCGGGAAGTGCATCCAGAAGCAGTTCCCGTGCCGTATACAGAGGCAGGAGCAGTTGGA
>DDJH01000009.1:1300-19615 GCA_002338895.1 Lentisphaeria bacterium UBA1829 | reverse complement strand
AACGACTATAAGAGCGCAGAGAATCGCCAGAATCGCTATTACGATCAGAAGTTCCACAAGAGAAAAGACCCGTTTTTTCAACATTTCATCACCTTCCAGCTGTTTTGACGCCTCATGCTTGAAAACTATATAAATTATACTATATTTCCCTTCGTTTGACAAGGTGCAATCTGTAAATAAAACAGGAACATTCGCCATGAGCAGAAAAAACGATAGGAAAAAGGGTTTTAACGGAAATTACATTACAAATATCGATCAGATTTATCGGGATTCCATGCCGTTTTATGTGGAGACAATCGGGATGCAATGTTTAAAAAAGGGACATATTGAAAAGAAATCGAAAATTCAGTCCCGCAGCATCACCCTCGGCTGGGGAGTCCGGGGAACCGGAAGGGTCAACATCGGCGGGGCGGAGGCGGTGGTGGAAAAAGACAGCATCTTTCTGAGCTATCCGGGAGAGGAGAGTCGGAAAGAGGCGCTTTCGGAAGAGTGGGAATTCCGCTGGCTCAGTCTTGCCGGTCCGCTGGCATGCGCGGTGGTGATGTCCTATGGATTTCCCCGCTTTCTCTCGTCCTGCAGGCCGTATCCGGAGGAGCTGTTTGCGAAACTGGAGGAGCTGTGCATGGAAAAGTCGCTGTTCGCGCAGAGGAGGGCGGGGGCGGTCGTCCTTGACATCCTTGCGCATGCGGACGGATTTTCGGTTCCGTTCTCCCCGTATGAACGGCTGGTTGATCGGGCGGAAGAGTATATCAAGCAGAATCTGGGGGATCCCGGGCTGAGTGTTGAAAATATTGCGGAATATTTTCAGGTTTCCCGTGTCACGCTCAACAAGGCGTTCCGGGAGCATCATTTCCCGTCTCCCGGACGGCGGATTCTGAATCAGCGGCTCAACCATGCGCGTGAACTGATCTATGGGACCGATCTGCCGGTTTCGGAGATCAGCCGCTTGTGCGGATTCGCCGATCCGCACACATTCACCCGTTTCATCAAGCGCGCTCTCGGGATGTCTCCTCTGCAATGCCGGAAGCAGAAGCTCTCCGAGGCTCCTTCGGACGTTTCGCCGACCGGCGAAACGGAGGAGGACTGACTTTCCCGGCGATCCGTTCTGAGAGGAGGAAGTCCCTGTCACTCCAGCCTTGGGAAAGAGACTCCGTTCAGGGCTCCGCAGCCGCATGAACCGCGCGCTCTCGGGACGCGGCGGAATTCGGTCTGTTCCGGACGGGCGCCTCCCGGTCGGTGAATTCATAGACCGTAAAGGGTTCATGGAAATAAATTTTCCGCGGATCCTTGGGGTCGATGAGAATCGCCATCATCCGTCCGGTGATCGCTTCTTTCCCGGAGAGGGTTTTCCAGGAAGTTCCGCCATCCGGACTGACGACCCAGGCCGGTGTGGTCCGGTTGAGATCCAGAGAGGTGTAGGCGGAATAGATGCGCTCCGGATCGAGAGGATGCACGGCCAGTTTGCGATACTCGAATCCGGCATGGACTTTTTTCCAGGACTTTCCGCCGTCCGAACTTCGGAAGATCGTTCCCTCGCCCCAGTAGCCCGGGGATTTTTTGGCAACAACATAGAGATTCTCCGGTCTGCTTCTGCAGAAGTCGAGATCGGTGACATGGCGAAACAGCTCCGGGGAAACGCGGGTCCAGCTTTCCGCGCCGTCCTCCGAACGGAAGAGACCCGGACGGCTCAGCGCGGGATCGTCCGGAGAGGAGGCCGCCCAGAGAGTTTTTCCGATCTTCACAAGCGTGGTGATTTTTTCTCCGCCTTCCATTCCGGAAATCCTGCGGTGCCATGTACGTCCTCCGTCGGTGGTCTTGTAGACGCCGTTGTTGGCGCAGGCGTAGAGGGTCCGGCGATGCGGAGGGGAGTCGAAATCAATGACGATTCCGGAGTGTGCGGAGCGGTCGCTGTTGTTCCGCACCGCCTCCGGAGGACCGAATTCCCGCCATGTCCGGCCGAAATCTTCGGAAATATGCATCCGATCGCTTCCGAAACTGGCATAGACGCGTCCTTTCACCTGGGGATCGACGGTGACGGAACGGCACCAGCCCCAGCCGCCGGTTTCAAATTTGGTTTTCAACCCCTGAAGCGGAGTCTCCCAGGAGAGTCCGCCGTCGCGGGAGACCCGGATCCCGAGATCCATGTACGCGCCATAGAGGGTCCGGGAATCGAAGGGATCGCGCCGCATCGCATTGCAGACCAGAAGATGCGCTCCCCGCGACCGGATCCGGTGAGTGTAGCGGACAGGAAAAATCTTCCCGAAAAGACCGGGGGAAAAGGCTTCCGTATAGTCGAAGGCAAGGTCCTGCCAGATTTTTCCGCCGTTGAAGGTGGCCGTGAAGCCTTCATTGTCGTTGTAAACGGCAAGGTCCGGGTCGACCGGGGAGACGGCCAGATCAGTGAAGCTGTCGGTCTGCCAGCAGTAGGAGTTGCGGAAATTTCCTTTCCCGTTGTTCAGGAGGAGGGCCTGTTCGGTTCCGTCGCTGTTCCGGATCACCTTCCGCCACGAGCCGGGGAAGGTGGACTGCCTCCAGGTTTTTCCTCCGTCGTCGGACCGCCAGACGCCGTACATGCTGCCCGCATAGCAGCGCATCCCTCCGGATGAAGCATTGGAACGGGCGACAATGGAGTGAACCCGTCCGGTCCGGTGATTGTCCTCCGCCTGACGGGCAATCAGTTTCTCCAGTCCGCGATTGGACTGCTTCCAGGTTTTTCCGAAGTCCTCGGAGCGGTAGACGCCGCCGAACACCTTTCCCGACGGTGTGATTTCCGGGATCACGGTGACAAAAATCCGGCTTGCCTTTCCCTTCCGGACCGAAAGATCCAGCGTTCCGAATTTTGGTTCCGCATCGGCCGGCAGCGGAAGAGTCCGGGCGATGGATTCCCAGCTTTTCCCGCCGTCGACGGACCGGAACAATCCGGAATGTCCCGCAATCAGCAAAGTCCGTGCGTTCCGCGGTGATGCCGGATCGATGAGCAGTTCGCAGAACCCGGTTCCCGGTTTTTCTCCGGCCGGCGCGGTCAGTTTCTCCCATGTTTTTCCGCCGTCTGAGGAGCGGTAGATCCTGCCGGAGCTCCACGGACGGATCGACCGGCTGGATTTCCGGCCCTGAAACAGATAGACGATTTCATTGTCCGCCGGATCAAATGCGATGCCGTACCAGTGGAGAGGTGCTCCGCTGATGGAGGCGGTCATCCGGGTCCAGGTTTTGCCGGCATCGAGCGATTTGTAGGCACCGTGCTCGCTGACCGCCCAGGCGGTATTCGGCTGCAGCGGACAGAATGCCGCATTGAACGCTCCGCGATAGCCGGGATTCACTCCGTTGGAGCCGAGGATCGTCCATGTTCTGCCGCGATCGTCTGTCCGGAACATGGCTCCCATATCGACGCCGGTGAGCATGATGTCCGGATTTTCCGGATGGAGGGCAAGCGCCATGCAGCATCCCCCGACGCCCGGCCCGAGCGCCCGGATCTGCGGGTCCTCCGCGTTTCGTGCCGCCGCGGAAGAAACAAAAATGCCGGAAAACAGTAGAACAAGAATCATTCGGATCATAAGAGAAAGAGACCTCCCTGAAATGCTGGTTGGTGAATGGTTTGGTACAGAATGGTGTTTACTGATAGAAGCCGTCTCCGAAGATGCCGTGCCAGGAGAGTTGAGCCATCTCCAGCTCCATTGCTCCGGCATTTTTCGTTCCGCAATGTCCGTCGAAGAACAGCAGATTCGAACTGTTCCTGTGCCGCAGGACCAGTTGGATGTCATACAGCCGGTTCCGGTAATCCCATGCGTAAAACGACTGGGCGGAGTTCGAATCAATGACAAAGTTCTGCTGAGACGGCTGTTTCAGAATGCGGAGTCGTCCTGTTTTCAATCCGCCCTCTTCCTGGAAATAGCAGAGGATGAGATTCCGGTTGGCGCCGTAATTGACCGGTGTCGCCTTTTCCGTGATCTCTCCCCCGGACGGACAGCGCAGAACCCCGTTCTGCGGCGGATCGGTGTACACCCCGTTGTCGCTGCCCGACAATTTCCAGAAATTGAACATCTTGTACCCCACATACGGACCGATCCTGCAGTACCAGGCCGGACAGTTCGGCGTGGCGAACCCGGAAAAAGTGGAATCGTTCAAATCCCCCATCATCGGCAGATAATCGTGGTTGTCCCCGATGTAGGCGAGAGCCGCAATGCCGATCTGTTTCTGGTTCGAAAGACAGCTGCTTTTCCGCGCAGTCTCCCGGGCACTGCTCAGCGACGGAAGAAGAAGCCCTGTCAGAATCGCCAGGATCGCAATTACCACCAGAAGTTCTATAAGAGTAAATTCAACTCTCCTTCTCCAGCAGGAATGCATCGGCACTTCCATCTGGCGGGAAACAAAACACTTCCTCTGTTTCATTTTCAGAATCCTTTCATCATTCGGTTGTATTTCTGATCGGGGCCGGCGTTCCCGGACAACGATTCTCCTTCCCGTTCCGGAGTGGCCGGGTGCTTTCCCGGACCTCGAGCTTGAAGTCCACAAGTTCCAGAGGCGGATGATTCCGCTCCAGCAGCATCTTCAAAGCCAGTTCGCCGGTTTTCTCATATTGAAGATCTATCGTGGAAAGAGCGGGCACAAGATAACGCCCCAGAGGGGCTCCGCAGAATCCCATCACCGAGACATCCTCCGGAATCCGCAGCTTCCGTTCAGCCAGCGTGCGGTAAATATGCGGAGCCCAGAAATCGCTGTAACAGACGATCGCCGTCGGCGGCTTCTGCATTTGGAAAAGACGATCCATTGCCTGCCCCGCATCCTTTCCGCTGATATCCATGGAAAACAGCAGTCCGGGATCCGCCTCCAGTCCGATTTCCGCAAGCATGGCAAGAAAACGCTCTCTCCTCCAGCGGCGGAACACGCTCAAATCGGCCCGATGACTTCCGACGGCAACCCGGCGATGCCCGATCTCTTTCAGATACAGAAATGCCGCGCGCCATGCGGCCGGTTCGTCAAACGCCACCGTCGGCCAGTTGGTGAAACTGTGATCGGAGGGATGCCCGTGCGCCAGAACAATGGGAAGATGCAAACCCTTCAGCTGACGATAGATATGCGTATTTTCATCAATGTTGTTGGTGATGACGATGCAGCCTGCATTCTGCTGCGCCTCCAATCCTGCGGCGACCTGTTCGCGGGTCAGATTTTCAAATTCTGAGAAGGAGCAGATCGAAACCGCCGTTCCCATCCGTTCCGCCGCCCGGACAATTCCCGGAATAATATAGTTGAACGGCATGCAGAGATCCTGATTGTTGTCCGCCAGAACCAGATAGCGGCGAAAGCGGACAAAGGTTCCCCTGCTTCTGAGCCGGTCGATCAGACGATCGTTTTCAAGCCGGTCGAGCGCATGGCGGAGAGTCTTGCGGGAAACCCCGAGCTCCGCGGCAAAATCCACCTCCCTGGGCAGACGANNGCGGATATTTCCCGCCGATGATCGAGGTTTTCAGATCCTCGTAAAGCTGATCGCGTTTCTGACCTTTCCTCTGCATCTCTGTCCATGGCTCCTGTTCTCTGCTTGGTACTTTATTAGTATACGTTAGGTATCCTGAAAGAGCAAGATGCTTTTTTCTCTTTTTTTCTTTTTTCTTTGTTTTTCAGGGAGAGAGCAGGCCCGTGATGTAGCCGTTCAGATTATGTCCGTCGTAGAGGAAGGGGACCGGAGTGTCGTAACAGAGGGCGTTTTGCGTTTCGGGAATGTTGTTGGTTCGAAACAGCATGAAGCGGATCCGTTCCGTTTTCCCGGAGAGCGAAGGAAGACCCGCGAGCGGAAAGGCGATTTCCACACTGAAGTTGTCCGGTCCCCGAAAGGCGGCAAAGCGGGTGTGCTTCGGAAGAATTCCGGGAACGGTGACCGGATCGCCGGTATGGTTTTTCATGTTCCAGCCGGAATAGGAACTGCCGTCGGGGGCGACGATCAGCTCCCAGTAACTGCGCAGAGCCGGTTCCGGAAGGAGAAAGAGTTCAAAACCGTCGCCGCGGAAAAGTTTTTTCGGATGGATCACAAGATCCTGATCGCGAAATGTGCCGGAAAAATAGAGATGGGAGGAGTCCCGCATCACCATCCAGCGGGAGCCTGTGTCCCGTCGATGCAGTTGAAACGCGCGGGGCTCATTGACGAACGTGCGGTAGTCGCCGTTCCAGACATGGGCGGACTGCCAGGCCTCTTCCGACGGAATTCCGTCGATGACCACAGGCAGATCGGTCTGCGGGATTGTTATTGTGACGGTCGGCTCGTTCCATTTCTGGCCTGCCGCGATCAGGCCGGAGAGAATCCGGAGCCAGTGGCGCGCGGCCGGACGGGAGCCGCATTTTTCCCCGCGCAGGACCGCGATGGCATCGCGAGTCCAGGGATGGCGGATTTTGTCGGTTGCAAATTCCGCAGGGGTGTTTTTCCCCTGGAAATACAGTTCATCGCTCCATGACTCCGCCAGTTTTCTGTCTTCGGTCCGGCATCCGGTGAGCAGAAGAGCAAGAAGAAGAAGGGGAAAAAATCGCATCGGGACTCCTTTCTGTATCTGTTTTCGGGAAATGATACATCAGGTATCCTCAAACGACAAGAGGGGATTTCTCATTTTTTTCCGGAATTTTGATCAGCTTTCCCAAACCGTTCCGGGAAAGCGTCCTGAGTGATTATATCGACATTCACGACTACTTTCAGCACCCGGTCTACAAACCCGGCGGAGTTCCGGTCATCCCCAACACCGGCATCACCGGAGATTCCCATGGAGGGAGTCTGACAATGGGGGCCATGCTGCGGGAACTCGGAAAACCGTTCGTCATTTCGGAATCGAACACCCCGGCCCCCAACGAGCAGGCGTGCGACATGTTCCCCCTGTACAGCATCATCCATTCCATTCAGGACCGGGATGCCCTTTTCACCTGCGCCTATCCCAACTGGACGGAGGATCCCCGTCTGATTCAGATCGATCCGTTCATGCCGGCAAAACGCTCCCATGTCCTGGTGCATCTGCCGTTTGCCGCGCTGCTCTGCCGGAAAAAACGGATGCCGGCTGCCCGCTCAAAAAGCATCCTGGTTGTCCCGACCCGCAAGATTCCGGATTTTGTCGAGAAGAACTGGAACACTTCCGAAATCAGTGTCTACCTCCTTCAGGGAACCAACATCGGCGCCTATTCCAGCTATTACGCGTTCCGGTTTGATCCGCGGGCGGAAAAAGTTTCTTTCCAGGAGGGAAATGCCACCCCGAAACGGGATTCCTCGGGCGCGGTCCGCAGTGAAGATGGCTCCTTCCGCATGCACAACAACGACCCGAAGGGCGGATATGCGACGTTGAATCTTCCTCAGGCCTGTCTCGTAACCGGTTCCATCGCCGGAAGATCCTTCCGGATCGGCAAAGTGACCATCGACATTGCTCCGCGGCCATGGCCAAGGCCGAAACCGGCCTATACCTGCATCAGCCTGATTTCTCTGGACGATCTGCCGCTGGAGCGCAGCCGGCGCATGCTTCTGGCGGCATCCGGAAGAACCGAACCGCAGAACCTGAAATGGAATGCAGACCGCACTTCCATTGAAATGTATCCGGGGAAACGGATGGGACAGCTTCCGTTCATCTCCGAATATATTTCCTTCTCTTTGACTCTTCCGGGCGCACCGTTCCGGATTACTCCGCTGGATCCGCAGGGACTGCCGTTCGGAAAAACCCGTTCCTCGAATGCGGGCACGGTTGCCTGTGGAATTCAGGATCGGACCCTCTGGTATCTCATAGAGCGTTGAAAAACGCGCGGTGGCGGAAAAGGAATCCGGGGAAACGGATCTGTTTCCCCGGATTTCCGAGTCGCTTTTCAGGCGGAATCCCTGCCGGATCCGGGGATCCAGAGCAGGGTCTTGATTTCAAACGGACGGAAATCCAATGTGTCCGATTCGATCTTCCGCGTTTCCGCCTCCAGCAGATCCGTCTCGACCCAGCGCCATCCCGCGTTCCGCGGAAGAGAAAGGCGGGCGCTCTTCCCCATGGATTCAAAACAGCGGACAAGGATTCCGTGCCGGTTTTCCGCCGGTTTGACACAGCTGACAATCACGGAAGAACCGGTTGTTTCGGGAAGTTTCGGAAGCTGCAGTCCCGGATGCGGAGAGACCTCTCCGGTGGCGACCGCGCCACTCTGCATGGGCGTATTCAGTTCCCATCCGAGATGCGCACAGATTTCTTCGCCGGCGCCATGCGGACGAATCCGGAAGTGGAAATGATAGGTTCCCGCGGGCGGACGCTGAACCGCCTCCTGTGTGCCGTCTTCCCGCAGATGGACACCGCCGGATGTCCAGCCGATTCCGCGGATCATGCAGTTCCGAAGCGTGTTTTCCTGAAATGTCCACATGCGATGATCCGCGGCGATTGTGGCTCCGCCAAGGCGGTCCGAGATGTCGACCCAGTCGCGGACCAGACGGATGTTCCAGGCGGGATCCTGCTGTTTTGTCTCGTCCGGGACCTTCCCGTCGGGCTGGTAGACGCTCTCCGGGAACCGGACCGCGCCAAAGGGAACGCCGTAACGGATCTCCGCCGTCTCCGCAGACACGAACGGAAAGGACTGTTCCAGCCGGACATAGCGCCGGCCCCGCCATTCGATCGTATTATCGATCTCCAGCTCCGGGGAATCTGCACTCAGGGTCAGATGCTGCACAAACGGCTGTTCGTACACCGATCCCCGGATCTCCACCCGGCAGAAAACCGCATTGTTCTCCGTGATTTCCACCGAGTCGATCACCGCCGGAATCGTGCGGCCCGAGAGTTCCATCTGATAGATGTACTCTCCCCGGCGCTCCTCCAGACCGAGAATCGCCGCATGGTCCAGCAGCATCCGGTCGTTCACTTTGTCATAGAGGGAAAACTCTCCGGTCAGGCGCGCAACTTCCAGACGGAAAAAGCGGTTCTCCACCCGGTCGGATTCCAGATAACGTCCCGAGCGGTGAAGATCTTCCGCCCGATCGTCGTAAACGGAAAACGGGGAAGGCGCCTCCGTTCCCTTTTCCAGCATCTCCACATAATAGACCTTGCAGCCGAATGCGGGCACATCTTCCGCGAAAAAGGAGAGTTCCACCGTGTCGGCCAGATACATCCGGTGCGTTTCCAGGTGATACGCGATTTCGCGTCCCTCCGAATCCACCAGACGGAATCTCTGCGGAGGCGTCTTTTCATAATGGTGCGCCGAAATCCAGCCATCCCGGAAGATCGTTGCAAAGGGAGTTCCATAACACGCGGTTCTTCCCCGGACCATTCCGCTGCGTTTCCAGGAAAGAGGATTGAACACCACGATCGGCGCGGCGTTCTCGTGCGGAGCGGTTGTGTGCGCGATCAGACGGCGGAAGCAGCGCTCCGACCGAGTATCCGCCGTGCTCATGGCCGACTGTTTCAAGCGGAGCTTGTCCGCATCCGCCCGATCTCCGCCGATGCCGTTCTGATTGTGATCCATGGAGTCCAGCAGCCGCTGCCAGGCCCGCTCCATCTCCTCCGGCGGATCGTCGTCCGGGAATCCGGCCAGACGGCTGAGAGACCCCAGAAGTTCCGCGTTGTACATGGCTCGTTCCGCGGGAAGATCCAGCGGCCAGAGATCCGGCCAGGAGCTTTCGATATGCGGCCAGGTGTTCGGATTCTCGCCGGAAAGCGCCTTGCGGGGAACCTCCCGGAAGGTGTCGAAAAATTCGCGGAATGTCATAAAGTGAAAATCGTATTCGCTCAGGGCATTCAGCTTCTTCACCGTCTGGAAAACACTCTCCGTCAAGACATAGAGGTCCATTCCCCAATGGAAAATCTGCGGATAATCCACGGCGTCAAAATAGGAGCGGAACGTTTGAAGGCCCTTCTGCAGTTCCGCGGCCTCCCCGCCGGCAAAGGTGCAGCTCAGATTCGCGTAGTGCCACGGGCAGTATGCGGCGACTGACGTGCCGTCCAGTCCGGTCCAGAGAACGTGATCGGTGTGCTCGCGGAAGCCGCGGGAAAGAACGATCTCCGAGATTCCGGCGAGCCGGGCGATCTGCGGAAGCTGCGGAGTCACACCCGGGATGTCCGAAAGACTCATGACCGAGGAAACGCAGCCCAGCTTCTCCCGGCAGAACTTCATGCCGGAAAGCAGATTGCGGATCGTCGTCTCTCCGGACGGCAGCAGCGTATAGAGAATCGCCCGCATGGGGATCACTTCCAGACGCTTCTCCCTCACCAGCTTCCGAACACGCTCCGTCTGCTCCGGGAAGCAGTCCAGAAACGTTTCCAGAAAATTGACGGACTCCACCAGAAAGCGGTATTCCGGATGCTCCTCCAGAAGACTCAGCGCCGTCGAAAGAACCCGGCACCCCCGGGAAAGACACTCCTCCCGCGACCCGCCCCAGAACAGATCCAGATGAGAAAACGCAATCACATAAACCTTCTTCTTTGCAGACATTGTCCACACACCCTTTCCTTCTTCCTTCATGGTATTTTTTCCCTGACGGAAACTCCGGCGCAAAGTCCGCCGGTCAAACAGAGTTTGCCGTCTTTCTTACAGCAGGATGGATTCGCTGATCCGGGAAGCGATTCCGGTCATGGCGTCCAGAATGGCGAGACGCCGTTCTCCCCGGAAGCGGTACTCCGGCAGGAAACACCCCAGCGCCGCGATCACCTGCCGTCCCTGACGAACCGGACAGGCGGCCATTCCAGCCTCCCCCGGACATTCGATCAGAAACGGCAGCTTCTGAATCCGTTTCAGCTCCCGCAGGAAATCGGTCCGGTTTTTCACCTCCGGCCAGATGGATCCCGGGAGTCCGGAACGGTCGTAGAATTTCTCCTGCAGAGCCGGCGGCAGTCCGGAAAGAAGGATCCGTCCCGAAACCGTCTGACACGGATTCTCCACCTCCGGATAGAGCCGGGAGGAAATCTGAACCATGTGCGTCCCGAGCTCAACACAGACCAGATGACGCTTGCCGTTCAGAAGGACGGAAACACAGATATATTCTCCGAACTGCTCCTTGAATTCGCGCAGCAGCGGCGCCGCCGCCCGGCGGAGCGGATTGCCGTCATGATAAAACCGGGAAAGTTCCACGGTTTTGTGGCCGAGGAGATATCCGCACCGTCTTCCCGCGAACTCCAGATAACCCAGCGAGTTCATCGTCCGGACAATTTTCGACACCGTCGGCACTTTCAGCCCCGTCTTCCCGGAAAGTTGAGAGACCGTATGCGCCGTATTCGGCGATTTCGCGATCTCCTCCAGAATCAGGAACGCCCGTTCCAGAACCTGAATGGAATTTCTGTCCGCCATGGAACCTCCTTCGAATGTCCTGTGGATTTCTTTCATTATAGAAAGTTTTTGCATAAAATCAATCGGAAAACGCCGAAATCTTCCCGTACCGCTACCATTGCGACCGAAAACAGAAAAAACCCCTCCCTCCGACGGACAGAGCAAGATGTTCTCACGCGTTCCGGACTTCCGGAGAAGGCGCCGGAACAATCCGATTCTCCGTTCCGTTTTCAAACGAGGTCCGCCAGCGGGAAGGGCTGCAGCGCATCCTCTTCTGGAACACCGCGCAGAAATAGCTTTCGCTGGAAAATCCGGACTCTTCCGCAATGCGGGAGAGCGGATAATCGTAGCGCGCCAGCAGACTCATCGCATGGTTCAGCCGCACACGGGTCAGAAACTCCTGGGGTCCGGATCCGATGTTTTCCCGGAAAATCCGCCGGAGCCGGACCTCCCGGATGCCGATATGGGACGCAATATCCAGAACCGTCAGATTCGAAGCGAGATTCCGGTAAATGAACCCGAGCACTTCCGGCATCCGCGGATCCGAAAACTTCCGCAGACGCGGATGAAACCGCCCCGCAGAGACACACTCCACAAAAAACAGCCGGAGCAGATTCTCCATCAGCAGACAGGAGGAGCGGGGGGAATAGTCGCGCAGCGCGGCAATCCGGCGAAGCGCCGTCCGATAGAACTCCGGGTGTTCCGGCCGCAGGAACGGAGTGTCGAATCCCTCAAACGGATTCCAGGATGCGATATTGTCGTACAGCACATGAAAAATGTAATAGCCGACCGCCCCTTTTCCGGGGACCAGCCCGAAATCATGCGCCTGGTATTCCGGAATGATCACACAGTCCCCGCGGGAGAGGATCCGTTCGACGCCTCCGGTCCGGAAGCGCAGGAACCCGGAATCCACAAACAGCCCGAGATTATCGTTGATCCGCCGCTCCGGAACCTCCCAGGGAGGATAGTTGTTCCAGAACGTCACCTTCAGCACGGTCAGCGGGAAGTCGTGGCAGAGACGGATGATCTCCTCCGCCGTCGCCGGAGAGAGTTCCGTTTTCAGGGAAATTTTCCGCTCATCGCCGTGAGAATTCATCGAAAGTGTCGATTTTCTAAAAAAAAGACTGGTATTTTCTATTGCCGTTTCGGCTAATATATTCTATAATTTCAGAAAAGCAACCGTCGAAGGAAGGGAAACATGAAAAAACATCGTTTATTCTTTTCATTGATAGAACTGCTGATCGTTGTTGCAATTATTTCCATTCTTGCGTCATTGCTTCTTCCGGCGCTGAAGTCGGCAAGGGACAAGGCGCATGCGATCACCTGTCTGAGCAACATGAAGCAGGTGGGGTTCGGAAGCGCCCAGTACACCGGGGACAACGACGACTGGCTCGTCCCGAACTGGAACGGGAAGGATCCGTCGGAATATGACGGTGACCGGTATGAGCGTCACTGGTACGGTCTGCTTTGCGGACTGTACAAGGATCCCCCGAATCTGGTCATCGCCTGGAATACGCCCGGTCCATACGGACTCACCTGGGGGATCACGGGAGTCGCCCAGCCGAAGCGAAAAGGACAGTTTTCCTGTCCGGCGGAACCGGAACTGCTCTACTGGGCCGGACACCTGACCGATACGCATCTGAATGTTTTCCTGCATGGCGGTCCGATCAACCGGGGAGATACGCCGGGAGGATCCGGACGGAAAAGCAATCAGATTTTCTCTCCCTCGCTCGCCGTCAGCTTTTCGGAGGGCATTCGGAGTGATCGAGTCTACCTGTTCGGCGAGGACTGGAACGGGGCCGCCTCAGGAAAAACAATTCAATATCAGCGTCATCACGGCAGAGCATCCTTTGTTTTTGCCGACGGACACGGCGGCATGATCCGGGAATCGCAGGCGATGTCCGTCTCCGCCAACGGCGTCCCCAACCGGATGCTGAAGGCCGGATTCAAATAAGAACGGAAACGACCCCCTGTCACAGGGATTGGAACAAAAGAACTCAGAAGGAAGAAAAACGATGAAACAACGCTTTTATCTGGCAGGACTCCTGCCGGCATTCTCCGCCCTTCTCCTGCATGCGGGAGGGGAATTCAATGGAAGGATGGAACTCGGAGCCGTCGGCGATGCGGTTCCCGGATGGCGCCTGTATGTGGGGAAGGCCCTGCTGAAGGAGGTCGAACCGAAACGGATGNNCGGATGCACGTTCCGGTTGTAACGGAAAAAGGGGTGGACGGACAGGGAATGCGCATTCCCGCCTATCCCGGAATTCTCTCCTGCGGACTGCAGTCCCGGTACTTTCTGATCGACTGGAACGGAGAGGTGGAAATTTCCTTTCAGTACCGGATGGTTTCTCCGGAAAAGCGCGGGAATGTCCGCTGCAATGTTGATTTCCGTGCGTTCGGAGACCGTGCGGTCCGCAATGCCCCCGTTGCCAATCCCCGGTACCCGCATTATCCGGTTCTGACCGGAGCAGGGGTGCCGTATTCCGCGCAATGGACCGAGTTCCGCCGGAGATTCCCTGTCGTCAAATGGCACAACTATTATCTGCTGACGCTGAATATCTCCAGCACAGACGGAAAAGCGATCAACTCCGCAATCGAGCTGGACAATATCCGAATTGAAAAAGTCGGCGGAAAGAAGGAAGTGATGGAAGAGGCGGCAGTCGTTCCGGACCGTTCCCGCCCGGTCTACCGGAAAAACGATCCCGTCCGTCTAGCCGTTTCCGCGACTTTGAACTCGAAGGATTCCGTTGTCGACGGCGTTCTGGAAATCTCCGGCCGTCCGGATCCGAGCAGGAAGATTCTGAAACCGGTGCGTCTGGAACGGAAAAAAACGCTGGGTGACGGATCCTCGCTCTATGCCGGGACTCTCTCCTTCCCGGCGGAAAAATTCGGTTATTTCCAGGCGGATCTGAAGGTGAAGAACCGGAAGATCGACACGCTGGGCAGCTGGTCGGTGGTGCATCCGGATCTGGATCATCCGCGCTTTACGCCCGGCTGGAGTCTGGGAAGCAACGTCTCCCATTATCTGAACCCCTACAACACCCCGCATCGGGAGATCGGAAAGGTGGTGGGATGGCGCAATTCCGGCGGAATGCTCGAACAGTATGACATCATGCGGCTCTGCGGCGTACGCCTCGGCCGGGTCTGGGGCTATCTGCGCATGATTCAGAGAGAGGAAAACTGGTTTGACCGCACGCAGATGGATCCCTGTCTGAATGCGCTGAAGGAACGCCGGATCGAACCGGTATTCTGTCTGGCCGGAGGCGCCGGGATGACCTTCCGCGACGCCGGGCCGAATCCGGCGTCTTCCAGNNGCCGGGCCGAATCCGGCTGTCAGCGACTATCCGCCGTTTCTCTACCGGTATCTGAAGCCGAAGACGAACCGGAAAGGCATTCTTTATCTGGACTGGCCGCTCGATCAGTGGGAAAAGCATGTGCGCAACTGCCTGAAATCGTGGGGAGATTCCGTGCAGATCTGGGAACTCTTCAATGAGCCGGACCAGAATATCATGGATGCGTCGCATTACCAGAAGTATCTTGAATCCACCTGGAAGACGGTGAAGAAAGAGAACCCCGCGTTTCTTCTTCTGGGCAACGGGAACACCTGCGACGTCGGATTTGAAAAATCCTGGTGCGCCCGGCTGAACCAGGCCAATCCCGACTATGTGAACTGGATGGACGGTGTCGCGTTTCACCCGTACTGGAACTCCACGGACTGCATCGGCGGNNACCCGCCATATTCAGGAGCTGCGTTCGAGGCTGAAAGTGCAGAAACCGCTCTGGAACACCGAGTGTTATTATATCCAGAGCGCCCGGCACCCGCAGGTGGATTTCTATCTGAACAATGTTGTGTTTGATGCAAACGACCTTCAGCGCCATTTTCTGGACGGACTGCGGAACGGCGTGGTCGGAGCGCCGACTCTGGCACCGGAATCGCTGCAGGAGTTCCAGGCCGGAGTCAGCCGTCATCCGGCGCTGAGCGAGGCGGGCGTTGCGATGAATGCGCTCTCGTGGCATCTGCGGAACATGAAAACACTGACGGCCGTTCCGCTCGGATCGTATGTCCGCGGAGGCGTGTTCCGTTCCGCGGACGGATCCGAAGCGCTCGGATTCCTCTATGACATGCGTCCGAAAGGTTCCGTTTTCACCGTTCCGGAGGGCGTGGAGACCATGGATCTGTTCGGGAATGTTCTTCCGCCGAAAAGCGTACAGGATCTCTCGCTGGATCCCGTCTATGTGCGGGGGAAAAGCGCGGCGGTGGAGAAGTTCATCCGGAATCCGAATCTCCGGGCCAACGCGGGTGCCGTCTATGGACGGAAAGTCGGAAACGAGATCTATCTGAATGCGGAAAACGTCTGGGAATCCGCCGGCGTTCTGGAAATTGAATTTCCGAAGGATACGAACCTCCCGGCGGTCCAGTTCGCGTTCCCCGATGCGAAAAAGGATGCCTGGAACGTGCTGCGCAGCCCCGGAAAAACCCCGGGAAAATTCCGCGTGAAAATCGGCTCGGAATATGCAGGAGGCAGCGAGGTCAAAATGCTTCCGGAGACGGCGGTTTATCCGCTGACAACCCGGGAATCCATGCTCCCGTTCGGCAACGGACAGAAGATCTCCTTCCACAGTTCGCCGGAAGGCCTCTGCTTCCGAGCGCTCATCCGGGATTCGAATGTGACCGCGCCGGAAAAGGAGATCTTCTCGGGCGACGCGCTGGAAATCTTCATTGATCCCGAGCCGTTCTCCAATCTCTCGCGGGACCGGATTATGGCAACCGTTCCGCTGAGGGCGTATCAGTATGTCTTCTCCGCGGCGGGGACGGGCCCTCTTCGCCAGTGGGCGGTCTGCCGGAGCAACCCCGGATTCCAGACAAAAGCGCACTTCCAGTCCCGGCGGACCTCCGACGGCTATGAGATCCGCGGCACCATTCCATGGCAGGAACTTCAACTCGGCAACACCCCCGTTCTCGCAATCGAGGCGGAAATCACCCACATGGATTCCGGGAAACGCCTTCCGAAAGAGTCCCTGAGCGGAGCGAAAGACCGTCAGGCCTTCGCCCAGCGCCTCCACTATCCGCTGTTCCGTCCGGACGCCGAAGCCGAAAAACAGCTGAAAGGCGCCTCTCCGATCCGGAACACGGATTTCCGCAGCGGCTCTTTCGGGGATCCGGATTTCTGGATTTCCTCCTCCTTCCAGAAGAAAAACCGGATCCTCTTCCGGGAGGGTTCCATCCGGATTTCCGTGCAGGATCCGGAGAATCTCTGCCAGAACGCACTTCGGATTCAGCAGGAGTTCGAGATCCCGGACGGGGCCGCCGGCTGTGTTGTCACGCTGCTTGCCCGCTACCGGAATGTGAAACCGACCGGGAAAAAACAGGATGCCTACTGGCCGCAGGGCATTATGCTGACTGTCGGTCAGTGGGATTGGGGAAGAAGTCGGAAACAGAAGTTTGCCGGCGATTCCGAACTCTGCTGTTTCCAGGCCTACGTTCCGGTCGGCGAGATCGGGAAGCGGCATCTGCTGCAGGCGGGACTGCGCGCGGCNNTATGTAAAGCAGGTGCGTGAGGAGAACTGGAGATCCAATACCTCAATCTGAACTTTGTCAAATAAGGAGCATTTTATGAAATCCGTGTTTCTACTGATTCTGCTTTCCGTTCTTCCGTATGTGACGCTGGCGGATTTCCGAATCAATCTGATTGCCCCGGAAGGTGTTGCGTTCGTCGACATCGACGAGGGGCTGACCGGCATGCAGGGCGGATGGCTCAAGGAGAAAAAAGATACCTACCTTTTCCTCTCCGGTCCGCTGGACTCCCGCTGGAAGAGCTGGCGCTTTTCCGTGGTTCCCAAACGCGACGGCTTTCTGACGATACAGCTTGTCACGGAAGGGAAGGAGAACGGAAAAGATCTCCGGGCGGCCTATACCGGAGTCCGTCTGGAGGGGGCGGATCTCCGCAACGGAGCGCTGACCGAAGTTGTCAACGGCAAACCGGTCGCCTGGAGTGCGGTCCGGACCCCCGGATTCGGATCCGATGCGGGAAAGAATTTTCTTCTCTGTGATCGCCTCAACTACTGGACCCAGAAAATCCGGGTCGAAAAAGGCCGGACTCTGCAGTTCCAGATTCTGACAAGAAAGGAAAAACCATGAACGAAAAAATCCGGAGTCCCTATTTGTATTCCCGAATTTTCGAGGCGGATTCGACCTTCCGCTTCGGGAAGGAACCGGTTCTGCGCCGGATGCCGGACGGGAGTCTGTTCTGCCTGATCTACACCGGAGGGGAAAAGGAACCCTCCGATGAGAATGTTGTTGCGGGGGTCCGCAGTCTCGACAACGGGAAGAGCTGGTCCGCCCCGGCCGTCCTGTTTTATTCCCGGACCCATGCGGTGTGGGGGACCGAGCTTTTTACGGAAGGAAGCGTTCCGTTTGCCGTGATCCACACCTTCCACGCATCGACACGCTACCGGGAGCTGAATGCGCACCGGAGTTTCACAACGGATTGCGGGAAGACCTGGTCATCTCCGGAAAGTCTGCACGGGATTCCGAGCTGCATGTCGATCCGGGAGGGGAAAGTTCTCAGCGACGGGACATGGCTCTTTCCTGTCTACTGGGGCGAGGAACGTCCCGTTGCCGAAACCGAGGGACGCTGCTTGGCCACGCAGGAGATCTGCTCCTGGGAGCGCACCTCCGCCGGCGTGATTCGCTCCCGGGACGGAGGAAGACACTTCACACTTTCCACGTCCGTGGAATACGAAGATCCGAAAAGCAGCGCCTGGGAACCGGCCGTGACGGAACTGGAAAACGGACATCTCCGCATGTTTCTCCGTCGCGACCGCTTCGGCGCCCTTTTTTCCTCCGACAGTTTCGACTACGGTCAAACCTGGTCGGCGCCGAAAGAGGAACCGATCCCCAATCCGGGGGCGAAGGTTTCGATCTATCGGGTCGAGAATCTTCATGTTCTTTTCACGAATGTCTGCGAGCCGGGCGAGTTTCACCGCAGATATCTGGAAGCATGGGTTTCGGATGATCTCTGCCGCAGCTGGAAAAAGAAAATCCGGATTGCCGAAGTGACGGATCCGAATGAG
>DDJH01000009.1:0-1285 GCA_002338895.1 Lentisphaeria bacterium UBA1829 | reverse complement strand
CTGTCCAGCGGAGCGGTGCTTCTATCTGGCGGTTGATTCCTATCTGTTCTTCTCGCTTCTGAAGATTCCGTTTTCAGAATTCCGGATCGGGAACTGACCGTCCGGCAAATACGATAGTCATTGTCAAAAACCTGGAAAGCGGATCGGAACAGATGTTCTTTGATCCGGTTTTCCAAGTTTTTTCGAGTTGTGCAGCTTTTCTCCGCTTTTTCAAAGTCGTAGTTTCTCACATCGATTCATCTGCCGCGAGAGCATTCGCCAGCGTTTCCGCATCACCATTGCAGTCGACATACATCAGGAACCCGGAATAGTGCAGCGGAAACGGGCGCGGGTTCCCATAGAGATCCACTGCCACGGCATCCGGGATGGAACACCGGATGGTTGCTTTTTTCCGTTTTCCAGTAATCACCGCAGTGGATGAAGAGCCATCGCTGAACAGTGCTGCGAAGACGTCCGGAGCGAGCTCCCGGTAAAAACGGAAGCGTTTCTTTTCCATTCTCCGGGTGAATGCCGAACAGGCCACGAGCATGGGATGCGGATATCCATCCGCCCCCGTGAGCAGAAGCAGATTGTGACAGTTCAGCGGGGCATAGGCGGAAAGAGCTGTCGTATAAAGAAAGATTCGGGAAATTCCACCGGCCAGCAGCGCCATCATGTACCGCATATTTCCATCCGCCCGGGCATGAAACGACTCCACTCCGGCATACGTCAGCGAATGTTTTGCTATTCCATACAATGGAACGACTTTCGTCACACTGGCATTTCCGGCAGTCCCTTCTGTCATGTAAATAGGTTTTACGGGAGCTGTTTCCTTCTGGAAAACAATGCCGAAAACATCGCGAATCATCTCGCGGATCGAATCTCCGGGGAACCCGCGAAGCAGACGGGAATAGAAATGGAAATCCATCTCGTCGCAGAAATGATATGCGCCCAGGCGGTACACCTGCTCCGTCCATTCGGAGTTGCTGTTGGAATTGAAACCGGTGACCGTCATTTCGGGATATTGTCGTTTGATGGTTGTGTAGGCCGATTTCAGAAGTTTCATGTATTCTTCCGCAGGATTCTCAAACGGGATGGCTTTCCCGTCTTTCCAGTTTTTATTGAAAAAGGTAAACAGCCAGGGTTCATTCCAGACAAACCATTTGGAAATTTTCCCTTGATAATGTCCGGCAAGAGTCGAAACATACCGCTCCCATTCCGCGAGGGAAAGCGGCGACTGATAAGCCTGAAAATAAAAATTACTGCATCGCTTCTTCTCGAACTTCTGGCGGCTTGCTCCAGTCAA
>DDJH01000041.1 GCA_002338895.1 Lentisphaeria bacterium UBA1829 | reverse complement strand
CTCTTTCATCGCCCGGTACCGTCTGACCAGATACAGAACTCCGAAATACGTGATCGGCGTCATCACCACGGTCAGCAGCACGGCGCCGAGGAAGAACGACGCCAGAAGTTCCCCTCCGAGTGAAAACAGCGTTTCCCAGTCCTGATTTTCCAGAACATCCTTCATCGCCGCTTCAATTTTCGCGTAGCTGAGGTGCCCCCCGAGAAGGCGGCTTCCGACATAGCACTGTGCCGGATAAATCAGAAAAATCGAGAAATGGTTGGTCAGCAGCGTCCCGATCGTCGCCCCGATCTTGCTTCCCTTCAGCAGGAAGGCGGTCGGAATCGAGCAGATCAGCTGAAGCCCGAAGGGGATCAGACATCCGTAAAACATTCCGATCGCCCATCCGCGGGCAATGTATTCCGGAGAGGCCTTCTCCTTCAGAATCTTGGAATAAACGGAGACATATTTCTGTCTGACCCATTTCTTCAGTGTCATACCATATCCTCGTTCGGCGTCATTTTCTCCTGTTTCCGATTTTCAGGAAGATAGCACCTCTTCCCGCGGAATGCAAGTCATGCGGGGGTCTCTTTTGTCAATTTTATTCCGAAAACGTAATCGTCCATGAAGAAGCCGTTGCCGATGGGGTTCTTTTCCTCCCGGATCATCTCGAATCCGTTGCGACGGTATGCCCGGATCGCCCGGGCGTTGTGTTTGTTGACATTGAGAAGCAGTTCCGTCGCTCCGAGTTCTTTTGCCGCCTCTTTCGCCCGGCTGAGCATCCGGCTCCCGATCCCTTTCCCGTGGTGGCTCTGGGAGAGATACAGCTTGTGCAGTTTCATCGTCCCCGGCTTGTACGGTCCGTACGAGAGAAAGCCGATCGGTTTTCCGTTCTCCTTCACCAGTTCAAAGACGATGCCTTCTCCGCGCTCCTTCTCCAGCACCGCGGGCGCATACATCATGTCGATCATGTAGTCAATCTGTTCCTGCGAGAGAATCTCCGCATAGGTCGGCCCCCAGATTTCCCGGGCCAGTTTCAGAATCACCGGATACTCTTCCGCCGATGTGACGGGTTCAATGGTAATGGAATCCATTTTTTTCTGCCTTTCCTGTAACAACATCTGCTTTCTATGATATGGAATAAAATTCAAATCGGAATTTCAGAATGGAAGTTCGTCCTGATCGTCCGCCAGCGACCGCAATCCCCTGCGCAGACCGTTCCGGAAGACCGGCGGTTTGAGCCCGAAGAGATTCCACGATTTCTCCGAGACGATCCGTCCCTGCGGAGTCCGCATCATGTACCCCTCCTGAATGAGATACGGTTCATACACATCCTCAATGGTGTCCGCCTCTTCCCCGACCGCGACGGAGAGCGAATTCAGTCCGACCGGTCCCCCTTTGAAGTTCACCATAATCATTTCCAGGATCCTCTTGTCCATTTCATCGAGCCCGCTGTCGTCGATGTCGAGCATCGTCAGCGCGGCCGCGGCGAGTTCCCGGTTGATCGTTCCGCTTCCCCGGACCTGGGCGTAATCCCGTGTCCAGCGCAGAAGATTGTTGGCGATTCGCGGGGTTCCCCGGCTCCGGCGCGCAATCTCAAGCGCCCCTTCCGGATCGATCGACACATGCAGAATTCCCGCCGAGCGCAGCACAATATCCCGCAGCTCTTCCGGACTGTAGTAATCCAGCCGCAGCGAGAGTTCGAAACGGGAGCGGAGAGGAGCGGACAGCAGTCCCTGACGGGTCGTCGCCCCGATCAGCGTGAATTCCGGAATGTTCAGGCGGACCGACCGGGCTCCGGGCCCCTGGTCGATCATGATGTCGATGAAGAAGTCCTCCATCGCGCTGTACAGATACTCCTCCACTGCCGTGTTCAGCCGATGGATCTCGTCGATAAAGAGAATATCCCCTTTTTCCAGCGAAGTGAGAAGTCCGGCGAGATCGCCCGGCTTTTCAATGACCGGTCCGCTCGACGTTTTGATATTCGCCCCCTTCTCGTTGGCGATGATATAGGCGAGGGTGGTTTTCCCGAGTCCCGGAGGTCCGCTGAGCAGCAGATGCCCCAGCGGTTCGGAGCGGTTCCGGGCGGCGGAAACATAGATCTCCAGACGATCCTTGGTCTTGGTCTGTCCGGGAAACGATCCGAAGGTCTGCGGCCGCAGCGTGCTCTCCGCTTCCACGTCTTTCCTGTTCAGGGTGGACGTGATGAATCTTTCGTGTTCCATGAGCTTTAAATCCTGCTTTTTCGATGTATATTATATAACGGGATTATACTTTATTTTTGGAAAATTTCAAACGAAAATGCAACTTTAAGGAGTGAAAATGTCAGACTTGCAATCTCTCAAGCTCGCGGCGGATACCGTGAGGCTGCTTTCCGCGGACGGCGTCCAGAAGGCGAAATCGGGGCATCCGGGCATGCCGATGGGTATGGCTGATGTCGCGTTTGTCCTGTGGTACAAGTTCCTCCGGCACAATCCGAAAAATCCGGAGTGGCTGGGACGCGACCGCTTCGTCCTCTCCGCCGGACACGGCTCCATGCTGCTGTACAGTCTGCTTCACCTCTTTGAATACGGCCTGACGATGGAGGACCTGCAGAACTTCCGTCAGTGGGGAAGTCTGACCCCCGGCCATCCCGAATATGGACACACCAAAGGAGTGGAGGTCACAACCGGTCCGCTC
>DDJH01000029.1 GCA_002338895.1 Lentisphaeria bacterium UBA1829 | reverse complement strand
GATTCCTCACAGCGATGGGAAACGCCCGACCAGAGCTCCATGATGAATTCCGGGGTCTCCGGACGGATTTTCTGAACGGCATCCAGAAAATTTCCCGGATGACTCGGGCAGTTGACGGTCAGAAGCGTCTCCGGGAGGGATCCGCACTCCATGACCGCTTCGCTTCCCCAGTCGGAGATGAAAAGAGGAATCGTGATTCCGGCGTTCCGGAAGAATTCGTAAAGATGTTTCAGATAGAGGGTGTCGTTTCCGACGGAGCCGTATTCATTTTCGATCTGCATCAGCACGACGGGTCCGCCTTCGGTCCACTGGAGTTTGCGCAGCTTCGGCAGCAGAACGGAAAAGTATCGGTCCACCGCATCCAGATACGGAGGATTGCAGCAGCGGATCCGCAGTCCCGGTTTGTTCAGCAGCCAGGCGGGCAGTCCGCCGAAGTCCCATTCCGAGCAGATGTAGGGGCCCGGACGCAGGATGACCATCAGTCCCAGCGACTGCGCCAGACGGACATAGCGTTCAATATCCAGTCCGCCGGAAAACTGGAAGCATCCTTCCGTCTCCTCATGCAGATTCCACGGCAGGTAGGTTTCCACCGTGTTCAGTCCGCACTGTTTCAATTTGATCAGGCGATCCTCCCAGGAATCCGGATGGATTCGGAAATAGTGCATCGAACCGGAACGGAAAACGGTTGGTTTCCCGTCCACAAGGAATGTTTTTTTCTGAATGGATATGGTATGCTGCATGATGAGAACTCCTTTTTTTCTGGAAAGAGATTGTGTTGGTTCTGTTTCTTTCATTGTACAGCGGAAAGGAGGATTCGTCAACCATCAATCTGTCGTGATATATTGTGATTCTGTCAAACAGGCAGGTACGGCCTTCCGGGATATTTTTCCATACGGATTTGAAATTTTCGGAAGGAACGGATATACTATCAACGGAAAGATTTTTTTGCAGAATGATGTTTTCAACTTACGGAATGTCGGATGAATCAGTTCAGAATTTATACGCGGGTGAATCCCGAATCGCGGGAAACGCCCTTTCCTCTTCCGGTCTATGTGCGGAGCATCGGGTACAAGAATATGGAAAAGGGATACCGGGAGCGTGCCACGGAGCTTCACAGTCCTTTTTTCGAAATGATCTGGTGTACGCACGGCATCGGTGAAGTGATTCTGTTTCAGGAGGCGTTTCAGCTGTTTCCGAACGATGTTTTTTTCTATTATCCGAACGAGCGTCACAGCTTTCATGCTCTTTCCGAACAATGGGAGGTGCGCTGGATCGCGTTTGACGGGCCTGCGGCGACCGTCTTTTTCGAGGGGTACGGCTATTCGCGCAAGATGCATGCGGCGGGACCGTGTCCGCTGGATCTTTTTGAGGAGATTCAAACGAAGATCGGCGATCCGAGTCCGGTGGTGTTCCGCTCCATGCCGGCGCTGCTGTGCCGTCTGCTTGCGCTGGCGGGAGGGACGGCGAAAACGGAGAGCGATCCGGTCCGGAACGCTCTGGAAATCATCCGGGAGAATCTGACGAATCCGGATCTGAACGTCAATTTTCTTGCCGACCGCCTCGGAATCCACCGTTCGACTCTGGTGGAACTGTTCAAAACCCATCTGGGAACTCGACCCGGACAGGCGATCCGAAACCGGAGATTCCATGTTGCGGAAGCATTTCTCCGGGGAAGCAATCTGCCGATCCGGGAGATTGCAAAACGATGCGGCATTCCCGACGTCAGTTCGTTCTGCCGCTTTTTCCAGGAGAAATCCGGATTCACACCGACACAGTACCGCCGGAACGAACAGGAAAAGATGAACTCTCCTCATCCGGATTCCGACGATCTTCCCCCCTCCCCCGAAGATTCCCCGAAAACGAACGGGGAAACGGATTGATTTCTTCTTTTCCCGATGTTACTGTATCCCCGAGACAGATCAACAGGATTCTCATCCGGAAAGGGAGCCTTATGGAACTGCACGAACTCAAAGCACGGGTCTGCGAGGAGATTGACCGCCATCGCGAAGAAGTGATGGCCTTCGGAACCGACATCTGGAATCATCCGGAACCCGGATACCGCGAGGTGCGGACCGCGGAGAAAGCGGCGGAACGACTGGAAAAACTGGGCCTGAAGGTGAAACGCGGTCTTGCCGTGACGGGGTTCCGTGCGGATCTGGAGACGGGGAAAGAGGGACCGACCGTCGCTCTGCTCGGCGAGATGGACGCCCTGATTCTTCCGGCGCATCCGGCGGCGGATCCTGTCACCGGAGCGGTTCATGCGTGCGGGCACAACAGTCACATCACCTCGCTGGTCGGGGCGGCGATCGGCCTTTCCGCCGCCGGGGTTCCGGACTCCTGTTCCGGACGGATTGCGCTGGTCGGCGTTCCGGCGGAGGAGACGCTGGATCCGGATTTTGTGAAAGGACTCCGCGCGGAAGGGAAAATCCACTTCGACTGCGGGAAACCGGAACTGATCCGCTGCGGAGTCTTTGACGATGTGGATCTTGCGCTGATGAATCATGCCGGCGGCGATTTTTCGGTCAACGATTTCAACGGATATCTCCGGAAGGAGATCACCTTTCACGGGAAAAGTTCCCATGCGGCGCTTCCGCAGGAGGGGATCAACGCGATGAGCGCGGCGAATCTGGCACAGCATGCGCTGGCGCTGACGAAAGACCGTTGGACGGCGGATCCGTATGTCCGCGTGCACGGACTGCTGACGCATGCGGGGGATGCGGTCAACGTGGTGCCGGACCGTGTTACACTTTCCTATATGCTCCGGGGGGGATCGGCGGAGATGCTGGCGATGCTGAGCCGTCTTTTCGACCGGGCGTTCAATGGAGCGGCGTATGCGATGGAGACGTCGTGCGAGATTGAGACCCGTCATGGCAGTTCTCCTCTGAAGAACAGCGATGCGCTTTGTGAACTGTTCCGCCGCTGTGTCTCCGAACTGGTTCCGGGCGCCCGGATTTCGATCAAGCAGAACTATCAGCCCGGCTGTACGGACATGGGGGATTTGAGCCGGATCGTTCCGAGTCTTCACGGCTACTATCCCGGCTGTGAGGGAGCGTGTCATTCGACGGATTTCCGGATCGGGAATCCGGAGCAGGCCTATCTTCTCTCCTCCAAACTTCTTGCATGCATGGCGCTGGAACTTCTGGCGGGAAATGCGGAAACGGGCCGACGGATTGCGATGGAGAAAAAGGAGAAACTCCCGATTCCGGAGTATCTGAAACAGATCTCCGCGCTGGAAGCGCACACGCTCTTTCCGCCGAAGGGTTTTCCGGAGAAGGGATGATCGATTGTTTTTGATCTTGTCAGGCTTTCAGCGAGCGCCGGATGGGGAAACGGAGGCGGACTTCCGGAGATTTTTCCGATAGGTTCCGGGAGTCACGCCGAACCGCTTCCGGAACTCCCGGATCAGATGGAGCTCGGAGGAGCAGCCGACATTGGCGGCGATGGTTTTAATCTGCATTCTGCTCTGTCTGAGCATTGTTTCCGCCTGGCGCATCCGGAGATCCATGATATAGCGTTTGGGCGAGGTTCCGAACTGCTTCCGGAAGAGGAGATAGAGCTGCTGGCGGGAAATTCCGAGCGTGGAAGCGATCTCGGAAACGCTCATATTATGAATCAGATTGTATTCGATGATCCGGACGGCGTCGGCGACTTCCCGGCGGAGATTGCGTTCGGCGCACTGTTCGCTGAGTTCGGTCAGAATCTCCATGGTGAGTCCGGCGAGACGGGGAGCCTGAACGGGATCAGCCTCATGCATGATCCGGACTGCGGAATCAAGGAGACCGAGAATCCGGTCGGGATTTTTCAGGGAATAGACCCTGTTTCCTTCCAGCCCCAGGGACGCAAGAAGACTCTGGACCATGTTTCCGGAAATCCCGAACGAGCATTTCCGACAGAACCCGGCCGGTCCGGTCCGCAGCGTATTCTGCACGCCTGCGGGCAGGATCAGGATCTCTCCGACGTTCACCTGATTCGGCAGTCCGTCGATTTCGATCACCATATTCCCCTCCAGAGGAATTTCAAAGGCCACCTTGGAAGGATTTGTATGAAGAAATTCCGACTTCTGATCCCAGAAGGAGCGATGAATAAAACCGATCCAGCAGGGGTACGCATGCTGAACACCGTATTCCCATGACACGAGCGACAACTGGTGCGAAAGGGTGTATTTTTCCTGAGAAATGTTGTAGGGGCCCGGACGGATTTTTTTCATCATGGTTTTACCATAGTTCGTTTTTCAGGGAAAGCAAGAGGGGATTTTTCAAAATGTATATTTTTTCTTACAAAAATACTGTTTTATCCATTTTTTCCACCTTCCCTTTTCTAAGAAAATCGAGTATAATATAAACAACGAAAACCAACCGGGAACAATAAGGAAAGGAAAAAAAGAGATGACACGGAAAATTCGATTTACTCTTATAGAACTTCTCGTAGTAATTGCGATCATTGCGATCCTTGCGGCGCTTCTTCTTCCGGCGCTGAACAAGGCTCGGGAGAAGGCGCATTCGATCAGCTGTATGGGCAATATGAAGCAGCTGAGCCAGTATTCCAGTCTGTATTCGCTGGAGAACAATGATTATGTGATTCCATCCTACAGTTATTATTCCATACCGTCGATTTTCAAGGAACGGATCATTCCCGGGTTCTGGTTCTATTTCATCGCGAAGCAGGCCGGTTTCAATGCGATTGCGGACATGATCACCTACACGGCGGAACACAAGGGATTCCCCATGATGACCTGTCCTTCGACGACCTGGAGGAGCACCCATACTCTGAACGAAGGACTTGTCACCATCGGGAATTACATGTACAGCAACCATTACGGAGCAATCAGTTCCGGAACAAACTGGCAGGCGGACGATCAATATCTCTGCGTTCCGACCAAAATCACCCAGGCGCGGAATGTTTCACAGCTTCTGCAGCTCACGGAAACGATTTCTGCCACATACGGAGCAGCACTCTTCCGTTTTCAATCCTACAATGCACTTCTGAGGGACTACGATCCCCGCCATCTGGGAAGAGCGAACTGTCTTTATCTGGACGGGCATGCGACATCAAAGAAATTTTATCCGCGTCAATGGTATTTCCGTCCCGATGGAACAACCAAACCCTACAACCTGCTGTGAACGGCCATGCACCTGTTTCCACTGATTTTCCTTTTTCTTCTTCCGTTCCGGAACTTCTGCGGAGAACATGAAAGGGTTTATACGCTATCGGAACTGGATCAGCTGTTTGCCGGATGCGGGGGAAGTCCGGCGGAATACGCGGTCCGGACGGCGAAGAACTGGTATTCCCGCTGTGCATTTTACCGCCTTGACCTGTCGCAGGTTCTGCCGGCGGTCGAACTGCAGTGCCGGAGTGATTCAGAAGCGAGAGAGCGCATCCGCCGGATCTCGAAGGATATCCGCAGGGGACTGGAATGGACGCTTCCTCGAAAAGAATTGTCGATTCCCTTTCTCTCCCAGGAGCCGGAAATTGACGGAGTAGTCTCTCCCGGAGAATATTCCGGCGCAGCGGAACTCCGCGGAGAAATTCCCATTGATACCCCGACCGCAGAAGCAACCGGAGAACATCGCTGGTTCTTCGGCTACGATCAGAGATTTCTGTATTTTGCCGTGGAATTTTCCGATTCGGCTGTCCGGACAGACAGCATTCCGTATCGTGCGGATTCCGCGGAACTGTTTCTGCTTCCGGAAGAAACGCTGAACTCCTACTGGGAAGTCATCGTTTCGCCGCCCTCCAACCGCTACACGGCATGGCACACATTGGGGAAATATGGACTGAGAAGCTCATTTCCGACAGCGCCCCGGAACTTGAAGACCGCCTCTCGAAGAACACCCCGCGGGTATTGCGTGGAAATCGCATTTCCGTTTTCCGCCCTTCCTTCCCTGTCGGAATCTCTTCCGTACCCGGGAGCCGTTCTTCATCTGATGGCCTGCCGGACGGATCTGCAAGACGGAGGGAATCTGATTTTTTCCGCCCCGGTCCCCCTTCTCTACGGAGGGCACAACATTTATGGATATATAAAAGCTGTTCTGCAAAAGAAATAAGAAAGGAGAAATAGAAATGCATCTGTTCAGCCGCCAGGGGATTCTTCAAAGAAAATATGAAAAACTCTTCCATCTTCTTCTGCTTTTCTTCCTGACAATTCCTGCTCAGGCAGGCGAAAAGACCTTCTCCGCCGGAGATTGGAGCTTTACCTGCGACAGCGAAAACGGATACTGGAAAGAGTTGAAATGGAAAGGGGTCACCCTCTCGAACAATCCCGGCAACTTCGCCCCCTTCATGTGGGGGCCGGAATGGCCGACCGGAAAAACTCCCGGAAAGCCGAATCTTTTCCAAAACCCTGTTTCCTCGTTTCCGGATTCCTATGCAAAGAAAGCCGGGAAACCGGACACACTTCGACTGAAGCGGCACACATGGAAAGCGACGGATTCGACACTGCAGCTTGAATATGAAATCGGTCCGTATGCGGTGACAGACACGCTTCAGTTCGGCACTCCGAAGGATTCCGACCTTTTGGTGCGGACATGGGATCTGACGCTCAAATCAGGTCCGCGCAGCATTTTCCAGTTCGTCCAGCTGAACATGCCGCTCCCGGACGGGGGAAAATATTTCTTCCCGGGCGGACTCCGGTACCCGAAGAACACCCGAATCAACCCCGTCTCCGGGCTCGGGAAAAACGGACGGGAGGAAATCAGCGCTTTTTCGACACTTCCGATGCTGCTGGAGCAGAACGGAGTCTGCTCCATTCTCTTCGGCGACCCTCTGAAGGACAAATCCAATCTGCAGATCGTCCGGGTCAACGGCGCGGCGGTAATCCAGTACAACTTCAAATCCTACGGCTATCTGGAAGCTGGGAAGTCCCAGCGGATCGGTCCCGCCTACTTCAAACCGGCACGCAAAACAATCGACGAGCAGATGAAGACCGGAATCCGGGAACTTTACAGGGAAGTCGGACTCACCGTTCCGAAGGACCGTCCCGACTGGCTGAAGGATGCGATCATTTTCAACGCCTCGGTCGGAGGCAGCAGCTACAGCAAGGCGCTCACACTCGGGGGATTTCATGCCGCCCGAACCGAGCTTCTTCCGCGTCTCCGCTCTCTCGGATTCAATACGGTCTGGTTCCGTCCGATTGAAGAAGTGTCACAGTATCATCCGCGGGACTATTTCAAAGTGAATCCCGAATACGGAACAGCGGAGGAATTCCGCGAACTTGTGCGTGCCGCACATGACAGCGGAATGAAAGTGATGCTGGGAATCGTTCCCCACGGGAGGAACGCAGCAGCCGGCGCAATACGGGGCAACCCGCCGGAAGCATTGATCTTTGATCGAAACGGCAATGTTCCCCGCTATCTTGCGTTTGACTACAAATCGCCGCAATGGCAGGAGTATATGAAAAAAGTCGCCCGCTTCTTCGCCTCGGAATACGGGGTGGACGGACTCCGGATCGACCTGGCCGACGGCTCCAACCCGAACTGGCGCACCGATGATTTTCCCCATCCGGGAACGGTTCCAGCCAATGTCCCGGAAGCATGGTGGAAAGCGGAACTTGCAAAACGGAACGGGAAACTGGATCCGATTCCCTATATGCGTCCGAGCCTTTCGCGCCGCCAGGGCGGACTGGAAATCTCGCACGCGATCCGGGCAGGCCTCCGCTCCGTCAAGCCGGAAGGAGCCGTCCTCGGGGAGGTGCAGTACGCTCCGTATATGACGGAAAACGATGTCATTTACGACAAGGAATTCTGCGATTATTTTCTGCGCGGAGTCTCCTGGTGCACTCCGCTGTCCAAAGACAACAAGGGCTTCTGGGTCCAGTCTCTCGCGAACCGTCAGGAACAGCAGGGCTATGTGGAACCGGCGGACACCCTCCGTCTCCGGTTCACCGAAACCCACGATTATACCAAAACGACTCAGGTTGTCGGAATCGGAGCCGCCCGCGCGGCCACCGCTCTGACCTTCGTTCTGGACGGAATTCCGATGGTTCTGCAGGATTTTGACGAAGGCAACGGCGAATTTCTGCGCCGTCTTGTCACCGCACGGAAACTCCTGCCCGAACTCCGCCGAGGCTCCATCCGCTATCTGCAGAAGGATCTTTCCAGCAAGGATGTGTTCGGCTGCCTCCGGACGACGGGCGAATACACCACTCTCTGCCTGATCAACTTCACCGCCGACCCGCGGACCGTGCAGGTCAATCTGCCCGGCGACCTTCCGATAGAAGGTTCTCTGTTCCACGATGCATTTACCGCGAAGACTCTCCCGGCCACACAGAAACCGCAAATCCGCCTGAGACCCTACGAGGCGAAAATTCTGGCTCTGCGGAAACCGTCGGAAGCGCCCGGATTCCCCGTTTCCCTCTCCCGGCAGGAGTCCGCGCCGGTGAAGGGCTCCGTGAAATTCGCACGGAATGAGTGGGGCAGTCCCGTCATCACCGGAACGACCTACTCCATGCATCTCAGCAACTCCACCGGCATGCTGATCCGCTTCACGGACCGGAACGGCAACATTCTGCTGGATGACTCCCGTTTTCTGAAACAGGAACCGTTCCTTGAGCGCAGGACCTCCAACCCGAAAATCCGCTGGAACGGCCGGGAACGGAAAACACCGTTCGGCTGGATTCTTTCCGGCACGGTGACGCTGCCCGAAGGGGACCGCATTGCGATGGAATGGAGCTTTTATCCGGATCATGTTGAAGTGAAAACCCGTCCGCTTTCCGACAGTGGGAAACACCGGGATCTGGCGCTGGCATTCACCCGCCGGAATATTGTCCGCTATCAGGTCAGCACCGCGGAAGGCATTCTGGATGACGACTTCCGGACCCGCGGCGAGGAAGGGACTCCGGGAAATCTCAACCGCACGTCCTACCGTTTCTACGGAACACCGATTCTGTGGCAGTCCGAAGAAATTCCGCTGGATTTCCGCAGACCGGTGATCGGAGGATTTCAGAAAAACTGCGGCGAGTTTGTCGGTCTGAAAAATCCTCTGACCTCTCATCCCGTCAACGCGATGCTTCTGGACCGGGTCAACGGGAAATCCAACTGGTGCGCCGCGTTCTTCTACAAAGACTCCGAAGCGGGAGAAGCGGCCGAACGTTTTGTCGGTACCGGCGGCTTTACGGTCACGCTGACCCCGGCGAACGCCCCCCTCTCCCCGGCGGAAGACAATCCCCTGATCCGAACCGGAAAAGTAAGCATCCGGAATCTCAGCTACGGCTGGCTGGTCAGAGGTCCCGGTTATGAGGTGGAACTTTCCCGGACCGGAGGCTCCATTCTCCGCTGGAGCAAAGGAAACAGGCGTCTTCTTTCCGACGGCGGTCTGATCTGCGAAAATGGAAAGTATGCGCAGGACAAGGACTACGAAGCCTCGGTCCGGATCCGCCGGGAAGGCGATTCGCTGAAAATGCTCTTCAGCGGCGTCTTCAAGGACAATCTCCGGAATCCCTCCGGGCGGAAAATGCAGACCCCTCTTCTCCGGTACAGCATGCAGTACACATTTGATGCCTCCGGAACGCTCCGGCTCGACTGTGCGGTCCGCTCGGACGGAAAGAGAAGATCTCCGATCACGGTCGCCTGGAGCGCCACTTCGCCCAATCCGAAAGNNCAATCCGAAAGCCGTCCGTCTCCAGGGAGCTGAAACCAGCTGGAAACCAACCCGCTGCGAGAGGAACCGCCTTCTTCAGGAGATTCCTGAACTTTCTTCGGAAACACTCTCGGACGGAAAGTGGCACTTCTTCCGTTTTCAACTGCAGGCGCACGAAAGGTAACACAGCTCTATGAAGGACGAGAGAAACAACGATTTTCAGAAACACGTTCCGGAAATCATATTCGATGCGGAACCCCGGCTCCCGGAGTTTGTCCGATTCGCATGGAAGTGCGCGGCCGATCATATCCGGGAGTGCCCCGGCGCCCCGCAAGCCCGCTACATGGACGAAGCCTTCGCCCCGGACCGCATCTGGATCTGGGACACCTGCTTCATGGCCCTCTACTGCAAATATGCACAGGAGTACTTTCCCGGCATCGAAAGTCTCCGGAACTTCTATGAACCGATGCTTGACGGCCGTCCGACTCCGCTCAAGATCCACATCCCGGACAATCCCCCTCTCTTCGCATGGGCCGAATGGGAATNNGGAAACAGCCGCCATCTGGAGGAGATCTTCTTCCACCATCGCTATCCTCAGCGCATGTTCCGCCTGTTCGAGAGTTTCAAAGCCGGACAGAGTTTCGACTATATGACCTCTCCTCATCCCGTCACTCTGGAAAAGACTCCGCTCGGCTACCACTGGAGCGGCGGACGATGCGGCATGGACAACACCCCCCGCGGGGACTTCGGTCCGGAAATTCTCGACAACAATCCGGCCTATCGGAAGATTCTCTTTCTCGATGCCGCCGCCCAGCAGGCTCTCGCGGCCCGTCTGATCTTTGAAATCACCGGCGAGCGGGAATTCCAGGTCGAACACGAAGCTCTTGCCGATCTTCTGAACCGCCGCTACTGGGACGAGCAGGACGGATGCTATTACGATCTGGAAGCCGAATCTCCTCACCGGCTAGTCAAGGTAATGACTCCCGCCTCCTACTGGCCCCTTCTGGCCGGGGTTGCCTCACCGGAACAGGCGGAGAAGATGGCGGCGCACGTGGAAAACCCGGAGGAATTCGGCGGAACGATTCCGCTTCCGTCGGTCGCCCGGAACAGTCCGCATTTCGATCCCGGAGGAGCCTACTGGCGCGGAGGGGTCTGGCTCCCGACCGCCTATATGACCATCAAGGCGCTGGAGAAAAACCATTTCATGGAACTGGCGGACCGGACAGCGGAAAATCTTCTCCGTCACCTCTTCCAAACCTGGGAGAGCTTCCGGATCCACACGATCTGGGAAGCGTATTCCCCGACGAAGCCGGAACCATCCCAGCGGAAACAGCCTCGTCCGGGCGAGTATGTCCGACCGGATTTCTGCGGCTGGTCCGCGCTCGGACCGATCAATCTGATGATCGAGAACGTTCTCGGATTCCGCATCGACGCCCCCAGCCGGACTCTGGAATGGCGGATTCATCAGACGTTCCGCCATGGGATCCGCAATCTGAAATTCGGTCCCGTCACCTGTTCGCTGGAGACCGACGGGCAGCGTCAGATCCGCATTACCTCTTTTTTGTCNNAGCGTCAGATCCGCATTACCTCCGATTCCTTCTTCTTCCTGAAACTCGGGAAGGAAACCATCCGGATTCCGGCGGGAGAGACCACTCTTCCTTTTTCCATCTCCGCCCCCCTTCCCGCTCTCTGATGCAGAAAATACAGAACGGCCTCCTTTCCAGGTATGATAAAATCCCGGAAAGGAGGCTTTCTTTTTTCCGGAAAAAATCTTTTTTTCGCACCAAAACCCTGTTTCGGGGGTTGACAAAAAACACGGAATGTTGTATAATGTAATTACAAATGTAAAGCACAGTTTACAATTGGAAGCTATTGTAAAGAACAGGAGGACAGAATGCGGAACGGGAAAATGAATTTTACCTTGATCGAGCTTTTAGTTGTAATTGCGATCATTGCAATTTTAGCCGGCATGCTTCTTCCTGCCCTGAATGCCGCGCGGGACACAGCGCGGCAGACCTCATGCCTCAACAGCATGAAGCAGATGGGAATGGCAGGAGTCGGCTACTCCGCGGAAAACGACGACTTCTGGGTTCCGTTTCAAATGGCGATTTCGACCAATTCCGCCGCACGCTGGGTCATGAATCCCCACTTTCTCTCTCTTCTTGGCGTAAAAACCCGCGCCCTGGAGGAGCCGGACTGGGGTCCACAGTTCTGGAGTTCCTCCTTTCTGTGTCCGGAATCCCGGGCGCCGCAGCAGCGGGTCAATGGGAGATTCAAACACGCGGGGCAGACCTACGGAATGATCAATGTCACGTTTGATGTGAAAGTGAACTGTTTTAAATTGTCCAAAATCCGTCAGGCATCCAAAAAACTGATTTTCATGGAAGGGGTCTGCAACGGAGAACTTCCTCAAGTCTGGACGGAAGCAGCCTTTCTTCCGCAGGCGTATCTGAGTTACGACTTTTCCAACCAGACTCCGGAGGATTGCATCGTGGCCTACCGTCACAGGAAAAACTGGATTGCCAATGTGATCTTTTTCGACGGACATGCGGAAAGCAACAGTCCATCGAGACTGAATCCGTACAATTCCAGCAACGTCTGGAGCAGAGGCAATCAGAACATGCAGCAGTATATTGCGTATGATAATTAAAGCAAGGAGTTTTCTTATGAAATTTGTTTCGTTTCTGACATGGAGTCTCTTCGGGGCCTGCGCGTTTGCGGCCGATCCCCACTACACGAATCCACTGAATCAGACGGATTCTCTCCAACGCTGGTGGGTCGCCCCCGGAACCGAGGCGAAAGCCGTCGCAGGGACCGGCATCCGGATTACGGCCCCCAAAGAGGCGCAAGGAAAATTCCGGGGAGTGATTCGGGGAATTCCGGCCAAACCGCTTCAGGGGAAACTCATCCGCGTTTCCGTGGAAGCCAAAGCGGAAAACCTCGTTCCGGTCGGAAACAGCAGGACGGGCGGAAAATTCATGTTCACGATCTGCACGCCCAAAGAGACCTTGTATCCGCAGAAAAATCCGGAATGCGGAACCTACGGCTGGAAAACGTTCTCATTTGATTTTTTTGTCCCGCATGAAAGCGACAAACTGAATTTCAATCTGGGGATCGAACGCGCCTCCGGCTCGATTCTGTTCCGGAATCTGAAAGTCGAAATTCTGGCATCCGAACCGAAAGTCGATGCCTACTACTTTGATTCTCTGACCCGGCCGGATGCACTCTCCAATTGCTGGATCGCTCCGGGAAGCGACGTCAAAGCTCTTCCGGGGACCGGCATCCGGATCACCACATCCCGGGAGGCGAAAGGCAAGTTTCGAGGACTCGTCCGCAACATTCCGGTCAAACCCCTTCTGGGAAAACGGATTCGAATCTCTGTCGAGGCGAAAGCGGAAAATCTGGAAGCGGTGAAAGATTCCAGAACCGGAGGAAAGTTCATGCTCTCCATTCAGACTCCAAAAGAGACGTTTTATCCGCAGGAGAACCCGAAAACCGGCACCTATGACTGGAAAACCTATTCCTTCGAATACACCATTCCGCCGAACAGCACCCAGGCGGGTCTTGCTCTGGGAACCGAACATGCGGCCGGCACGATTCTGTTCCGGAATGTGAAACTCGAAATTCTGGATACCCTCCTGGACCTTTCGGGAAAAATGAATATGGGATTTGCCGACCCGGCTGCCGGAGACGGCAAAGGCGGATGGTCCGATCAGGGNNCAGGGACCCGACAACGACGCCCGGAATTTCAATTTTTCCAAAAGCCGCTATGCCAATGTTCCGTTCAAAGTGGTCAATCCGGCAAAGAACAACGGGAAGAGCGCTCTGGTGTTCCGCTCCAGCAACTTTCAGAACGGGCTTCCGGAAGCGGTCGTCTCGTTCGGGGATAAGGCGCTGGAAGGCCGCTACCTCTATCTTCTTCACACGATGACGTATGGGACCAAAGACAGGATCGGAACCATTGAACTGATCGGGAAAAACGGGAAAAAACAGATTCTGGAAGTCAAAGGTGGCCGGGATGTCAACGACTGGTGGATGGCGAAGCCGGGAGAGAATGCGCATCCGGCGGAGATCTGGACAAATGCAAGCGGAGGCATTGTCGGAGTCTTCGCCTCGGTGTTTCCGCTGAATGCGGAGCTTGGGGAGCTCCGTTCCATCCGTCTGACTCCGGCTTCGCGGACCTCGGTCTGGATTGTTCTGGCGGCGACCCTCTCTTCGAACCGCTATGAATTCCCGAAAGCGGAGATCGAGACGATCCGGGAAAACGCGGTCTGGAAACCGTTTCATATTCCGGAACAGTTCGGGATTCTTCCGAACTCCGCTCTGGACCGCGGATGGGAAAAACGGGAACCTGTCGGAGCCTTCGGCCGGGTCATTGTGAACAAGGAGGGGAAATTTGCCTTTGAAAAAAATCCGGAAAAACCGGTCCACTTCTTTGCGGCGATGTTCCCGAACACCTTTGTTCAGCAGCAGACTCCGAAAGCCGGAGAAAAACTGTTCCGGGATTTTCTGTATTCCGGTCCGAATGAGAACCAGAAAAGCAAGATTCACGACGCGATCCTCACCTATCGTCACAAGGGCTACAATATGCTCCGCATGCACATGATCGAAGGGGAACTTGCGCAGAAGAACGGGCTTGATTTCCCGGCGGACGTGTTCGACAACTTCTTCTATGCGATCAAGTGCATGAAGGACAACGGCATCTATCTGAATCTGGATGTTGCGGCCAGCCACCTCGGCTACTACCCCGGCATCACCTGGGCCGACTGGACCTGGAGGAAAGATCACAAGGATGCGAAAAAGCATATCTATTTCGATGAGGACAGCAAGGAAAACTGGAAGGCCGGCGCGCGGAAAGTTCTTCTGACGGTGAATCCCTACACGAAAATGCGTCTGATCGACGATCCCGTCCTGGTCTGCCTGATCGGCTTCAACGAGCAGGAGTTCATTTTCAGCAATGCGAATCCGATTCCGGAAGCGATGCCGCGCTGGAAAAAATTCCTGAAGGAGAAATACGGCACGATCGACCGCCTGAAAAGCGCCTGGAACGTGAAAAACAGCTGGAAGAGCTTTGACGATCTCCCCGTCTTCCACGGTTCCGACATGATGGAGACCAATCCCCGCGGACGCGACGCCTTCGATTTCACCCGGATGATGGAGCAGGAGATCTTCGACTTCTATCTCTCCTTCCTGCGGGAAATCGGCTGGAAAGGTCCGGTCACGAACTTCAACATGGGCAAATCCATTCAGTATGTGATGGCGCGGGAGAAGGCCGGTTTCGTGGCGATGAACTCCTATCATGCGCATCCGAGCAACTACATTCAGCCCGGCTCCACGATTGACCAGAGCAGTTCGATTGCGAGCGCGGCGAACATCGCACGCGGATTCTATGCGTACCAGATGCCGGGAAAACCCTTTGTCATCACGGAACAGGGACATGTGTTCTGGAACAAGTACCGCTATGAACAGGCCTTTGTCACCGACGGCTACGCGGCGCTGCAGGGAATCGACGGGATCACGGCCTTCATCGGACAGGACGCGCTGACCCACAAATCCTCCAAGAGAATCCATCCGTTCGGAGGATTGTACGATCCGATCATGCACGCCTGCGAGTTTCTGGCGTACTACATCTATGCGCGCGGCGATGTCCGGGAATCGGAGCTGACCAGCCGGGTGGTTCTCAATGAGCCGGAAGTTCTCGCCAGTCACGCCTATCGCTGGGGACTCGGCTCCGAACAGACCCGTCTTGCGCTCCTCGGCCGTTTCCGGGTTGAAAACNNTCCCCGTTTCCGGGTTGAAAACTCCAAAGACGGGAAACCGGTGTTCCCCGCCGCCCCCAACGAACTGATGCTCAAGCGGACCGGGGGAAGCGCCGTGCTGACCGCCGCTCTCGGAACGGCCGGATTCTCCAGCATTCTGGATGGAGGGAAATCGGTGTTTGATCTGGATGCTCTTGTCCGGGATCTGAAGAAGCGCAATCTGCTGCCGAGATCCAACCGGACCAATGCAGCGAAGGGGGTGTTTGAAAGTTCCACGGGCGAACTGCTGATGGATACGAAAAAACGGTTCATGAGCATTCAGACAAAACGTCTTCAGGGGATCTGTGCGCCGGCGGGAACGACGGTGAAGCTCCCGGCGTTTGAAGTCAGGGAGATGACCCGGAACGGGAATCTGGCGGTGGTGTCGATCGACAACGCCCCCGATCTGGAATCCTCGAAGCGTCTGATGGTGGTCTATGCGACCGATGCGCTGAACTCCGGAATGGTCTTCAACGACTCCAGCCGCCGTGTGATGCAGAAGCTCGGATCCATGCCGATCCTCTGTGAAACCGGGGTCTTCTCCGTTGCGATCCGGAACAGAAACGCCGGAAAGATGAAGGCGTTTGCCGTCGGACTCGACGGAAAGCGCCAGGGAGAGATTCCTCTCTCCGCAAAAGACGGCGTCCTCTATCTCCGGGCGGACACGGCAAAACTCCCCGGCGGACCGGCGGTCTTTTTTGAAATCGCGGAAAAATAAAAATCGGCGCTTGCAAAATGGAATCACGGTTTTATCTTATCTCCGAAATCAAAAAGAAATCGCAAGTTTGACAAAGACGGACGGAACATGGCAGAGAAGAAAAATTTTTCAGCGGAATACATGAAAATCCGGCGCTACGTCCTGAACCGGATTCACAGGGCGGGTGGAAAAGGACTCCAGCTGCCCACCGCGCAGGAACTCGCCAAACAGTTCGGATGCAGCCGTCCGACCGTCAGCAAAGCGATGAAAACCTTGACCGAAGACGGATACGTCATCGGGAAACCAGGGATCGGATCCTTCATCAATCCCTCCCTGGAAGAATCCCAGAAGGGAAATATTATTGCAGGAATGCCCATCATCGGAATTATTTTCGGTGATGGGATGCTCGTACACTACGAAATCTTCTTCGGAAAACTCCTCTCGCAGATTCTGGNNCATTCTGGAACAGGTCATTCACCGTCCGGCAATCGTCCACATCATCAATCTGACAACGACCAACCGGGAAAAAATCATCCGGGAAATCCTTGCGGAAGATCTGGACGCACTCCTCTGGGAAGGGCCCGTGATCGAAGCGGACGCCATCGCGGAACTCCGCGCGCACGGTCTCCCGGTCATTTCCATGAAAAGCGCTCCCTCCCCCGGATGCGACTGTGTCTATTTCGATATGGACACTCTCGGCGCCGAAATCGCAAAACGTCTCCTCCGGAAAAAACGGAAAAATGTGGTCTTCCTCGCCGATCGATATCCATGGAATGCCGCAAAAAAAGCTCTTGTGGCAACCTTTGCCGAGGCTGGAATCTCTCTCAATGAAAAGCTGTTCCTGAACAGCTGTTCCAGCAGTCTGGAAAAGCTGAAGGAGTTTCTGGAGCTCGGGGTCCCCATTGATGCGGTGATCAATCCCCTCTTCCAGATTCGTCATGTGATCCGTGTATTCGATTCCCTCGGTTTCGACCGGGGAAAAAAGTGTACGCTCGTCAATACGGGAATTTATCAGGAGAATCTTTCTCCCGCCGGAGGGATCCTGTATGAGCTGCCCTTCCGGGAATATGTCGCCGCCGCCGTGGAAAGAGTTTTTCAGTTGATCGAAAACAAAAATCTGGAGCCGGTGCAGATTCCTATTCC
>DDJH01000017.1:4323-5521 GCA_002338895.1 Lentisphaeria bacterium UBA1829 | reverse complement strand
CGAGGAGCGGTATCGCAAACTGATCGAGAATATCAAGAAGGGTGAAGTGTTTGTCCGTGTCGCTCCGCAGAAGTGGGTCTGCATGAACTGCGGCCACATCTATATCGGAGAAAAGGCGCCGGAGATGTGCCCGACCTGCAAACATCCGAAAGCCTATTTCAAGATCGAGGCGGAAAACTACTGATCGGATCCGATCGGCCGGAAAATCATTCCAAGNNACGAGAGAGTCCGGGGACTTTTCTGTATCGGAAGAGAACCCCGAAAGAGAGAAAATTCCGGAAATCCGGGATGGGAACTTGTAATTTTCCCGGAATGATGATATATTGTTGTTTCATGTATCCGTAAAGGAACCGTCAGGGACGGATTCGTTCTCCGGAGGAAACGCGAGAGCCGGAGCTTTACGGAATACCCGTAAAGAAGACGTCTTCACGGCCGCCGGAAAAAGGTTCGGCGGGCCGGAGCAAAGCGTCGCAAAAAAAGAAAGAGAGTGTCAGAATGCCGATCTCCGTGAAAGATCTGCTCGAAGCCGGATGTCATTTCGGACATCAGACGAAACGCTGGAACCCCAAGATGAAAGAGTTCGTGTACGGTTCCAAAAACGGAATTTCCATCATTGATCTTACGAAAACCATTCACCAGATCGCCGATGCGTGCAACTTCCTGCAGAATACGGTGATGAACGGCGGAAGCATTCTCTTTGTCGGGACGAAGCGCCAGGCGCAGCAGATCGTGAAAGAGGCCGCGGAAGCGACGGGAATGAACTACGTTTCCGAACGCTGGATGGGCGGAATCCTGACCAACAACGTGACGATCCGCAAATCGATCAAACGGATGCAGGAAATCGACGGGATCATCTCCGCAGATTCCGCGTCCGGACTCAAGAAGAAAGAGATCGTCACGCTGACCCGCCAGGCGGAGAAGCTGCACCGGGATCTGGACGGCATCGCGGATATGAAACGTCTTCCGGATGTGCTGATCGTGATCGACGTGTGCCATAACTACAATGCCGTGAAAGAGGCGCAGAAACTGCATATTCCGATTGTCGCGATTGTCGATACGAACGGCGACCCGGAAGGAATCGATTATCCCATCGCCGCGAACGACGATGCCGTGAAATCCATTAAAGTGATCATGGACACCTTCCTTGAGGCGATCAAGGATGCTCTGGAACTCTACGGAAAACGCGCTGCGGAAGAAC
>DDJH01000017.1:3151-4217 GCA_002338895.1 Lentisphaeria bacterium UBA1829 | reverse complement strand
AAAAAGCCGCAAAGAAACCTGCCAGAAAGAAAGCCGCTCCCGCAGCTGAAGAAGCTGCTGCTCCCGCGGCCGAAGAAGCGAAATAAGGAGTCTGAAAAATGGCCGCTATCACAGCCGCAATGGTAAAGGAACTCCGCGACAAGACCGACGCGGGGATGATGGATTGCAAAAAAGCTCTCACCGAGACGAACGGTGATATGGAGGCCGCTGTCGAATACCTGAGAAAATCCGGTATGGCAAAGGCGGAAAAACGTGCAGACAAGGCGACGAAGGAAGGCAAGATCTATGCCGCCGTCGATGGAAACAAAGCCGTCATGATCGAAGTGCTCTGCGAGACCGACTTCGTGGCGAAGAACGAGAAGTTCTACGACTACGTCAAGGAAGCCGCGGCCCGGGTTCTCGCCGGAACCAGCGGAGAGGGCGATGTGACGGAAGAGGCACAGAAGATCGAAAATGAAAAACTCGCTGAACTGTTTGTCAAATTCGGCGAGAAGATGGTGCTGCGCAGAGCGCTCCGCTATGAGGCTCCGGCTGTCGGAACCTACATGCATGGCGAAGGCCGCATCGGCATCATGATCGAGGCCGAGGGATGCGATGATCCCGCCCTCCTGAAAGATATCTGCATGCACATTGCCGCATTCAGCCCCGCCTACATCACTCCCGCGGATGTTCCCGCGGACGTCGTGGCGAAGGAAAAAGAGATTGCCGCTGCTCAGCTGCAGGGCAAACCCGCCAACATGATCGAAAAGATTCTCGGCGGAAAGATCAACAAGTGGTACTCGGAAGTCTGCCTGATGCAGCAGCCCTGGATCCACGATGACAAAACCTGCCTGGCGAAACTTGCCCCGAAACTGGTGGTCAAGAAATTTGTCCGCTGGACGGTTGGACAGGAAATCTGATCGAGATACCAATCCGATCGCAAGGCCCGGAAAATTCCGGGCCTTTTTCTTTTTCTCCCAGTCTTTCCCTCCGATTCGAACACTCCCCACCCTTGTACAAGCCTGGATCGTCAATCGAAAAGGTTTGGAAAAAGAAGGGTGCGGGAAGGAAAGAACCTTTCCTCAAA
>DDJH01000017.1:0-3091 GCA_002338895.1 Lentisphaeria bacterium UBA1829 | reverse complement strand
CTGATCGAGAAGATCTTCAACCTCTTTTCTTGAGGTCAGACGGGCGAGGAGATCCAAAGCTCTCTGATCCTGCAGAGCTTCGCGCATCAGCTCGTTTCGAATGGAATCCAGGGGCTCGCATTCGGGACCGGGATAGACGAGGAACGCATCACCGGCGGGGAATTTGTAATCTGCATCGACCGTCTGGAAGGGATCGATCACCTTTCTGGAAAGGCGCGAGAAATAGAAATTGAATCCCCAGTGAAGGAACCCGCGGATATTGTAACGGAAGAGCTCCATGCCGAGGGCCCGTGTGACAGGGGAGGGCTGATGAAGAAACCGGTTTGTCGTTCCGGAGGTCGGACAGCAGCAGTAGTACATCCAGCGTTCGGGAAGCTCCTCCTTCAGAAACGGCTCCATTTTATGAATGCAGGGGATCGGAGTCTCCACGACTCCCGCGCGATAGAATTCGATATCGGAAAGGGCGTCCAGATGGCGGAATCCGGGAGTATATTTCCGAATGGTTCCGGCGATCTTCCGGTAGGCGCGGATCTGATCGCCGTGAGGCTCGTCGGAGGTGTGAAACCAGACATTCTCCTTCTCCACGCCGCTTTCCTCCAGAAATGCGGTGAGCGCAGGAAGGAAGGCCGCAAGGAAACGGCGGTAGGATGGAGAATTGGAGGAGACATCCCATCCGAAAATTCTCTCTTCCTTTCCATCGACCTGAGCAATGATTTTGGGAGTTTTCTCCGCGCCCCACTGGGTGGCCAGATGAGAGATCTCAAAATTCCGGATTCCGACAGACTGAGCAAGAGCGATCCAGCGGGCGAGATGGTCAAATCCGAACGCATAGTCATCGCCGTTCTTGTAAACATCGACGAGCTGAACGGTGGGCCGCTCTCCCCCCCGCTGCGTGTCGAGCGGGGGCGTGAAAACCGGCGTGAGAATCATGCTGACCTCGTGATCGGCGGCGTTCCGGAGGAAGGATTCGACCAGATACCAGTACTCCTCGCTGAAGACCGGGACATCGTAATACGCGGCAAGACAGTCGCTGTGGAACCACTCCGTATGCAGCAGTTTCTGCGGAGGCAGCGCGGCGGGCAGCACCTCCACATGCAGACCGGGTGTCCGAATCACCCCGTTTGCTTCCGTTTTGATTTCGAACGCGATGTCGAATTCCCGGAGGGTTGTTTTTTCGGGAATTCTCGCAGTGATCCAGAGCGCGCGCCAGATACCCTGCGGCACGGAAAAAGGGAACGAAAGATCCGCCAGCAGATCCGGCATCAGACCCGGTTCGCGGATCAGGGCATCGTCATCCAGCTCCCAGGCGAGACTGCGGACCGGGACACATTCCACGGAGCGGATCTGAAGATCCTTCAGACGGGAGATCGGTTTCACGGCCAGCAGATCGTCCTGCTCGTCGGCGCGGTAGGCGATCTGAAACGAGAGCACCTCGCCGCGCAGCACCGTGACCGATTCAAACGGCGCACCGGGCGTCGGCGTCGACCGTTGAAAAATCTTGACCAGTGAACTGTACAACCTTGTGGAAAACATCAGAACAAAACTCCTTTCACGATGGATAAATCACGATTCCGCCGCCGATCCGGCCCTCTTTTTTCATGGAATATACCGTAGGAAGAAGGAAATAAAAGGAGAGAGTAAAAATTTTCGCAGAAAAAAGGCCGGAAATCCGAATCCGGTTTCCGGCCGTTGAAAACGACAGCAGTCCTTCCGGTTTTTCAACCGAGGAAAGGACGGTTTGCGTCGATCAGAGCACATCTCTGAGCGACACAGTCATGAGAGAACAACGGATCTTCGGGCGTGTTTTCAACCCAGTCGAGAAGTTTTTCGACCGAGGTTGTCGCCACATGCATCCGCGTGTCGGAGGAGGCATAGTAGAGGAACACTTCTCCGGACGGCCGCGCGACCAGTCCGTTGCAGAAGACCACATTCGAAACATCCCCGATCCTCTCCTCCTTGAACGGCGCAAGGAAGAACCCTCCGGGAGAACGGATCACACGCGAGGGATCCTCCGGCGCGCAGAGGAACGCATAGAGCACATACCGCAGTCCCGCCGCAGTGTTGCGCACTCCGTGGGCGATGTGGAGCCAGCCTTTCTTCGTCTTGATCGGCGGAGCTCCGCAGCCGTTTTTGACCTCCTTGATCGTGTGGTAGATCTTCCGGTCGACAATGGTTTCGGAATCGAGTTTTGCCTGCTCGATGGAGTCGGAAAGACCCCATCCGATTCCGCCGCCGGTTCCCGCGTCGATGAAACCGTCCTGCGGGCGGGTGTAAAACGCATACTTGCCGTTGACGAATTCCGGATGGAGCACCACGTTCCGCTGCTGAGGAGAGGGGGTGACAAGATCGTTCAGGCGTTCCCAGTGTTCCAGATCCCGGGTCCGGACAATTCCGCAGGCGGCCACGGCGGCGGATTCATCGCCTTTCGGAGCGGCGGGATCCTTGCGTTCGGAACAGAAGAGACCGTAGATCCAGCCGTCTTCGTGGCGGGTGAGGCGCATGTCGTAGACATTGGTGTCCCGCTCGGCAAGTTCCGGAAGAAGGATCGGCTTTTCACGGAACCGGAAGCCGTCGATGCCGGTTTCGGAGTCGGCAACGGCAAAGAAGGATTTGCGGTCGTTGCCTTCCACTCGGCAGACAAGAGAAATTTTCCCGTCCCATTCGATCGCGCCCGCATTGAAAACCGCGTTGACGCCAAGACGCTCCATAAACCAGGGATTCGTCGCCGGATTGAAGTCGAACTTCCACCACGGGGGGACCATTTCCGCCGTCAGAACCGGATTCACATACCGGTCGAAACAGCCGTTGTACCAGTCGGGATCGACCGCGTTCTTCCGGGTGACAAGTGCTTCGTAGCGCTGAAGCACCCGCGCTTTTTTTGCTTCAAAATCATTCATTTTTTTCCATCTCCTGTTTGCAAAATTCCCTTTGAAATACTATACTATGACGCCGCCGATCGGCAAATGACAAAATAGACCAAAAACAGACTTTTTCTTTCAGGACAATTCGAGCCATCCGATGTTTAACGACTGTTACAGCCGAACACAGGAGATTCTCCGGGAACCGCCGCTGCCGCTCTATCAACGTCTCT
>DDJH01000257.1 GCA_002338895.1 Lentisphaeria bacterium UBA1829 | reverse complement strand
GACAACGGCCGCCGCGGCCGCCCGGTCACCGGCCCGAACAACCGCCCGTTAAAGTCTCTGTCCGACATGTTAAAGGGCAAGCAGGGCCGCTTCCGCCAGAACCTTCTGGGCAAGCGCGTCGACTACTCCGGCCGTTCCGTTATCGCCGTCGGCCCGGAACTGAAAATGTACCAGTGCGGCCTGCCCAAGGAGATGGCGCTCGAGCTGTTTAAGCCGTTTGTCATGAAGCGTCTGGTCGATCAGGAGATCGCCACCAACATCAAAAACGCCCGCAAGATGGTGGACCGCGCTTCGATGAAGGAAGTGTGGGACGCGCTGGAGGTTGTCATCAAGAACCACCCGGTTCTTTTAAACCGTGCGCCTACCCTGCACCGTCTGGGCATCCAGGCGTTTGAGCCGATCCTGGTAGAGGGAAAGGCGATTAAGCTGCATCCGCTGGTGTGTACCGCGTTCAACGCGGACTTCGACGGAGACCAGATGGCGGTGCACGTTCCGCTTTCCGGCGCAGCTCAGCTGGAGTGCAAACTGCTGATGCTCTCCTCCAACAACATCTTCTCGCCCGCGAACGGCAAGCCGATCATGACGCCGACACAGGATATCACGCTCGGGTCGTACTATCTGACCATCGAGCCGCGCAATCCTGCCAAGGCGAGAGCGTTCAAGGATATTCACGAGGTGCTGTTTGCGCTGGATACGGGTCACATCCATATTCATGACGCGATCTATATTCCGAACCCGGATTTCGGCGTGGAGACTCCGCACGGAAACTCCAAGGACCGTTTCCTGCTGACGACCGCCGGACGCTGCATCTTCAACAGCATCTGGGACAAGAGCCTCGGATTCTACAACGGCGTGGCGAAAAAGAAGGAACTCGGCGCCCTGATTGCGGAAGCGTATGCGAATATCGGACATCAGAAGACGGTTGAACAGCTCGACCGCCTGAAGAATCTCGGATATGAATACGCGACCGTCGCCGGATTCTCGATTTCGATTGCCGACATGGTCGTTCCGAAACAGAAGGTGGAGCTGATCGCGAAGGCGCGCGCCGAGATCGACAAGATCAACGATCAGTACAACAAAGGTGCTCTGACCCAGCTGGAACGGTATCACAATATTATTGATACGTGGACGAAAACCAGTAACGCGGTGGCCGAATCGCTGTTCCAGGAACTGGAGGGAATCAGCAAGAAAGAGATCAATCCGGTGTACGCGATGCTCGATTCCGGAGCGCGAGGCAGCAAAGACCAGATCCGCCAGCTGGCCGGAATGCGCGGACTGATGGCGAAACCGTCGGGCGATATTATCGAACGGCCGATTCTTTCGAACTTCCGGGAAGGACTTTCCGTTCTGGAGTACTTCATCAGTACCCACGGCGCCCGCAAAGGACTGGCCGACACCGCGCTGAAGACCGCTGACTCGGGTTACATGACCCGTAAGCTCGTCGACGTGGCACAGGATATCATCTGCCGGTCCGAAGACTGCGGCACGATGAAGGGGATCTGGATCAGCGCGATTGTGGAAGGCGACGATGTGATGCTTCCGCTGAAATCGCGTCTGATCGGACGCTTCAGCGCGCAGGATATCCGTGACCCGATTTATGAGGATGGACGTCTTCTGGTGAAGGCCGGCGAGGAATTCACGCCGGAACTGGCGGATCTGATTGAGAAACGCAATATTCAGCGCGTTCTGATCCGTTCGGTTCTCACCTGCGAGATTGAACACGGCGTCTGCGTGAAGTGCTACGGCCGCAACCTTGCAAGCGACAAGCCGGCTGAAATCGGCGATGCGCTGGGCATCATTGCCGCACAGTCGATCGGTGAGCCCGGAACGCAGCTGACGATGAGAACCTTCCATATCGGCGGTACCGCGACATCCAAATATACTAAACCGGAAATTGTGGCGAAGAGCGATGGAACCGTCCGTTTCGAGAATATCCGAACCGTGGAAAATGAAAACGGCGAAGTTGTGATCGTGAACAAGAACGGCTTCATCGTGATCTACGACGCCGCCAAGGCAAAAGAGATCGAAGAGAAGGCCCGCGAGCGCGCCAAACTCGAAGCGGAAGTGATCGGCGCATTCTACAACCGGGATTACGACTACTGGGCGGATGCCGTGAAAGAAGCGGAGATCGACCGGTATACGGCGGAAGTGGGTGCCATTCTCTATAAGAAGNNCAAGGTCAAAGCCAACGACCGGATTGCGACATGGGATTCCTCGCACCTGCCGATTATCGCGGAAGATGCCGGAACCGTGGAACTGCTCGACCTGATTGAGAACGTGACGCTGAACCGCACGGAGCGCGGCGGCAACGAGGAAATCACCGTGATGCCCCACCGCGAAGACCTGCATCCGCAGATTGTCATCAAGGATAAAGGCGGCGATGTGCTGTCCTACTATCCGCTTCCGGCCGGAGCGTTCATTATGACGAAGAAGGGCGCGAAAGTGCGTCCGGGTGTTGTTCTTGCCCGAGTCCCGCGTCAGCAGCTGAAGAACAAGGACATCACCGGAGGTCTTCCGCGTGTTGCCGAGCTGTTCGAAGCGCGTACGCCGAAAGAGGTGGCGGACATTGCGAAGATCGACGGACTGGTTGAATTTGGAAAAGTTCAGAGAAGCCGCCGTCAGATCATCATCCGCGATCCGGATACCAACGAGTTTGAGGAGCACAGCATTCCGACGAACAAGCATCTGTTTGTTGCGAAGGGCGACTATGTGAAGAAGGGACAGAAGCTGACCGGCGGATCGATTGTTCCGCAGGTGATGCTGTCGGTCTGCGGATCGCAGGAACTGCAGCGGTATCTGGTGAACGAGATTCAGACGGTGTACCGGTCCCAGGGCGTTGAGATCAACGACAAGCATATTGAGATCATTATCCGTCAGATGATGCAGAAGATCCGCATCACGGAACAGGGATCGACTCAGTTCCTTGTCGGAGAACAGGTGGATAAGTACGACTTCCAGAGAGCGAACGAGGAGGCCCGTGCGAAAGGGCTGGCTCCGGCGGAAGGAGAACCGGTGCTTCTGGGTATCACGAAGGCGTCGCTGGAGACCGACAGCTTCATTTCGTCGGCTTCGTTCCAGGATACGACACGAATTCTGACCGATGCGGCGACGCTCGGGAAGGTGGACCATCTCCGCGGATTCAAGGAGAACGTGATTACCGGACATCTGATTCCGGCCGGAACGGGCTCGGAGAAATTCCAGCGTCTGGTTCCACAAAAACTCGGAGAGGAACTGCCGCCGGAACTGGATATTCTGGAGGATGACAGCGAAGCCTATTCCGATGAGGAGGATTCGATCCAGGAGGAATATGTGTACGATTCCGAGGAATCGGGCAACGATCTGGAAGAGGATTCGATGGCACCGGAAGAGGGAGC
>DDJH01000268.1:34969-42364 GCA_002338895.1 Lentisphaeria bacterium UBA1829 | reverse complement strand
AGCCGTGGGGCCATCTCTCCAACACCCGGGTCTGGCGGGCGGGAAACCGGGGGATGGTGGCCGGCGTCCTTCCGGAGAAGCCGACCCGGGGCGACTTCCTGCCGCTGATGATCGGAGGATTTCATCTTGAATATGCGCCGCTTCTGGAATACAGCGGAAGAGACGGGCGGGCAATTTTCTGTCAGCTGGATCTTTCCGGACGGACCGTCTCCGATCCGGAAGCGGAGGAGCTGTTTCTCTCGTGCATTCGTCATGCGCTGAACGGGAAGAAGAAACAGTTCCGCCCCCTGTATGCGGCAGGTTCCGAACAGCTCCGGAAACTGCTGGAGGATCTGTCGTTTCCCGCGCGGATTCTGACGGAAAAGACCTCTCTTCCGGACGATGCGCTGATCGTCTTCGACCGTTCGGGAGCGGAAACGGTCCGAGCCTGCGCTCCTCCCGACGGAGCGACGCTTCTTGCGCTGGATCTGACCGCCGGACAGATTGCCGCGTTCGCCCCCGGGGCCTTCCAGCTGAAAAACGGAATCCACGGTTTCGAACGGGGAAACGGACTCCGGGACAATCCGGTCTTTGCGGGAATCTCGCAGGCGGATCTCCATTTCCGGACGGAAAAGGAGTTTGCCGCGTTCGAGAAGGATGGTCCCGGCGGACAGCTTCTGCGCGTCCTTCCGCGCGGAAGCGGAAAACTGGTTTTCTATCAGCTTCCTCCGTGGAAATTCCAGGCGGAGCAGAACAATGAGCGCAATGCCCGCAAGCACAGCCAGTACTGCGTTGCGCGTCTGCTGGCGAATCTGGGTGCGGCAAGTTCCGTGGAGATGGCGCCGTATCTGGCGGGGGAAAAAGCGCATTCCAGCGGGAATTTCCCGCTTCCGTCCGACTGGAGAGGAGAAGCGGATCCCGGGAACCGGGGCATTGCGGAAGGGTGGAACAGAAGCTCGTATGACACCGGAAAATGGAAACGTATCAAAGTCCCCGGGTATTTCAACTCGCAGCGGAAACCGCTTGCGACCTATCTGGGATCCTTCTGGTATCAGCTCCGCTTTGACCTTCCGCTTCGAAAGGACTGTGAACTCCGGATCGGCCCGGTGGACGATGAATCGTTCATCTGGCTCAACGACCGCTTTCTTGGCGAAATCTCCCGGAAAACGAATCCACGGGACTACTGGAAAGCTCCGCGCGTCTATCCCCTGAAACGTTCCGATCTGAAGGCGGAAGGCAACGTGCTGACCATTCTCTGCCGGAACATCTCCGGCAGCGGCGGCATCCCGGAGCGCCCGTTCCTGAAACTGGGGAAACCGACCAGGCTCCTCTATGCCGACGATCCCCTCCCCTTCGACGATCCCTACCGCTACTATCGCTGGTAAGACCTTCTTCCAGCCTCCCCGCCGGACGGCAACCCGCGGAGTCTGCCGTCTNNTCCCCTCCTTCCCCGTCCGCCCCTCCGGGCCCGGCGCAGAAAGTATTTTTCTTTTTTTTTAAAAAAAAACTTGACAACCCCTTTTTTTCTGATTATATTTCCTCGAATTCACACGAGTGAAGCAACCCAAAACCAACAGGAGTCTCCGATGTCGAAAACCGGTCCGACGCTGACGATGCAGCAGATGGCGGAAGAGCTGAATCTCAGCCGCCGCGTGATCTCCGCCGTCGTGAACGGACGGTGTGACAAGGTGCGGGTATCGCCGGCGACGGAACGGCGGGGNNGGCGGGTCCGCGAATACCTGGAAGCCTCCGGCTATGTACGCTCCCGCTCCGCCCTTCTGCTGAAGCATGGGGGGAAAAGCGACCAGATCGGGATTTTCTACTGCGGAAAATTCGTTGCGCTGGAATATCTGACAACCGCGCTGACGATTCTGACGGAGGAGATCCGGAACCGGTGCGGATTCTTTGAGATTTCCGGCGTGAATCCGGATCATCTTTACGAGGGAGTCAGCGAAATCATCGCCAAAGGGATCCGGAAGCTGATCTGGATCCACGGAAACACGCCGCAGGAGGAGTATCTGCATGCGGAGAAACTCTTTCCGCTGTTCCGCCAGCTGGAGAAGGTGGTGATTTTCAAATACGACTTTCTCTATTCGGAACTGGAAAAGGCCTACCTGGACAACGGAATCGAGCTGGTGGGATTCGACAGTATCCAGTCGTATCACGNNCCGCCCGCCTGTTCCGGGAAAGCGGACACACGAAGGTGGGACTCAACGATATTTTTGAAGCGGACAATCTCCCCCTTCCCGGCAACGACCGTCTTCTGGAGGCGTTTCTTGCGGAAGGTCTGGAGGTCTTCGGTCTTCAGCCGCCGGAGGAGACGCCCGCCGACCGGATTCTTGAAGAGATCGCCAAAACCATTCTCCGCCTGCATCGCGACGAAGGCGTCCGGGCGGTCTTCATCCGCAATGACCTTCTGATAGCCAATGTCATGCACCTTCTGCAGGAATCCGGAGTCCGGATTCCGGAAGAGATCGCCCTGATCGGGTTCAGCGGTTCGACCTATTCCAGTCTGCTCAATCCTCCGCTGACGACGTTCAATCACCCGATCGAGGCAATGTGCCGCCGGACCATGGAACTGATCGACTCCTCCGCCTCCGGGAAGGCCGCACAACGTCATATTTTTGAGAACCGCTTTGTTCTGCGGAAGAGCCACATTTGCACTCCGACTCCCGAAGAGGGAAAAAAGAGGCTGTGAACGGGAAAAGAACGGAAGAGAAATTTTACGCTGATCGAATTTTTTCATGTTGTATTGTTCGATTTTTCTTTCGGGAGGGATTCTGAAATTCCGCCCGGAACGGGATCGAAGGGACGCATGATTCGGAATAGAGAAAACAACCTGTCTTCCGGAAAGGGAAAACGGGGTAACGAAAGGATTTCAAACATGAAGAAACAACTGATTCTCGGTCTGCTGGCCATTGCTGCGGCAGCGGGAGCCGCCGTACCGACTCTCCCGTTCACGACCGCCTCGGGAACGGAACGGCAGCGGATTTTCCCGACCGACGGACTGAAAGCGGAAGAGAAAGACGGTCTTGTTGTCCACACGCGCGGGAAACCGGGGAAACATCTTTTTTTCCGGTCGATGCTGACGTTCAAAGAACCGCTGAAGGGGGATTTTGCTCCGGAGGACGCTCTTGTTCTCCGGCTGCGCGTCCGGAAGGATACGCGGATCCGGGTCCGCTGGCGCAAAACCGACAAGACCTATGTTGACATGCCGATGCCGGAACTTCCGCTGACCGGCAGTCCGACTCTTCAGGAAGTCGTCCTTCCCCTCCCGGAAGCGCCGGGGAAGCGCTTCACCACGCTGTTTCTGGAATTCACGCCGGATCCCAGCACGGTGGAATATGAATCGGCCGCGATTGCGCGTCCGCGGAACGTGACGCTGAAAATCGCGGGGAATCCCGTGAAGGTGCAGAAGGAGCTTTTTGTCACAGGGACCACCGGGAAAGCGGAAGCGGAAGTCACCGTCAGCATCCGCAACTCCCGGGGAGAAGTGAAGAGCCGGACCGTCCGGAGCCGGAACGGGAAATATGAACTCAAATGGCCGCGTCCGCCGATCAACCTCTATGCGTGGAACTCGGTGTTTGCGACGGTGAACGGGAGACGGGAGAAAGCCGACGTCTCCATCGAACACCCGCTGTTCGGCTATCGGGCGGACGATTCACATGTCTGGCTCAAAGTGAAGGGACGGTACATTGTCACGAGTGAAAAGGCGAAGGGAGGCGAACAGATCTTCATTCCTGTGGGTCTTGGCTATGCCCGGGATGTGATTCTCCCGGCGCAGGATGAGGAGGTCATGAAATTCTGCCGGGCCCGCGGACTCAACACGATCCGTCTTCCCTTCTACACCCGCTTCTTCAACAACCGCGATTCGGAGCCGCTGGACATCGACGAACATATCCGGGACTTCATCGTTCCGGTCGTTCAGGCGGCGAAACGGCACAATCTCTATGTGATTCTGGACGATCACGGCTACTTCACCTCGAAAATCGACGAGGCGAAGGCGCGGGAAAAACAGACCGTTCCCCGCTGGAGCGACGCCGGATTCCAGGAGTGGATCCGGCGCTGGGTGAAAGTTGCGGAATTTTTCCGGGATGAACCGAACGTCCTCGGCNNCTCCCCACGACATCAGTCCGGAGCTGACGCGGCAGTGGTATACCCGCTGTCTGAAAGCGATCCGGCAGGTGGACCGCCGTCACATTCTTCTTCTGGGCAACTGCAACTGGTCGCACTCCCGCGCGATGGAGAGGACCTGGGGACCGACGGCGAAAACCGTGGATGCTCCGTACAACAACGTGGTCTTCTCGTTCCACGACTATCCCGAGGACAATCATCCGTGGGATGTGGACCGCTTCATCAGAGCGTTCCAGAAGAAACATGAAGTTCCCGTTCTCTGCACGGAGTTCGGCGCGACGCACTGGAACAAGAGTGAAACGGTCTGCCGGACCTTTATTTCCGAGATGCTCACGCTGTTTGCCAAGGAGAAGGTCGGGTGGATGATCTGGGCGCTGGGGCGTCTGGAGGACAATCCCCGCGCGCCGTACAATGAAGTGGACAAGGTCGGACTCAATCCGCCGCGTTTCGATTCGGTTGCGTACAGCGATCAGTGGATTCCCGCGGCGAAGGTCATGGCCTCTCCGTTCCCGAAAGCCCGGTGACGCGATGAAAACGGACCGTCCTCTCCACCCGCACGTGGTCTCCCATACGCACTGGGACCGGGAATGGTACCAGCCGTTCGAGACCTTCCGGCTCCGGCTGGTCGACCTGATCGACCATCTGCTGGAGATTTTCGAGCGCCATCCCGACTATCTCTTTGAACTGGATGCGCAGACGATCTGCCTGGAGGATTATCTGAAGATCCGCCCGGAACGCCGGGAGACACTCCGGCGATGGATCCGGAGCGGGAATCTGAGAGTCGGACCGTGGTATGTCCAGAACGACTTCTTCCTGACCAGCGGGGAAGCGACCATCCGCAATCTCCGCATCGGCAGGAAGATCGCGGAGGAATTCGGACGCTGCGGCGACGTCGGCTACGCACCGGATCAGTTCGGACTGATCCGGCAGCTTCCGCAGATCCTCGCCGGATTCGGCATCGACAGCTGCATCTTCGGACGCGGCTTCGACCGCAGAACACGCAATGAATTCTACTGGGAGAGTCCGGACGGCTCCCGGGTTCTGGCCTCCTTTCTGAGCCGCTGGTACAACAATTTTCAGCGTCTTTCCGCAAATCCGGCCCGGGCGCTCCGCTATGCGGCCGAGGCGATTGCACGCCAGGACGAGGAAGCGGCGACATCACACCGCCTGCTGATGAACGGGGTCGATCATCTGGAGGCGCAGGAGGATCTTCTCGAGCTCCTTCCGCGACTTCCGGGATTTCGCCAGTCCACGCTCCGTGCGTTCCTTGACGGTGTCCATCAGGAGGCGGGAACGAGTCTGCCCGTGGTGGCGGAGGAGATGCGCCTGAGCGATTTCACATCGCTCCTGAACGGAACGCTCTCCACCCGCACGCCGCTGAAACGCCTCAACGACAAAGCTCAGGCCTCTCTGGAACTCTGTCTGGAACCGCTCGGGGTTCTCCTTGCAGGAGCATCGGGCGATCCTTCCTTCTGCGAATGCGGTCCGCTACGCTACGCATGGAAACTTCTTCTTCACAACCACCCGCACGACTCCATCTGCGGCTGCAGCAACGCGCGGGTCCATGAGGACAACGAAAACCGTTTCGCGCGTCTGAAGGACCTCACCGACACCCTCCTGAGCCGTCTGTTCCACCGCTTCTGGGAGCGCTTCGACCGCTCCGGAACACGGAAAACCGACTATCTGCTCGCCGTTTTCCATCCCGTCCCGGAAATCGCCGGAGAGGAGGTCGAAGCGACTCTGCATTTCCCGCTTGAGGACGGTATCGAAAACTTTGAAATTCTGGATCCCGCGGGGAAGCAGCTTCCGTTTGAAGTTCTCTCCGAGGAGAAGCGCTCGTTCGGCAACTATCCGCCGATCAATCTGCCGGGACGGATCAACTGCCGGGAGCTCCGAATCCGTTTTTCCGCCGACCGTCTTCCGGCAATGGGATACCGGGTGTACACACTCCGTCCTGTCCCGGGGAAACTGCCTCCGCCGCCGAAGCGCTGCGCAACGGAAAACGAGTTTCTTGCGTTCGACGTGGACGAATCCGGAAGAGTGACCGTCACCGATCGGGAAACCGGGAGAGTCTATTCCGATCTGATCGCATTCCGGAATGAAGCGGATCTCGGGCACACCTACAATTTCTTTCCGGCTCCGGACGCGCAGGAAACGGATCTTGCGTCGATCAGCCGCATCAAGCGTGAGCACAACGGACGCGCAGTCGAAGTGACCTACCGCTTCGCCCTGCCGGAAAAGTATGATTTCGTGCACGGGAGAAGAAGTCGGAAAACGGTGCAGAACCGCCTGACGGTCCGCTACTCGCTGCGTCCGTCCGCCCGGAGGATCGATCTGGAATTCGAGGTGGAGAACCATGCGTCGGATCACCGTCTCAAGGTGCTGTTCCGGACCGGGGAGATGGCAGAACACTGTTTCGCATCGGTTCCGTTCGGATTTGAAAAGAGGCCGCGCGGGAATTTCTTCCGGGGATTCCCGAACAGCGGCGTGACGGCCGTCGAGCATCTGGCGGTGTTCAACTGCGGCCTGCACGAGTGCGAATACCGGGAGGACGGCGCTCTGTCGCTCACTCTTCTGCGGTGTGTCGGACGGGTGACGAATTCCGATTTTCCCGCAAATCCCTCCGTCGCCGAACCGGTAGAGTGGTGCGTCCCGGATGCCAATCTGCACGGGGTTTACCGTTTTGAAGCCGCGATCCGGCCCGGACATGCTTCGCTTGCGCTTCTCGAACGGGAATTTCGACGGTTTCTTCAGGTGCCGCCGGTTGCGTTCGATGCGGCGGATGAACGGAAGTTCACCTCCGGCCGTCCCTGCGAACAGGGGTCGGATCTGGCGGAGATTTTCTACCGGGAGCTTCCGGAAGGGACCCCGCGTCTGCCACGCGAATTCTCGCTGTTTCGTCTGGAGGGGGACAGCGTGCTCTCCTGCTGCAAAATCGCTGAGGATGGAAAGGCGTTTGTTGTACGGGTGTTTAATCCCGATTTCGAGCGGAAAGCCGGCTGGGATCTTGCCGGGGGGAATTTCCGCTGGGAGAAAGTTGATTTGGCGGAGCGGAGCGTTTCAGGGGGAGTGTTTGAAGGTGGAGAAGGTGAAAGAGAAAGAGAAAGAGGAGGGCACGTTCTGCGTCCGGGAGAGATTCTCACGCTGAAAAGCAGCGGGTGGGGAAAAGAGATGTGAAAAGAGAGAAAAGTGTGATAAAAGGGGGAAAGAGTGTTTGAAGAGTGTTTGAATGTATGTGGGAGTGTTTGCGTGTGTGGTGGAGGGGATGACGAAGGTTTCGTG
>DDJH01000268.1:19329-34943 GCA_002338895.1 Lentisphaeria bacterium UBA1829 | reverse complement strand
AAGGACACTCTGTCCTTGACCCGAGAAAAATGCCGGTGCATTTTTCCGTAATTGTTTTCAGGAGGTGTTTTGAGAATGGATGAATTTCGGCTGACAAGGGTTTCTTCGCATCCGCTTCTTCTGCCGTTGGCGGAAAGTTACTGGGAAAGCGAGAATGTTTTTAATCCGTCGGTGATATACCGGGACGGGTTGTTTCACATGCACTACCGGGCGGAAGGGAAGGACTGGACCAGTCGGATCGGGTATGCGGTCAGCAAGGACGGGATTCACTGGAACCGTCTCCGCAATCCGGTTCTGGAGCCGTCGTGCGACTACGACCGGAAAGGTGTGGAAGATCCGCGCGTGACGGAAATCGACGGGGTTTATTATATGGCTTACTGCGGGAATTCCTATTACAGTGGGAAAGGAGTCAATTACTGCGGGAGCATTTATCCGATGTTCGCCCGGAGTCGGAATCTGATCGACTGGGAGGTGATCGGTCCGATGGTGGAGGGGGAGGACAATAAGGATCACATGCTCTTTCCGGTCCGGTTTGACGGTCGGTTCTGTTCGTTCCATCGTCGGCGTCCGAATATCTGGCTGGCGTTTTCCAGGGATCTGCGCACATGGCCGGAATCGGAGATGCGGGAACTCTGCGGAGCCCGTCCGGATGTGGCGTGGGAGGGAAAGTATATCGGGATGAACGGAGTGCCGATCGAAACGGAAGATGGATGGCTTGCGTTCTATCATGGAGCGGATGCGAATCATGTCTACCGGATCGGCGTGATGCTGCTCGACCGGAACGATCCCTCGCGGATTCTTGCGCGTCCGCGGACGCCGGTTCTCGAACCGCGGGAGCGGTGGGAATGCCGCGGCGATGTGCCGAACGTGGTTTTCAGCTGTGCCAATCTGCTGGTCGAGGACACCGTTTACGTCTACTACGGAGCCGCAGATCATGTGATCGGACTGGCGACCGCGCCGCTGCGCGATCTTCTGGAGTTTCTCCGCGCCTCCCGCGAAAACTGAATTGACAATAAATTCAGCGGAATCAATTTGAAACTTGCTCCGGATTGTTTATATTACTTGAGAAAAGAAAAACAATCAGGAGCAGGCGCAAATGAAGAGGAAACAGGAACAAATTCCCCCCGTCATCATTCTGTGCGGAGGCAAAGGGACCCGTCTGCGGGAAGTGACGGAACTGCTCCCGAAACCCATGGTTCCGATTGGCGAGCAGCCGATTCTCTGGCATATCATGAAGACCTACGCGGCATTCGGCGTGCGGAGATTCATTCTGTGCCTGGGATACAAGAGGGAAACGTTTGCGGATTACTTTGTGAACTATCATCTGCGGACCTCGGATGCGACGCTGACACTGGGGCATCACCCGGAAATCCGGTTCTACGGAGATACCGATGAGGATGACTGGGAGGTGACTCTGGCGGGAACGGGTCTGGATACCATGACCGGAGGACGGGTCGCGCGGGCGATCCGCTACCTGGATCCGGAGGACGAGGATTTTTTCCTGACGTATGGGGACAGTGTCACCGATCTGGACATCCGCAAACTCCTCCGCCACCACCGGAAATCGGGAAAGCTGGCGACCGTGACGGCGATTCATCCGGCGGCCCGCTTCGGAGAAATGACGCTCGACGGCGATCTTGTCACCGGCTTTGAGGAAAAACCGGCCAAGACGCAGGGGTATATCAATGGCGGATACATGGTTCTCCGCCGGGAATTTGCGGACCGGTATCTGACAACGGATCCGGATCTGGTGTTTGAGCGGGAGCCCATGTGCCGCGCGGTGGCCGACGGGCAGCTCCAGGTGTTCCGCCACGAAGGGTTCTGGCAGTGTATGGACACCCCTCGCGAGCACACGCTCCTCAACGAGCTCTGGAGATCCGGCAGCGCGCCGTGGACCCGGCACTGGAAATAAGAGCATGTTTCACGACCGCTACAAAGGGAAAAAAGTACTGCTGACCGGTCATACCGGATTCAAGGGATCGTGGCTGGCGCTCTGGCTGAACCATCTGGGAGCGGAGGTCTGCGGCTTCTCGCTGCCGGGGACGGACAACACGCGGCATTTTGAGCTGATCCGTCCGGAGATCCGTTCGGAGGATGGGGATGTCCGGGATCTGGAACGCCTGAAGAGAGTTTTTGGAGAATTTCAGCCGGAGATTGTTTTCCATCTGGCGGCGCAGCCGCTGGTGCTTCGCTCCTATGCGGATCCGGCGGGGACCTTTGCGGTCAATGTGGGGGGAAGTGTCAATGTTCTGGAGGCGGTCCGGGCGACGGAGTCGGTCCGGGCGGTCGTGGCGGTCAGCTCCGACAAATGTTATGAAAACCGCGAATGGGAGCGCGGATACCGGGAAACCGATCCGATGGGCGGCTACGATCCGTACAGCGCCTCCAAAGGGTGTATGGAACTGGTTGTCTCCAGTTACCGCCGTTCGTTTTTTCATCCGGCGGAATACGGGAAGAGCCATCGGGTTCTTCTGGCGAGCGGACGGGCGGGCAATGCCATCGGGGGGGGAGACTGGTCGGAAAACCGTCTGGTTCCGGATCTGGCCCGTGCGGCCGCGGAAGACCGGGTGGAGGAGATTCAAAGTCCGGATGCGACCCGTCCGTGGCAGCATGTGCTGGACCCTCTCAGCGGCTATCTTCTTCTGGGGGAAAAACTTCTGGCGGGAGAGGTGCAGGCGGCCGATGCCTGGAATTTCGGACCGGAGGACGACCGGCCTCTGACAGTAACTCAGCTTGCAGAAGCTCTTGCGCTTCAATGGGATAAGATTCGAATTCGCCCCAAAGACAAGCAGACTCCGCACGAAGCGCACCGGCTCCGGCTGGACTGTTCCAAGGCGGTCCGGCTTCTGGAGTGGCACAGTGTCTGGGAACCGGAAGAGACGTTCCGGCGGACCGCGCAGTGGTACCGGGCGTTCTATGAGAGAGGCGAAGTGCGCACGGAGGCGGACCTCCTGGCCTACTTTGAGTCGGCGAAACGGAAGGGACTGAAATGGATCGGATGACGGAACAGAAGAGACTGCACGATGAGATTCTGGAAAAGGTGCGGGAATACTGGAAGCTGGTCCATGAGCCGGAGTTGTCGGAGCCGTTTCAGCCGGGGCGGACGCGCATCCGGTATGCGGGACGCGTGTTTGACGAGCGGGAACTGTGCAATCTGACCGATGCGTGTCTGGAGTTCTGGCTGACTGGCGGACGATATGCGGAACAGCTGGAGCACGGACTTGCGGAGTATCTGGGTCTTCCCTTTGCTCTGCTGGTCAATTCGGGTTCCTCGGCGAATCTGCTGGCGTTTCTGGCGCTGACCTCTCCGCTTCTGGGGGACCGGCGGATCCGGAGGGGAGACGAGGTCATCACGGTTGCGGCGGGATTCCCGACGACCGTTTCACCGATCCTCCAGTATGGAGCGATTCCGGTTTTTGTGGATGTGGAGAGATCGACGGCGAATGTGGATCCGTCGCGTCTGGAAGGAGCCCTGAGCGGACGGACCCGGGCAGTGATGCTGGCGCATACGCTGGGCAATCCGTTCCACCTTGCGGCGGTGAAGGAGTTCTGCGACCGGCACGACCTGTGGCTCATCGAGGACAACTGCGACGCGCTCGGCTCCCGGTATGACAGCCGTCTGACCGGGACATGGGGCGATATCGGCACATCCAGTTTTTATCCGCCGCACCACATGACCACCGGCGAAGGGGGAGCGGTCTACACGGCGGATCCGCTTCTGCACAGGATTCTTCTTTCGATGCGCGACTGGGGACGCGACTGCACCTGCCCGCCGGGCGTCGACAACCGCTGCGGAAAACGTTTTTCCGGTCAGTTCGGCACGCTTCCGCCGGGATACGATCATAAATATGTCTACCGCCATTTCGGCTGCAATCTCAAGATGACCGATCTTCAGGCGGCAGTCGGCTGCGCCCAGCTGGAAAAGCTGCCGGAATTTGTCCGGAAGCGCAAAGAGAATTTTCATGTTCTGCGGGAGGGACTTGCCGGAGTTCCGCATCTCGGGTATCTCTCCTGCTATCCGGAGAGCGATCCATCCTATTTCGGCTTTCTGATTATGGTGGAACCGGACGCGCCGTTCACGCGGAATGAGCTGGTTGCGCATCTGGAAGGAAGCGGCGTGCAGACCCGGAATCTGTTTGCGGGCAATCTGCTCCGCCACCCCTGCTTTGAAACGCTGCGGGAGGGGGTTGACTACCGCGTCTCCGGATCGCTGGAACAGACGGATTTTCTGATGAATCAGGCGTTCTGGATCGGCGTCTATCCCGGGATGGACTCCGCCCGGCTGGCTTACATGATCGAGCGGATCCGGACCTTCTGCGGAAAGAAGGGATGAAGATATGAGAGTCAGCGACTATCTGTTCCGCACGCTTGCCGACTGGGGGGTCCGTCAGGCGTTTCTTGTGACCGGAGGAGGAGCGATGCATCTGGATGATGCGCTCTCCCGGGAACCGCGGATCCGCTTTCTGTGCAATCACCATGAACAGGCGTGCGCGATGGCGGCGGAAGCGTATGCGCGGGTGGCGGGGATTCCGGCGGTGGTCTGTGTGACCAGCGGACCGGGCGGGACCAATGCGATCACGGGCGTGATGGGGGCATGGGTGGATTCCGTTCCGCTTCTGGTGCTTTCCGGTCAGATCCGCACGGAGACGATGCTCAGCACGTATCCGGAACTCAAGCTGCGGCAGCTGGGGGATCAGGAGATCAACATTGTCGACCTTGTCCGCCCGATTACGAAATATGCGGTGGAAGTGAAGGATCCGCGGGAGGTGCGGTACCATCTGGAGCGGGCGTGCTATCTGGCGATGACGGGGCGTCCCGGACCGGTCTGGCTGGATCTTCCGCTGGATGTTCAGGCGGCGGAGATTGATCCGGAGACGCTGGAAGGATACGATACGGACGAGGATCCGCTCCCCGTGCTGAAAGAGACGGATGTTCAAACGGTTGTAAAAGAACTTCGTGAAGCGGAGCGTCCGGTTGTGATCGCCGGTTCCGGGATTCGTTCGGCGGGAGCGTGCGAGCGCTTCCGGGAGACGGCTCTCCGCTGGAAGATACCGGTTCTGACGGCGATTTCGGGACTGGATCTTCTGCCGTCGGACTTTCCGTATTTTTTCGGACGGCCGGGGATTCTGGGAGCACGGGCGGCGAACTTCATTCTGCAGAATGCGGATCTTCTTCTGGTCATCGGGACCCGGATGAACATCCGTCAGACGGGGTATGCGTTCGGGGAATTTGCGCGTGCGGCGCGGCGGATCATGGTGGATGCGGATGCGGCGGAACTGGCCAAACCGACCTTCCGGGTGGATGTTGGGATCCATGCGGATGCGGGGGATTTCCTGGAGGCGCTGGGCAGCACAACGTTTCCGGAGAAACGGGAGTGGCTGACGTACTGCCGCAAAATGCGGAAGAAGTATCCGACGGTTCTTCCGGAACACCGGGAACGGCGGGATTATGTGAGCAGCTATGCGTTTCCGGAACTGCTGTCGCGCTTTCTGAAACCGGAGAGTGTGATTGTCACGGGGAACGGGACGGCGTATACGAGTACGTGTCAGGCGCTTCCGGTGAAGGACGGGATGCGTCTGGTTGCGAATGTCGGCTGTGCGGCGATGGGGTATGATCTTCCGGCGGCGATCGGGGCGGCGGCCGCCGCGCCGGACCGGCAGATTGTCTGCATTACGGGAGACGGGAGCATTCAGATGAATCTCCAGGAGCTGCAGACGATTCTGAACGGAGGATTCCCGATCAAGATTTTTGTTTACAACAACGCGGGGTACCTGTCGATCAAGCTGACGCAGAAGGCGTTTTTCGACGGGCACTTTGTCGGCTCGACCGCGGAATCCGGCGTGATTCTTCCGGCGATCCGGAAGATTGCGGCGGCGTACGGGATTCGGACCTTCCGTCTGCGGACGAACCGGGAAGCGGAGAAACACCTTTCCGCCATTCTGTCGGAACCGGGTCCGGTTCTCTGCGAAGTGATGACCGATCCGCTGGAACAGCTGGGGCCGAAAGCGGCGTCGGTTCGTCTTGCGAACGGACAGATGCGCTCCCGTCCGCTGGAGGATCTGGCGCCGTTCCTTCCGGAAGAGGAGCTCAAGGAAAACATGTGGATCCCGATTTTGCGGGACAAGGAGAAATCATGAAGAAAATCAGCATTGCGGGCGGCTGCTATAATGAAGCGGAAAATCTGGAGGAGTTCTACCAGCGCTGTCTTGCGGTTCTGAAACGGTTTCCTGAGTACGATTATGAGTTTGTCGTGGCGGACAACTGCTCCACGGACGGTTCACGGGACGTGCTCCGGGCGATCGCTCTGCGGGATCGGAAATTCAAAGTGATTTTCAATTCCAACAACTTTGGCCATATCCGCTCTCCGTTTCATGCGCTTCTGAGCACCTCCGGGGATGCGGTCATCAGCCTCTGCACGGATCTTCAGGAGCCGCCCGAGCTTCTGGAAACGTTTATCCGGAAATGGGAAGAGGGGTACAAAGTGGTCTGCGGAGTCCGGAGCGGAACGCGCGCGAATCCGTTTCTGGAAGCTCTTCGGAAACTCTATTACAAAATACTGGGCACGGCCGCGCCGGGGGAAACCATCATTCCGCGCTTCACCGGATTCGGACTCTATGACCGGGTTTTCATCGACGCGCTGCGCAAATTTCATGATCCGTATCCGTATTTCCGGGGACTGGTCAGCGAAATCGGCTTCCGCCGGACGGAAGTGCCGTTTGTGCAGGAGAAGCGGAAGCACGGACGCACGCACAACAATTTTCTCACTCTGTACGACATGGCGATGACCGGATTTGTGAATCACACGAAACTGCCGCTCCGCCTGGCGGTTTTCGCGGGGATTCTTCTCGGGTTCGGCAGCCTTCTTGTGGCGCTGCTCTACCTGGTTCTGAAACTGATCTGGTGGGACACCTTCCAGCTGGGACTTGCTCCTCTGGTGATCGGAATGTTCTTTTTCTCGGCGGTTCAGCTTTTCTTCATCGGTCTGATCGGCGAGTACCTGGGGGCGGTCTGGACCCAGGTGAAGAACAAGCCTCTGGTCATCGAAGAGGAGCGGATCAACTTTGACAGGTAAGCAATCATGCCGAGCCGGGATCTTGTTGAAACATTAAGAGACAAGCGAATCTTTCTGACCGGAGGGACCGGTTTTTTCGGCAAAAGCATTCTGGATTATCTTCTCCGGCATCCGGTTCCGGGGCTGCAACTCCGGATTCTGGCCCGTAATTGCGACACATTCCGGGAGCAGTATCCGGAACTCTGCCAGGTTCCCGGTCTTGAGTTTTTTTCAGGGGACATCCGGAACTTTCCGTTTCCATCCGGCAGCAGCGATTTTGTGATTCATGCGGCAACTCCGGCGGTCACGACGCTTCCGCCCGGCGTCATGCGTTCCATCATTCTGGAAGGGACAAAGCGTGCGCTGGAGTATTCCGCGTTCTGCGGAGCCGGAAGATTTCTCTTCATCAGCTCCGGAGCGGTCTACGGGATCCAGCCTCCGGAGGTGGAACGCCTTACGGAAGAGTTTCCCTGCCAACCGGTTACGGAATACGGGAAGGCAAAGCTGGAGGCCGAGAAACTCTGTGCGGAATCGGGACAGAATGTGGTGATCGCCCGCTGCTTCAGCTTTATCGGGCGCTATCTTCCGCGGGATCTTCACTATGCCGCGGGGAACTTTCTGCGGGATTGCGAGCAGAATCGTCCGATTCTCATTCGGGGAGACGGCCGCACGGTACGCAGCTACATGGAAGCGGATGATCTTGTGGAATCGCTGTTCACGCTTCTGCTTCACGGGGAAGCGGGATTTCTCTGCAACGTCGGCTCGGACGAACCCATTTCCATTCTGGACCTTGCCCGGAAGATCCGCGCGAAGTACGGGAACGACAACGAGATCCGGATTCTGGGAGATCCCGCCGACCATGTTTCCCGCTATGTTCCCGATGTTCAAAAGCTGAAAGCTCTGATGATGAAGAGAGAAAAAGCTCCCTCCATCTAACACTATAAGAACGAACCATTTCCGAATTCTTCCTGCGCAGGATTCGGACAAAGTTTCTCCCATCACCGCCGGCAGGAGACATTTTTATCACCTTCGAACGGCGACTCTTCCTCTTCAGGAACATACCGATGCGGTCGATTTCTGTTTATGCTGAAACGGCAAAAAACAGAAGAGCGGACCTTCCCGGGAAGGACCGCTCTTCTTCCTGTCGCAAAACGCGGAGAATGCTTATTCCGCTTTCAGATCGCCATATTTCGCGGCGTCCTTTCCTCCGACAATTCCACCGCCCCAGCAGAGAGCGGCAATCCGCTCCTTTCCGTTGTTCTCGTTCACGAGGAGCGAAAAGCGGATCGGATCACCCGATTTCGGAATGTAGGGGAAGAGTTCCGTGAGCGGAAGATCGATCCGGTAGACCGTTTTCTTTTTCTCCGGCTGGACAAGGACCTCGCAGCGGCCGGTCTCCACCGCCATGGATGCAGGGGTCCAGACCGCCGGACAATCTCCGACCACAACCGGAACATGTCCCTTGTACATCAGATTCTTTCCTCCGGGAATCCGGGCCGCGGAGAAGCCGACTGTGCTGGCATTCATCCCTTTTCCCGGGATATCCAGCGAGAACTCCAGAGAATCCCCTCTCCAGAGATCGCGGCCGTCCACTTCCGGATGATGGAGATCGTCATCCGTTTCCACGATCAGCTGGAAGCGATCCTTTGTGACCGCCGCGGCAAAGCGGGTCGGCCGGGCGAATCCGGCGGGGAGCTGTCCGAGCGGATAGACGCTGAAGTTGCTGTTCCAGCGGATATTTTCCGGAATCGGCACCCCCTTCCCTGTCAGGATCGGCTTCCGGCTGTAAACGCCTGCGACGTCGTGACGGAGCGGACGGGACGACTCTTTCTCCTCCAGCATCGAAGGATCGTTTTTCCAGTCTGCGGGAATCCGCGGTGCGCGGGCGAAATAAACCACCTCCGGCACAAACGAGCCTTTTTCTCCTGCGGCAACCGTTCTTCCCTCCCAGTCGCCGATCCGGCACCCGGCGACGGCCGATGCCAGAGAGGACGGCAGGGCAACCGGATTTTTTCCCTCCTGCCAGAACGCCAGATACGGTCCATCCGCCGTCCGCAGCAGCACCGACTGGAAAGTCCCGACACGATACATTGCCTCGACCTTGGGAATCCCCGTCAGATACCGGCCGGAGAGATTGGCCAGAATCACTGCAACCAGACGCGGCTGAAGCCGGGGCTTTCCCCGGAAGATTCCGCTTGTATGGGTCAGCGGATCTCCTCCGGCCGCATGCAGCTTCAGGGTCTCCTTTTCCGCCATGTTGACCGGTTCGAAGATGCTGATGCCCTCCACACCGTTGGCCAGCATGCTGAAGAGCCCCTTCATCATGGTCAGGGCGAGCGCTTCCTCGGAGGCGTTCATCGTGGGATAGTCGTGTCGGAGGAGTCCCCAGTGCCATTCGCTGTTGAAGACGCGGTGTTTCGGGGAGTTGTATTTCCGGTCGATGGCCCGGAACGTGGGAATCGTGCTGTTGAGCCCGTGAATGGAGAGCGTGTCAAACGCCTCCCCCGCGCCGAGACGGATAATCTGTTCATAGAATGTCAGATACCGGTCGGAATATCCGCTTCCGAGCACGTTGGACGCGGGCTGAATGCGCTTGATCGTCCGGTAGGCGCTCTTCAGGAGACGGACAAAGTTTTCCGGACTGTCATGCCAGAAGCACGAGACGCCGGGAAGATTCGGTTCATTCCAGATCTCCCAGTCGGTCACCGTGTTCCGGTAGCGGGAGACCGTTTTTTCAATGAAATTCTCCCAGTCGCGCAGCTCCCGGGGAGCCCATCCGGTATATCCCCAGACGCAGATCACCCAGCGGTCGTCCTCCGGATGGCTCGACGCCCAGCGCGGCGTGCTGGAAAGTCCCAGCAGCGGCTTCAGGCCGGACCGGACACAGAGATCCACATACGAATCCAGCAGCGACCAGTCAAACTTACCTTTTGCCGTCTCCAGCAGACTCCAGCTTGCCCCGAAGCGCAGATACTGCGCGCCGACGGTCCGGGCGACCCGGAAATCCCGGTCCCCGAAACGCTGCATCTGCCAGGGATGAAAGAAGGTCTGATATCCGAACAGCTCCGACTTCTTCGACGAAGCCTTCCGGTCGATCACCGCAAACGAAAGCACCGAATTTCCAAACAGTCCGATTCTTCCATCTCCGGCCCTCTCCGCGAACTCCTCCACCAGCGGAACGGTTCCGGCGGAAGTTTCCGCGAAAAATTCTACTTCATAATATCCGGGCTCTTTCGGGGTCCATGTCCATCCGTTGCGCGTCATCTTGTCGGCGTTGACCCGGACTTCCGCAACCGGAGAGCGGTCGGAGCGGCGGATTTTTCCGAGCACCGACGATGTGTTCGACGGCAGTTCGCCCAGAGCGCGGAAGCGGACGGTCTCCCCCAGGGAATACCAGCACAGATCCCGGTCGCAGCGGATCCGGGCGAACGCACCGTCGTTTTCCGGGATCGTCACGGTTGCCTCACCGAACCAGACCGATCCCCGGACAGCCTCCGTCCCGATCCGTCCCGGCTGGAGGGCGATCCGGAATCCGACCGCCTTCTCCGGGATCCGGGATGCGTCGACCCAGTACTCGGCGGTCACCCATTTTCCCTTTTCCGTGACCGGCAGACGCCAGACAATCTGCGAAAGATCCTCCTTTTTGTTCTTCCCGAACACCAGACGCGCCTGAATCTCATTTCCCGAAAAATCCGGCGACAGATAATAGCGGAAACGAAGCGTCATTGCCCGCTTCTCCTTCGGGAGCGCCGTGTCGAAACTGACCCATCCCCACCATCCGCGGGCTGCCGCCGGAATGCGGAGCGATTTTCCCTTCGGGATCAGCGACACGGCGTCATCCAGTCCCCCGATCTCTCCTTTCGGAGCATCCTGCGACCGGAATTCCCACCAGAACGCCGGTATCCGTGTATGATACCGGTTCCGGATCAGCGCCCCCTTCTGGAAATCGCTCCGGAAAATCGTCACCTCTTTGCGCCGGAGAGGAATTTCGAGCTTGTAATTGCGGATCTCGGCATATCCGGTCTGCTTCCAGATCAGGAAATCGAGCAGGATCTTCCGGAATCCGGGCGGCACGGTGAAGGAGCGTTCGATCTTCTGCCATTCCCCGGTCAGCGGAGTCGGCATGACGATATCGACCCGCCGGGTTCTGGCGCCTTCGGAGAAGCGGAGCATCGTCTGAAAGCGGACATTTCCCCGGACTTCCATCGAAAAACGGCATTGCGCGTTTTCCGGCACTTCCGGCGTTCCGGCGATCAGGGCGGCGGCACCCTCGGCGTTGTTTGAGATCAGACGGACCGATCCGTCGGCATTCCGGGCGATGGAGGCGTTTCCCCATGCGGTTTTCAAATCGTTTTGTCCGAAGACTTCGCCCATGGATGCGCAGAACGCGCATCCGGAGCTCAGCAGGAGAGCTCCGACGATCCAGCTGTTAATTTTTCCCATAGTTGTCACCCCAGTAAGAACGGCTTCGAATGGTTGAGTAAGAGACGGTGCTGTCATCCAGCATCATGGATTTCGGGACGGGACCGACATTTCCGCCCAGAAAGAGAATATTGGTCCGGAGTCCGGGATGGCGGTAATCCAGCGCCCCCCATCCCCAGCCGCTGTAGGAGGAGTCGCTGAAATTCAGCAGGGCATCGTAGGAGGTCCGGTTTTCCTCCGCAGTTTTGAGGGGGAGGAAGTTGTCGGCGATCAGAATTTTCGTTGACGGATTGGTGTACGAGGAGGATCGAGCAATGAAATTCCGTCCCAGCGGTTTGGTTTCTCCGGAAACTCCGGCGATCTGCATGCCCATTCCTCTTCCGTTGTGTCCATACCCGAAACGGGTCGGGGCCTCGGGACAGAGCATGATTTTCAGCTGAGTTGTCATTTGTGCAAGATCGAAGTTCTCGCTGTCGTTTTTCCGTTTGTCTCCGAGATACCGTCCGAGTCTTCCCACCCAGGCATAATTGGAGAGAGCGAAAATCGATCCGGAAGGCGGGATCTGATACGCGGGAACCGTGAATCCATCGTTGTCATTCGAATAGAACGTGCATGCGGTTCCAATCTGCTTCAGGTTCGACAGGCACCCGACGGACCGCGCCTTTCCCCGCGCGGAATTCAACGCCGGCAGAAGCACCGCCGCCAGAATTGCGATGATCGCAATCGTTACCAGAAGTTCAATCAAAGTAAAATTCTGCCTGTTCAAACACCCCGTCATCCTCACTTTCTCCTATCCTCCCTGTTAAAATAAAACGGAAAAATGCGCCCGCATTTTTCCGGGTCAAGGACAGAGTGTCCTTGTCGCGGTCCAGCGGCGAAACGCTGGTCGTGCGGAGCACGAAATCCCCACACCATTCCTCCATCCATTCCAACATCCATTCCAACATCCATCCCAACACCCTTTCCCCAAACTCCCCGAATCAGCAACATTCACCGCTCCAGATACAGCCCGGAAAACCCGGCGGGAACGACCATCTTTCCGTTCCAGAACGCGATCCGGTCCGGAGTTCCGGGCAGAAAATCAATTTTCCGCAAAATCTTCAAGCGCTCCGGATCCGCGGCATCAAACACCGTCACCTGTCCATCGCGGCTGTGGGAGAAAACGATCTTTGAACCGCCATCCCAGACCGGGTTCCCCGAGACGGGGGCATCCGCGCGGAATTCACGCTTCAACCCGGACACACCATAATCCTCGGGCGAGATCAGATAATACCCTTTTTTTGCCGACGGAATCAGGAACTTCTCCTTCAGCGCAGTAATTCCATCCATCTGATGAAAGCGCACCGAAGCGACCTCTTTTTCCCGAACGGCCCCGCCCCCGGTCAGACGATACCAGGAGAGCCCCGCGCCATGCGTGTTCACCGGGATTTTTCCATCCAGCGGCCGTTCCGGGAAAGCATCGCAGTAGAGAATCCGCTTCTCCGGATAAAAATTCTTCAACACCGGCTTTTCCGGATTGCGCAGGTCGAAGAAATTCACTCTTCCGGTTCCTCCGCTGACCGCGGCGACGGATCCATTCTCATAAAGATGAACGATCTGCATGGGCAGCCATGCGGACCGGAATTCGCCGAGCTTCCGAAGGGTTCCGTCTTTCTGGACCCTGTATGTGGTCAGAGCGAATCCATCGCCGACCGTCACGAGGAGGTCCCCGGCGACGGCGACATCATAAATTCGATTTCCCGTCACGGCCCCGACCTCCTTCAAATTCCCGGACTGCGCGCGGAAGATCTTCAGTCCCGCCGCCGAGGCCGCCGCATACAGGAACTCGCCCGAGACGGCGACACGACGCACCATCCCTCCGCAGTCATACCGGACAAACCCCGGCACATCCGGCGCCTGAGGATGCGAACGAACAGCCAGCCCCTCCTTCCGTTCCGGCAGAGGCCGGCTTCCCGGCACGCGGACAACATGCAGACCGCTCTTCGCCCCCGCGACATAGATGACATCCCGTCCCGGCACCACAGCGCCGACACAGTCCGGAATCTCCTTTTTCCCCAGCCTGACCATCGGCAGTTTCAACGACGCGGCGACCTTCGGAGCTTTCGGATCCCGGCAGTCCACCAGGAACATCCCGTTGTGGGTATCCGCGACCGCGAGCCACTCTCCCGCCGGGCGCGGCGACCAGAAATCGTTTCCGATCGAATAAAACTTCGGAAACTTCACCGCACCGATCTTTTTCGGATTCCGGGGATCGGAAATATCAAACAGCTCCACGCCGTGTCCGGCACCGTGCCGCTCCTTCCAGGTTCCTTTTCGTGCATGGTGACCGGTTGCGGCATAGAGGATTCCATTCTGAATAAACACGCCGTCGCCGAATCCGTCGAGCTGGATTTTGGCCAGTTGNNGTTCGACGGGTTTCCCGGGATCGGAGACATCCAGAAGAAGCACGCTGGAGTTTCCCCATTCGCCGAGCGCCAGAACCGTTCCGGAGCAGTATGCGGACTGCGCCTCGAAGGTCCGATAGAGCGTCAGATGCCTCGGATTTTCCGGATTGGAGATGTCGAACATCTGGACGCCGAACACCCGCAACGTCACAAAGAGCACATCGCCAAGCGCATCCACCCCGGTCGCCAGTTCCGCCGTGTCGAAACTGCCGACCTTCCGCGGACGCTCCGGATTGCGCACATCCACAATCCAGAGTCCGCGGTTGCGCGCCGTAATGTAGGCATATCCGCGATGCACGATGATCTGGCGGCACTCCCAGCCGGGCAGACCGGTCAGTTCGGCGATCCTGCGCGGGTTTTCCGGATGGTCGGTGATCTTCCAGACCTGGAATTTTCCGCTGCCCGCAAGATAGAGAAACTTTCCGTCTCCGCAGAGCGCCACAGCTCCGGCGCTCCCCGGAAGGGACTGAACCGGCAGCACACGCTCTTCCGCATACAGTCCGCCGGAAGAGCCGATTATTCCGATCACCATCATCATTGTAAATAAAATCCGTTTCATTCGCACCCCTTTCTGATCTGTCCGAATTGTTGTTTTCCCGGGAAATAATTATATTGCATTTTCCTTTGAAAAACAAGAAGTGGACGGGGAGGTAAAGTTTATGCTTTTTATAAAAAAGTTGTTGTTTTTCTCTTGACTGTTGTCCGGAAATGATTAGTTTAATTGGAAAAGAAAAAGAGGAGAAATATCATGCCCGGGAAAAAACTGGTTGCCCCCTTTGCCGAAGAGGAATATTCGCTGGACCTCACCCGCCAGAACCTGGTCAACTGGAACCTTCTGTATCAGCAGGCTCTTCCGCTGTCGTTTCCGTTCATCATTCCGCATGCGACCTGGAAAGAGAAGGAGTATTACATTCACCACTGTCCTGCCAACATCTCCGCCGAGATCGTGCTGGAAGGCTCCCTGCAGTTCACGCTGGAGGACGGGACACGCATTCTCCGAGCCAATGAACTGATTTTTCTTCCGATCGGCGAACCGAACCGGATCTGCACCGGAGCGGAAGGATTTACCCGGAAAGCGGTATTCGGAATCCGCGGATTTCTGGCGGAGCCGATTCTTGCGTCGTTCTCTCTGGAGAGCGGCAAGATCTATCGTCTTCAGGACCCCGCCCGGATTCTGCAGATGCTTTCTCATCTGGTCACACTGTACCGGAAACAGGATCCGGCCCTTCTGAACCGGGCGTCCGCCGCCGCGTTCGAGATTCTCCTGGAGATTCGGGATCAGATCTGCGAAAAGTCGGCAAACATTGCCTCTCTGATCCAATCGGTTCAGCAGAAAATCCAGAACGGCTGTTCCATTCCGGAACTCGCGCGGGCAAACAGAGTTTCCCGAAGCAGGATGAACAGGATTTTCCGGAGGTGTTTCAATCAGAGTCCGCAGCAGTACAGCACCCGTCTCCGGATGCAGACGGCCGAGCAGTTCCTTCTGCAGGGCGAAGAGAGCATCAAATGGATCGCCACTCAGACCGGGTATCACTCGCTTTCCCGTTTTGCAGCCGCGTTTCGGAAATATCACGGCGTATCTCCTCGTGAATACCGCAAAAGAGGAAAAGCGGCCGGAGATCTCCCGGAAAAAAAAGAGCCTTCTTCTCCATCGGAAAGTTCTGGGAAGCAGGAGGAGAGATAGTGGCAGTGGGAGG
>DDJH01000268.1:0-19253 GCA_002338895.1 Lentisphaeria bacterium UBA1829 | reverse complement strand
CGCTGGACCGCGACAAGGACACCCTGTCCTTGACCCGGAAAACTGCCATCGCAGTTTTCCGTTCTCATGGTTTCGGGAAAATTCGAGGCGAAAAGGAAAAATCTGTTGTTTTTTCCTTTTTTTTCTTGATATTGCCATCGTTGGCAGTATATTGTAATCAGGTCATCACCTAAAGAAGGAGGAAGAGTATGACAAAGCGCCGTTATGTGGTCTGCGGAGTTTCGAGCCGTGCGATCGGAATGTGGATCCACCCGATGTATCATGAATTTTCGCATGCAGCCGAATTTGTGGGGATGCTCGACATCGACCCCCTCCGGTTCCAGGTCTGCAAGAGAGAGATTCCCGAATCGGCAAATGTGCCGACCTACATGCCGGAAGAGTTCGACAAAATGATCGAAGAGACGAAACCGGATGCGGTTTTTGTCGTCTGCCGGGACTGCTACCATGTCACCTACATTCTGAAGGCTCTCGAGAAAGGTCTGGATGTCATCACCGAAAAACCCATGACCACCAACTGGGAAGACGGCATCAAGGTCCGCGAAGCCGAAAAGAAATCCAAAGGCAAAGTCACCTGCACGTTCAACTACCGCTACAATCCGCAGCATAAACTGCTTCGGGAGCTGGTCATGGCGGGCAAAGTCGGCCGCGTCACGCATGTCGACCTCAACTGGTATGTCGACATCAAGCACGGCTCCAGCTACTTCCACCGCTGGAACCGGATGCGGGAAAATTCCGGCAGTCTCTCCATCCACAAGGCAAGCCACCACTTCGATCTTGTCAACTGGTGGATCGGCAGTCCGGATCCGATGACCGTCCACGCGTTCGGCGCGCTGAATCACTACGGTCCCAACGGCCCCTTCAATCCGTCGAAAAAGGACGGCCGCCACTGCTCCGACTGCACCGAACGCGCCAAGTGCGCCTACAAGGCCCGCTGGGAGACCCGCGCATCCACCATCCGCGTCCACGACGATCATCTTGATGCGTTCGACGAGAAAAAAGGACTGCTCTTCACCCCGGAACTCTATCGGCCCGACATGTGCATGTTCGATTCCGAAATCAACATTCACGACACCATCATCGCCAATGTGAAATACGCCAACGGCGTTCTGCTGAACTACTCCGCCAACTTCTCCACCCCCTACGAGGGTTACCGTCTCGCCATCAACGGCACCCATGGACGGATCGAAGCCGAAGAGTGGGGCGGCGCAGGATCCACCGCGTTCCCGTGCCCCAGAAAAACGGATATCTATGTGGACTATTATCCCATCTTCGGGTCCAGGGAGCGTCTCTCGGTCAAACCGGGTGTCGGCGGACACGGCGGCGGTGACTCCGGTATTCAGGAGGATGTCTTCCTCGGCGTCGATCCCGACCGCCCCTACGACATCCTTGCCAACTCCAGAGACGGTCTCGCGGCCATCTCCATCGGGGATGCCGTCTACAAATCCATCACCCAGGAGCGCATCATCGATCTGAGAGAGGTCATGACGCACTGATCTCCCCCTCCGTTCGCGGAAGGAACGCTTCTCCACGAAGCGGACCTCCGCGACAGAGACTCCTGTCAGGAGAAAAAGGAAAATTCATCCGGTCAGGAGAAGGTCCCGGCGGAATCATATTCGGATTCCGCCGTTTTTTTTTGATCAGAGAAGCTGTCCGTCCAGCAGGATGATTTCCCGCGCGTAGGGTTCCATTTTTTCCAGCACGCCGGAAAAGCGGAACGGTTCCCCCTGATGATTTTTCAGAAGAGCGATCGAATCTCCCGGCAGACGGACCGTTGCCCGGATTTTGCTCTTCATCGAATAGGCGCCCGTGACTTCCGCAATTTCAAAAGTTGCTTTCACCGCGGGTCCCGGGCCAAGCACGAAATCGTTCCCGAACGGATACGCCGAGCGCAGAATGCCGTTCCATTCGACGCGCCGCCCCTTCGCCGCCTGAAAAATCTCCTGTTCCCGTTTTCCCGGGAACGAGGCGGAAAACAGACTCGTGACAAACGCCGTCTGATCCAGTCCTTCCGGTTCCGGACTCTCCGCCGTCTCCGGCTGTTTCAAAGATTCCGGCTTCTCCTGTTTCAGCGGTTCTTCCGTGTTTTCCTGCACCTCCGCGCCGGTCTGCGTCTCGGGCAGCGGCGGCTCCACGGGCGGTTCCGGTGCGGTTTTTACAGGTTCGGGGTGCGGAGAAAGCGGACGCTCCTCCGAAGGTGCCGCGGCAGGATATTTTCTCTCCGGAAGCGGTTCGCTGGGCTCCACGGGAATCGGATCGGATGAGCGGGAATCGNNGGAATCGGACGGAGACTCCGGCTCCTCCAGCAGCGCCGCAAACGACGATGTGAACTCCACCAGACTCGACAACACCTCCGGATCGCGTCCGTCTCCATTGAACTTGACCACCACATACCGGTCCGAGATCTCAAAAAAGCGATAAAACGCCAGCGCGTTCTTCAACGCATTCATCCGGGCGGGAGTCAGAAAACGTTTCAGCGCCTCCGGAGATGGAGCGGAAATCTGCAGCCGGGGATTGTCCAATCCGGCAATCCGATAGGTTTTCCGACCGGCGAATCGTTCGGTCCGGACCGCGTCATCATCCAGGACAATCAGGATCCCGGCATCCAGGGGCCGGGTGAACATCACCGTTGCAAGGGTCTGGGACACCCCGGAATCCGAGATCTGGATATGCACCTCGGTCAGGCGCTCCTTCACATCACCGCGGAGAGAAGGAAATCCGGCCATCCCGTTCGGACGCACATACTCCAGTCCATATTCATGCGCCACCTCCATCCAGGCCTCGTTCCGGGATCCGCTGGTGAAGAATCCGGAAAATGTGGATGGCGACGCCCCTCCTGCCCCCTCCTCCTTGTTCCCCTCCATCCCGGCAAGAATTCTGCCGACGACGCGGATCAGCATCAGAATCGCGCAAAGGAAAATCAGGATGGTCAGGAAGCCGGTCAGATGCATATCGCCCTGCGAAACTCGTGTTCAGCCAGTTGAGGGACTCTTACCGCCCCAGGGACAGGAACTGCAATCCCGGAATCTGAATCTCCATCCCCTGCCACTGGTTCAGGAACTGAATCACGATCAGAACCGTCCACAGCAGCAGACAGACCATTGCCACGCAGGAGGAAACTGTGAATGCCCAGTGCGGATTTTCTCCCGGCACGGAAACTTTCTTCCGAACGGAAGGCTGTTTTTCCTCCGTCGTCTTTTCCTCTTCAGCCTCTGCGACGCTCTGCTCCGCGGAAGCGGCTTCTTCAGCGGCTTTCTCTTCCGCGACCGGAGCTTCCGGAGCCTTTTCTTCCACGGCGGGAGCCTCCACCGGAACGGGCTCTTCTTCCACTTTATCGACAGAAGAGGGTTCCGCGGAAGCCGCCGGCACCACCGGAGCTTTCAATTTCACGGTGCTTGCTCCCGGAGTCGGCACACCATCGACCTTGATTGCCTGAGTTGAGGTGTTTGCACCGCCTTCTGCGGCAGTCGGAGTCAGTTTAATCGTGGCCGCGCCGGCGAAGACCGGTTTGGGACCGAGCTTGATTCCGGTCGTTGCCGTTCCGACCTTGATTCCGGTGGTGGAAGTTCCGACCGGAGCGCCGAGATTGATTTTTTTGGAGGGAATGCTGTTCAGTTTGATTCCGCCAGTGGCGGTTGTCGTTCCGGCCGCAGGCTGGGGGATTTTCACCGTGGGAGCCGCATCGGCCTCCGGCGGAGTGGCACCCAGCGGAGAAGCGAACGCCTTGCGTCCGGCCTGAGGAATCGGCGTGGATTTCGTGGAAATCGGCGTGGAGTGAGTCGCCATCGGCTTGGGAGCCGGACGATTGAGCCGAACGGTGGAAGTCTGGTCAAGATCCTCGCTTTCCGGTTTCGGCACGCTGGCGACGCCGGAAAGAGGAATTCCTTTTGTGGAGGTATCCGGCGCTTTCGGCGAAAGGGTCTGCGTTGTTCCCGGCCCCGCCTTCTTCAGGAACGGCGAGGAGACAGGCTGAGCGGAGGGCACAGGTTTCAATTTCTTAATCGGAATCGCCTGCGTTTTTTCCAGATCACCGGCAAACGCGGTCGAAGGAATCGGATTCTGCGGTTTCGGGGGGGCCATTTTGCCGACCTTGACCGTGCTGGTGCTGACGCTTTCCTCTTTCGGGGTCTGCACATTCATCGGGGTCAGCTTAATTGTCCGATGTCCGGCGCTTCCGGACTGCGCGCTGTTTTCGCCCTGGATATTCTCAGCCATAAATCCACCTCAAATAATTTTTCCAGTCTGTACCGTATTCACTCCAAGTGTTTTTGGAATATAGCATCATCTCCAACGTTCTGCAAATCCGGAAGAAAGGTCCGCCTTCATTTTTATGAAAAAAAAATTCTCTCCTTGATTCTCCGGGAAATGATGCTATCTTATAAATTTATACCGGTTTGAAACGATAATATATTGGAAATCATTCATGAAATACAGTCAGGAAAAAGAGAATCCTGGAGATGTGGCCCTGCATGCGCTTCCTCCGCGGGAGAGGTTTTTTCTGCCTCTGCGGGAGATGGAAAACCGCCTGACAGGTTTTGGAGAGGAACTCGCGTTTCTCTGGAACCGGACGGTCCGGAAAATCCGTATGAACCTGCGCCGCCTGATGCTGCGCAACGAGATGCGGATGCTCTCGCTGCTGATTCTCGCATTGACATTCCTGCTGCTCTACCTTTCCTCCGGAACGATGGTGGAATCGCTGCTGCTTCAGAACAGCGGAATGGACAGAGTCTTCCTGCTGTTCGGATTCCTGATGATTTTTTCCAATATTCTTTATTTTGCATGGCAGACGCTTCTCTACTTCCGATACGAATCGGTTCCGGCAGTCGCAGATGAGGAACTTCCCGAATGCACGGTGATCGTACCTGCATACAATGAGGGGAAAGGTGTGCTGCGGGCTCTGGAAAGCATTCTGAAAAGCGATTATCCGGCGGAGAAGCTGGAGATCATCGCGGTGGACGACGGAAGCAGGGACGATACGTGGGAATGGATCTCCCGGTGCGCGGAGGAGTCGAAAGGACGGATCCATGCGGTCCGCGTGAACCCGAACAGGGGAAAACGGAATGCGATCTATCAGGGGCTGCGGCTTTCACACAATGAGATTTTTGTCACGGTCGACAGCGATTCGGTCGTACTGCCCTCCTCGCTGCGGGAACTGGTTTCGCCCTTCGCCCGGGATCCGAAGCTGGGAGGGGTTGCGGGCAACATCCGGGTCCGGAACCTGGAGGACGGAGCGGTGCCGCGTATGCTGGATGTGAACTTCGCCTTCAGTTTTGATTTCATCCGCTCCGCGCAGAGCGTCATCCGGTCGGTGATGTGCACGCCGGGAGCGCTCAGCGCATACCGCCGCAGCTTTGTGGAGCCGTTTCTCGATGAATGGAGAACGCAGACCTTTCTCGGACAGCCGTCGAATATCGGAGAGGACCGCGCAATCACAAATCTGCTGCTGCGGGAAGGACACGATGTGATCTTTCAGGGAAAGGCGGTGGCGTTCACGGATATGCCGTCGACATATCCGCCGCTGTGCAAGATGCTGATCCGCTGGGCACGGAGCAACATCCGGGAAAATCTGGCGATGGCGTCGTTTCTGTTCCGCCGCATCCGTCTGCGCGACACGAATCTGCTCGGACTGCAGATCAACTGGATCATGCAGAGCGTGTGGATGTTCACACCGCTGTTCTTTCTGTTTTCCGCGCTCTACTGTCTGACACTGGATGCGCCGGGTTTTCTGTACAGCGTGTTCTCGGTCACGGTGATCTGGTCGACCTTTCCGGCGCTGGTCTATGCGTCGAAATATGAGAAGAACGAATCGCTGTGGGCGTACGGATTCGGATTTTTCAATTTTCTGGCCTTGTCGTGGATCGGGCCGTACTCGCTTCTGACGGTCCACCGGTCCGGATGGCTGACCCGTGAAATCAAGACAGAACCGGAAAACCGGAGCGTCGGAGAGCCCCCCGGTTTCCGCCGTTTCTGACCGGAGAAAAACCATGTCCCTTGAACGCGAAGAAACCTTGAAGTGCCCGTCCTGCGGGGCGGAGAATTCATTCCGGATCTACGATTCGATCAATGTCACACTGAATCCCGAACTCAAGGAAAAGGTGCTGGACGGATCCCTGTTCAAGCTGAAATGCAGCAAGTGCGGAGCGGAAACGGTCGTCCGATACGACACGCTGTATCACGACATGTCCGCCGATCACCCCCTCCTGATCCAGTGCTGCCAGAAACGCGAGGGGTGGGACAAGATCAATGAACAGAATGAAAATATCCGCACCATGATGCGCGAAATGAATTTGTCCAGTGAGTTTCCCCATCGCGTGGTCATCGGCTACAACGCACTCCGGGAGGCCATCCGGATTTTCGACGCAGGATACGACGACCGGATCCTCTTCGCCCTCAAAACGGCGTTTGCAGCGATGCTGAAGCGGGATCACAAGGAGTGCCGGGGAATCCTCTTCTGCGCGAAGGACGAAAACGATCATCCCGTCTTCTCCGTGCTGGACAACGAACACCATGAACAGTTCTACACGCTCGATCCGGAGATTTACCAGAACATCGCCGGAAAGCTCGGACCGCTGCTGCCCCGGGAATCCGAAAAACATATCCTTGTGGATGACGCGTTCATGCGTCCGTTCATCGAACAGGTCCGGGAGTGAAGGATCTTTCCTCCGGAGCGGAGAGTTCCGGGATTTGATTTTTCCGCAACAGATGATACATTGTTGAAAACTAAAACAGGAGTTGGAAGATGATCGGCCACACGGAACTGATTCTGATTGTTCTCGTCGTTTTTCTGCTGTTCGGAGCCAAACGGATCCCGGAACTGGCGAAAGCCCTCGGGAAGGCGTCACACGATTTCAAAAAGGCGAAAGACGGTCTGCTCAACGAGTCGGAAGAGATGATGAACGCGGCGGAGAAAAAGACGGAACAAACCGGGACCACCGAAAAAAACAACGGGACAAAAGCGGAACAGGACTGAATCCGCGATGGACTCCGGAGAGAACAAGAGTTTTTTTGAACATCTGGAAGAGCTCCGCTTTGTTCTGCTGAAAACGGGAGGAGTGTTTCTGCTTCTGTTTTTCCCGTCGTGGTTTGCGTCGCAGTTTCTGGTGGACAGGCTGCTTGCGTATGCGGCTCCAGAAGGATTTTCCCTGCACTATTTCACATTGCTGGAACCGTTTTTCATCCGATTGAAGATGAGTCTGTGCGTGGATGTGTTTCTCTCGCTGCCGTTTGCGTTTTACTTTATCTGGAGTTTTGTGGCGCCGGCGCTGACGGAGGAGGAGCGGAGAGTGTTCCGGTATCCGTTCTGTGCGGGGATTGTGCTGGCGGTGTTCGGGATTGCGTTTGCGCTGGCGGTGATCATACCGGCGGTGGTGTCGTTCTCGCTCTCCTTTGCGGGGCCGGAGATGACACCGGTGATCGGAGTCGGAAATTTCATCTCGATGGCGCTGTTCGCGATTCTGGCGTGCGGACTGGTGTTCCAGTTTCCGCTGGTGATCTATGCGCTTCTGGCATCGGGGGTTGTCCGGGTGGAGACCGTGCGGAAACAGCGGCCGCTGGTGATTGTGGTGATTCTGATTCTCGCCGCGGTGCTGACACCGCCGGATGTGGTCAGCCAGGTTCTGCTCGCCCTGCCGACCTGGATTCTGTTTGAACTGAGTTTGATCTTCTTTCAGATGACCCATAAAAAAACGGAAGAGGAAACGGAGGAATCCGGTTCCGATCCGGATGTTCGGAGGAATCCACATGAATGACTCGTTTGCACAACTGGATCTGGAACGGGAAGAACGGTGCGGGTTCCCGGAATTCATTTTCGGAGCGGGAAAGACGCCGGAACAAATTGTCGCGATCATGCGGGAACTGGACGCGGCAGGCAATCCGGTTCTGGCGACCCGCCTGAAAGAGGAGGCGATCCCGGTGATCCGCCGGGAAATTCCGGAAGCGGAGATTCATGAAACCGCCCGGACCGCCCTGATTCGAACCCATGTGGTGCCTCGGAAAGGGACCGTTGCCGTGGTCTGCGCGGGAACGTCCGACCTGCCGGTGGCGGAAGAGGCGTGCGACACGGTGGAGATCTGCGGGCATCGCTGCGACCGGATCAACGATGTCGGCNNGGTCTTCACCGGCTTCTGAATCAGCTTGAGCGTCTGCGGAAAGCCGATGTCATTCTGGCCGTCGCGGGGATGGAGGGGGCGCTTCCCAGCGTGACGGCGGGACTGGTGGCCTGTCCGGTGATCGCGGTTCCGACCAGCGTCGGATACGGGACCTCCTTCGGGGGAGTGACCGCGCTTCTGGCCATGCTCAACAGCTGCGCCTCGGGCGTGACGGTCGTCAACATCGACAACGGCTTCGGCGCGGGCTGCGCCGCGGTCCGCATTCTGAATCAGATCAAAAAGCCGGATTGAGCGTTTCCGCCGCAATCCGGCCAGTCCTGCAGGCGACTCCTGACGAGGGAGGGGCGTGATGAGATCACTTGCCCCAGAACGGACACCCGTTGGTCGCGTTGATGTTGGTGGGGATGGAGGAGAAAAGACGGGACTCCACATGACCGTCGACAAAGAGGACGTTGACTCCTCTTCCGCTGAGATGGCGTTTCCGGTCGTTCGGTGCGTAATACATCTGGGAAGTGGTTTCGCAGTAGGGGCCGGAGCAGTCGGTCCGTTTTCTGGCGTCGCCGTCGATCACCGCCATTTTCCGGGAGGCCTGTCTGACCTTCCCGAGGTTGCGGGTGGCATAATTGGTGTAGCCGGACCATGGATTTTCATAGTTGCTGATATAGCCGTTGATCAGGTAGTGGGCCATGAAACCGTAGACTTTGTTTGCGGTGTCGTTCCACGGGAGATCGTCCTGCGCGGGACAGCCGAGGACGTCGTGCGGGCGGCTCGGGTCGGTATTGCTGTCGGTTTTCCAGTGGAGCTTGTTTTTGACGTCCTTTCCGGATTTCAGGGCGTAGAGACCGTCCTGCCAGCGGCCCTGTGCGCCGGAATAGCAGGTGCTTCCGGCGGTCAGGAGGCCGTTGTATTTCGGGAAGGCTCCGTCGTTGGCGTCGCAGTACTGATACAGGAGAAAACCGACCTGTTTCAGATTGGAAAGACAGCTCATGTCCTTGGCCTTGGCCCGCGCCTTGTTCAGAGCGGGCAGCAGCAGAGCCGCCAGGACCGCAATGATCGCAATGACGATGAGGAGCTCTATCAGAGTGAAGGCGTGCTGAGAAAATTGTTTTTTCATCGTTTTCCTTCCTTTTCCCTTTTTTACAAGGCCGGAATCACTCCGGCCAGTTTCTGTTATACAGATTGGTGCTCCACCAGCCGGTCGGATTGGCATAGCTGTCGAGATCGTAGCGAAGCGTTTTATAGCTCAGCGACTGGACATGGCCGTCGAACATCACCACATTGGCGCGGTCGTTGTGGCGGACATAGGCGGGACTCCACACGCCGGAGCTGTTGTACGGAGCGACCTCATTGTCCACCTCCCAGTAGGTTGCGTAGCCGCTTCCATTGCGGATTTTGCCGTTGTACATGCCATCCCGCGGAACGGTGTCGACAAAGACGCCGAGGGAGGAGTTCCGCCCGAAGCGGGAATACTCCTGCACCTTGTGCAGTTTGGCCCCTTTGTTCAGACCGGAACCGGAAAGGGATTCTCCGAAACTGTAGATGTTCAAGCCGTAGTTGACCCACTGGGAGTTGTCGTTCAAATTGGTTTCGTTCCACTTGAAGACCGGTTCGCCGGGGCAGTGGTAAGTCTCCTTTTTCAGATTATAGCGTTCCGCACCGAGGACAACCCATGGGGTACCATAGATGGTTGCAGCCATGCACCAGTCGTCGTTGTCGGTCTGATAGAAGGTCATCAGCTTGCTGATCTGGGTCATATTCCCAACGCAGGAGATGCTCTGGGCCTTTTTGCGGGCCTTGTCGAGAGCCGGCAGGAGCAGCGCCGCGAGGATCGCGATGATCGCAATGACCACGAGGAGCTCCACAAGCGTAAATTTGCGAGGATGGATCGTCATTTTTCGTTCTCCCTTTTTTTCTGCAGAAACCTTATTTCATGGAGTTTTCCAATTTTCCGTTCACGCGATAGCGGTACATATTCTCTCCGACCTCGCGGGCGGCGCGGGTCAGTTCCGGATACGGGGTGTCCGCGACATCCACGAATCCGATCTGATAGCCTTCCCCGTCGTAACGGCCGGTCAGCGGCTGATCGCGGAACTGGAACCAGTGCGTTCCGACAAAGTTCGGATGCGCCAGCGCGCCCTGCACGAACCGGGTGTAACTGGTCGCGCGCTCCTTCTGATCGCCCACCGGAGCGAGACTGGAGCTGAACATGCCGCGGTCATAGGTTCCGAAGTGGAACTCGCCGACCAGGATCGGCCGGTCGCGGAAGTCGCCCCGGTTCGTGTTGTACACGCTGTTGCTGTAGGTATTGACACTGATTACATCGCAATGTTTCGCGGCGGCCTCCCAGACCGAGCCTTTCTGACGGAATCCGACAAAACGGCAGCCGAGATACAGACGCTCCGGCGCAGTTTTCTTGATCCCTTTCCGGCAGGTTTCAAAATACCGGTTCACGAACTTCTTGTAGAACGCCTCGCTGTCCTTGCGGAACGCATCGGTGCTTTTCGGGGCGGTGCGGGAAGCGGCAAGCGCGTTCCAGTCCGCATAGTCCGTCTTCCACGCCTTGTTGAGATCCGCGATCTTCCCGTACTTCTTTTTGAGGTCGTCGAGGAAGGCGACTTTCGCAGGCTGGGTCGGGAGAGCGCTCATCACGGCGGGGATGATGTTGTTGAACTGCAGTTCGTTGTCGATGAAGTAGCCGATGCAGAGAGGATCGGTGATCGATTTGCGGATGGCCGGATCCTCTGCGGCGCGGTCGCGGAGAATATTGCCCATTTTCTTCTCGAACTGCGGATCAAAGACATCGTAGAATTTGACCTTGCTCCCAGCGAAACGGGGATAATCCTTTGCGAAGTCGGCCAGCTGCATGGTGTAGGGCAGATCGCCTTTGCGCATGTAGTCGCCCGCCGCCCAGTTGCCGATCGTGTTGATGCCCCAGGCTTTGAGACGTTTCGAAAGGACGTTGTAGAAATCGTTCTCGTAGTTTTTCTTCCCGTATTTCTTCTGCAGATTCCAGTGGGTGAACGGGAGAGTTCCATCCGCGGGGACGGGCTGCGAGAACCATTTTTCATGTCCGCGTCCCTGTGTGGCGTCGGTATGGGTGCGGAGCACGTCAAGACCGGTCGACCAGAAGAGATGTCCGTCCGGATCGACAAAGAACCATTTTCCCAGATATTTCGTCACCCGGAAATTGCCGGTCGCCTTCAGCTTCGGGCCGTCCGCCCATCCGCCGAAACGATCCCATGTGGCGGGAGCGGGGGTCTTCTCCAGTTCGGCAAGCTCCCGTTTGTGCGCATCGACCAGATCCTGATCGCGGTGAATCTTCTCCGGCCACTCCAGATGCTTGTACTGTCCATAGACATCAATGAAGGGGAAGTAGCGCTCTCCCATCCCGGTGACCTTCCGGGCGGTGTCGGGTTCCCCTTCCAGACGAAGGTTGGTCAGACGGCAGTTCAGCAGATCCCGGCGTCCGGCTTCGAACGGCCACTGCATCTTGAATTCAATGCTGTTGATCCGGGCGGTGTCAAGCGGATTCCTGAAATTGCGTCCGCCTTCTGGAGCGGTAAAGAGCGATGCATGCGGCAGATAGATCCGCATCGTCCGCTTCTCGCCGGGATTGAGTCCGATTCCGGTATTCACCTCCCGGTGCGGAAGATCGACATGGCTGGAACTCTTGTTTCCCCGCTTTCCGCTTGTAATATGCATGGTCATCCGAAGCTGACGGTCCTTGGAGCAGTTCTCCACATCGACCGCAAGATATTTCGCGTTGGAGAAATCAAATTTCTTTCCCTTCGGCGGATTGATCCGCAGACCGGAATCCCACTCCGCGGTATCGGTCCGGATCCAGATGGCACCGTCCTTCATTCCGACTTTTGCCCGGTAGCGGGCCTCCAGCTGATCCGGCTTGACATTCAACTCCCCCGCGACGGCGGACACCAGCGCGGAAAAAGAGAGAAGCAGCGCCCATTTACGAAATCCGTTCATACTCTGTCTTCCTTTTTGTTGATTATGTTTATTTGAAGTATGCTGTTCGAAGCGGTTTCTATTTTCGTGATTCATCCATTGCGCACATCGAGCGCACGAACGGAATTGCGTTCAATCAGGCGGACGGGAAGCTCAATGCGCTGCAGAGTGGAAATTCCTTCGCTGAGGACCAGCTCCACGGCTTTTTCCGCAATCTCGCGCAGAGGACTGGCAATCGTGGTCAGAGAAGGACGCTGGAACTCGGAAATGCCGGGATTTTCAAACCCCATCAGCGAGATATCCTCCGGCACACGAACCCCGGCCAGCTCCTGGAGAAGCCAGTTGACTTCGATCACTTTCATATCCTCGCCGGTCACCCAGAGAGCGGTTGCGCCGAAGTCCAGCACATGCTTGACCGCCAGATGAAGAGGAACGGTGCACAGGATGTCGCAGATCTGCTCCGGAGTTCCGCCCTGTTCAAGAAAGACGTCGCGGAACCCCTTCATCCGTCCGCGGCCGGTGTAGTCGGATTCGTGAATGACGGCGACTTTGCGGTGGCCCTTGGAATAGAGGTAGTTCCCGGCAAGACGGCCGGTTGCTTCGCAGTCGAGAAAGATGGTGTGAAACGAATCCGCATGTTCATCGCTCAGCCAGACGATCGGAACGTTTTTCAGAGTTTTCAGCAGTTCAATGGTCCGGCTTTCCCATGCGATGCCGATGATTCCGTCGAACCAGCAGTTCTGGAGATTGTCGATCCGGTCCTCCGTAATCATCGTGATTCCGGCGTCCGCGCAGGAGAGCGCATAGCAGATGTACTGCGTGAGCGTGTTGACATATCCGCCCATGACGGTCTTGTGCGGCGGTTCGGTGACCAGTGCAATCTGCTTGTTGCGGACGCCGACCCGCGGACGGTATCCCAGTTCCCTCGCCGCGGAAAGCACGCGGCTGCGGGTCTCCGGCGGGATCAGAAAACTGTTGTTGAACACCCGGCTGACCGTGCCGCCGGATACATTGGCTCGTTGTGCAACTTTCGCAAGGACTCCGGAAGAAGCGCGCTGTTTGACCATTTTCATCGGTTGTCACTCCTCTTGCTCTGTCGTTTTGTTTTCTCTTTCATTATACAACATTTTTATGCAAATGTCAATAGTGTAAATGCATTTTTTTAAGAGTTTATGCAAAATTTGCATGAAATAATTTTCTCCGTCCCCGGAGAAGTGATGGGGATTTGCATTTCCGAAGAGAGGAGGTATCTTATAAACAACAACAGAAAAAAACATAAGGAGATGAAAATGAAGAAATTGTTTTGTCTGNNCAACGAGGTGCTGAAGGCCGCGCAGTTCGAGGAACAGATGACGGACAGCGGAATGCAGATGCTCAACGCTCAGATCCAGTCCAATCCGGCCCTGACCGCATACCGTCCGGAACTGGAGGCGTTCTATAAGAAGTGCTTGAACTATCAGGCGATGAAAGAGGACGTGGCGAAGATCTATCTGGAGGTGTTCACGCCGGACGAACTGCGCCAGCTGATCGCGTTCTACAAGAGTCCGACCGGTAAAATGTTTCTGAAAAAGACGCCGGAACTGACCGTCAAAGTCACCATGATGACCCAGGATATCATCGCGAAGAACATGCCGGAACTCATCAAGGCCATCCAGGCGAAAACACAGCAGCTCCAGCAAAAAAAGTGAGGCGGAGAACGGATTTTTGTTGACAAAATGCGGAAAAGATGCTAAATTATATGTCAACAATTATCTGAATTCTAACACAACGAAAAGGTGAGAATCATGTCCGGACATAGCAAATGGGCGAACATTAAACACAAAAAAGGCGCTGCCGACGCGAAAAAAGGAAAGATCTTCTCGAAATTTGCCAAGGAGATCATGGTGGCAGTGAAAGCCAGCGGGAAGGATCCGGCCTCCAATCCGCGCCTGCGTCTTGCCCTTGCCGGGGCGCGCGCAGCCAACATGCCGCGTGAGAATATCGACCGGGCAATCAAAAAAGGCGCCGGAGAACTCGGGGACGTCACATTCGAAGAGATCACCTATGAAGGATACGGACCGGCGGGAACGGCTCTGATCATCGAATGCCTGACCGACAACCGGAACCGCACGCTCGGCGATGTGCGCATGACACTCGACCGGACCGGCGGCAACATGGCCAACAGCGGCGCGGTCGGCTGGATGTTCCAGCGGAAGGCCCACTTCACCATCGAAGGGGAAAATGCCGACGAGGAAAAACTGATGGATGTGGTTCTCGACGCCGGTGCGGAAGATATCGACGTGGATGACGGAACCGCTGAAATCTGGGCGGCGCCGGAAGCGTTTGAAGCGATTCAGAAGGCTCTGGAAGGAGCGGGAATCGAGCCGACGGAATCTGGAATTGTCCGGAAGCCGGACAACAAGGTGGAAGTGAAGGAACTGTCCACGGCACAGCAGCTTCTCCGCCTGATCGACAAACTGGAGGACCTGGACGACGTGCAGGCCGTCCATTCGAACGCGGATATTGCAGAGGATGTTCTCGAGCAGATTGCCGCGCAGGAAGACTGAGTTGTTGAAGTGGCCTTTGAACCCGTCACGATTCTGGGGGTGGATACCGCGATCCGCAAGACCGGTTACGCGGTTCTCCGCCTGACGGCGCCGGGCAGGTTTGAAGTGGCCGACTGCGGACTGATCCGGAATGGGAAGGATCTTCCGCACAGTGAGTGTTTGAGGCGGCTGTCGGGAGGGATCCGCGAAATCGTGAGGACATTTCATCCGGACGCCGCATCAATCGAAATGGCATTTGTGAATAAGAATATTCGCACGGCGATGATTTTGAGTCTGGCTCGCGGTGCGGTGATTGCGTCTCTAGCGGAGAATGGGATTCCGATTTACGAGTACTCGCCGAAGACCGCGAAACGGGCGGCGGTGGGCCGCGGAGAGGCGTCAAAAGAGCAGGTTGCGGCCATGATGGCCGCGGTTTGCGGCATTGACATATCGGGAGTGCCGGATGATGCGACGGATGCTCTGGCTCTCGCGCTCTGCCATGCAAACAATTCGACACACAGGGAACTGCTGTCGGAGCGGAACAGAGTTTGACCAGACAAAAACGAATTCATGGAGATCATTCGATTATGAAGTTGACACGATATGGAAGACGCGAATGGGGCACAGCCACCGTGATCGCGATTCTTCTGCTGGCAGTCACGGTAAGCTGCGGCTTTTTATTTGCCTCGAATGCCGGTTTTTATCTATCCATTCTGGTCATTGCGCTGTGGGCGGCGTTTGCGGGCTTTTTCCGCGATCCGGCACGGGTGATTCCGGAGGGGGACGATCTGGTGCTTTCCCCCGCGGACGGACTGGTCAAGGATATTGAACTGATCCGGGCGAGCGACTGTCCTCAGCTGGCGGAAATTTTCGAAGGACATGACATGCTCCGGATCGGCATATTCCTTTCGGTGTTCAATGTGCACTTGAACCGTGCGCCGGCGGATCTGACCGTGAAACTCAGCGTGCACAAAGACGGCTGCTATTATGATGCGCGGGACAACCGGGCAATCAAGGAAAATGAATCTCAGCTGATCGCCGGAACCGCCACAATCGCGGGAAAAGAGTACCCGCTTGCAGTGAAACAGATCTCGGGAGCGATCGCCCGCCGCATCGTCTGCGGAGCGGAACCCCGCATGCGCCTCAAACGGGGCGAACAATACGGAATGATCAAATTCGGATCGCGGACGGAGCTTTATCTTCCGGCCAAGAGCGATCTGGAAATCTCGGTCCGGATCGGCGACAAGGTGCAGGGCGGACTGACCGTCATCGCCCGGGCCAACCGTTCGAACGCCTGACAGAATCCATCAAAGAGAGGGGACAGGGGGTCGTCAAATGAAAAAAAGCATCCGGATTTTCGTGGAGCGGACCCACTGGCTGAAGGCCGTTCCGAACGCGCTGACACTGTGCAACTCCCTGTGCGGATTTGCGGCAATCATCAACACACTGCGGGTCTACGAGCGCATGTACATCCGGGAGGGGGCGACGGATGCGTCGGAAATTCTGGCACAGAGCGCGATTCTGATTTTCTCCGCAATGATCTTCGATGCGCTGGACGGGTTTGCCGCCCGTCTTCTGAACGCGGCCAGCATGCACGGCATCCAGATGGACTCCCTGGCCGATATGGTCACATTCGGGGTGGCTCCGGCAACTCTGATTGTTGTCATGACCCACAGTCTTCCGAATTTCAACGAGGATAATTTTTATCTGGTATGGGCGCTTGCGGCGATCTATCTGGGAGGAGCGGCGCTGCGGCTGGCAACTTACAATGTACATGCGATGGTGGAAAAGAAAAGCAGCGAGAAGTTCTCCGGACTGCCCTCCCCCGGCGCCGCGGCGGGAATCTGCACGGCGGTGATTTACTACAACTCGCTCGGGATGGAGATCCGTCATCTGGCCGTTGTTCTGCCGATCTACGGGGCGCTGCTCGGGATTCTGATGGTGAGCCGGATTCAGTACATTCATTTTGCGAAGTGGATCCTTTCGCTGAAACGGAACCGGAAACGTCTTCTTCTTGTCGCGGTGGTACTGATTGCGGCATGTTTTGAATTGGAGCTGACCGCGTTTGCGGCAGTAAACGGTTATATTCTGCTCGGGGTGCTCTGCGCGCTCGGCCGGAAAATCGGTCTTCTGCGGACCGCAGCGGAAGAAAGGAGAGCAGCATGAAGGTTCTGATCACCGGCGGAGCGGGATTCATCGGAGGACATTTGACGGAAAATCTTCTGGCGGACGGGCACGAGGTGTTCTCCATCGACGATTTTTCGACGGGATCTCCGCGGAATCTGGACGCGGTGCGGGAGAATCCCCGTTTTCATTTTGTCGAAGGGAACATGATCCATGCGCCGGAACTCGACGAGATGGTGCGGAAGGCGGATGTGATCTTCCATCTGGCGGCCGTGGTCGGAGTGGATCTGGTGGTGCGGGACCCGATCGGAACCATCATGACCAACGTGAACGGGTCGGAACGGATTCTTTCCCTGGCGTCGGAGCACGACCGGGAGATCATTCTGGCATCGACCAGCGAGGTGTACGGCAAATCGACCCGCCTCCCCTTTTCGGAAAGCGACGATCTTGTGATCGGGCCCTCCACACACTCGAGATGGTCCTATGCGTGCAGCAAACTTCTGGATGAGTTTCTTCTGATGGCCTACCGCCGGAACAAAGGACTCCGCGGAACAGTGGTTCGTTTTTTCAATACGGTGGGTCCGCGGCAGACGGGACAGTTCGGGATGGTGCTTCCGCGCTTTGCGGAAGCGGCGCTCCGGAACGAACCGCTCCGGATCTTCGGAACAGGGAAGCAGACACGGTGCTTCTGTCATGTGGCGGACACGGTCCGGGCGCTTCGGGGACTGATCGGACGGGAGGAAGCATACGGGCATATTTACAATATCGGCTCCACGAGGAGCATCACCATCGAAGACCTTGCAAAGCTGGTGATCGCCGAGCTGAACTCCGGATCGAGCGTGGAATACATTCCCTACGACAAAGCGTATGAGAGCGGTTTTGAAGACATGCTGCACCGCGCGCCGGACTGCTCGGCGATCGGCAGACTGACCGGGTGGAAAGCGGAAATTTCCCTGGAACAGATCATCCGGGATGTGGCGGAAAGCATGAAAAAAAATTGAAGGACGGTTGAAAAAACCGAAAAATATGCTATATTCTCTTTTCTGCACACTGCCGGGAAAACGGTGTGCGTTTTACAGGGAAACAACCAAACGATTGAGGAGATAGAAAATGGGCGTTCCAAAGAGAAAAATGTCGAAGATGAAAAAACGTCAGCGGATTGCGGCGAACAGCTACGCGGGCGTTCAGGCGAACTTCTGCGCGAACTGCGGAGAACCGGCGGCCCCCCACACGGTCTGCAAACACTGCGGGACCTACAAGGGCAGACAGATTCTGACCGTCGAACAGTAAGGCCGGCAGCCAACCGGAGAAGCACAGGCTATGAAGATCGCAGTTGACGCAATGGGCGGCGACTATGCCCCGGGAGTGGTGATTGAAGGCGTACTGCTCGCCTTGGAAGAACTTCCGAAGCTTCAACTTATTCTTGTGGGGCATCAGGAGAAACTTTCCTTCTATCTGGAGAAGGCGGGTCTTCTGCACCATCCGCGGGTGAAACTGGTCCACGCGGAACAGGTGGTGGAGATGAGCGACCATTCGACGGATGCGCTCCGCTCCAAGAAGAAATCGTCGATCACGGTCTGCGCCGATCTGGTGAAGGCCGGAGCGGCGGATGCGATTGTATCAGCGGGGCACACGGGAGCCGCGGTNNTGCGGCTCCGGACGCTGGAAGGGATCGACCGTCCCGCGCTCGCCACACTGATGCCCGCCGTCGGCGGGAAGAATGTTCTCATTGATGTGGGAGCCAATACGGACTGCGATCCGATCAATCTGGCCCAGTTCGCCGTGATGGGAGAGCTGTATGCGCAGTTGACGTTCGGAATGGAAAATCCGCGCATCGGGCTACTCTCCGTCGGCGGGGAAGACGTCAAGGGAAACGATCTGACCAAAGAGGTGTTCAAGATTCTGTCCCGGATGCCGATCAACTTTGTCGGGAACGTGGAGGGACACGACATCTTCCATAAGAACACCTGCGATGTGATCGTGTGCGACGGCTTCATCGGAAACTCGCTTCTGAAAGCGTCGGAGGGGTTGGCACGCGCCACCTTCCACTGGCTGAAAGAGGCATTTACAAAAAATCCAATCCGTCAGACCGGCGCGTTTCTGGCGAAAGAGGCCTTCCGGGAGCTGAAACAGATTTCCGATTCCGAGGAATTCGGAGGGGCGCCGCTGCTCGGCATCCGCGGAGTCTGCATCATCGGTCACGGGGCGTCGACGCCGAAAGCGGTGAAAAATGCGATCCGTCTTGCCGACACCTATCTTGCCGTCGGACTGACCGATCGGATTGTCAAACGGATCAACGAATGCGGAATTGCGGTCAAACACGGTTGAGTTGCCCGTTCTGCAAGTTTAACTAGTTTTAAAGTAGGAGTCTCATCATGGGAATCGTGATTAAAGGAACCGGGATGTATGTTCCGGAACGGGTTCTGACCAACGCCGACCTGGAAAAAATGGTGGAGACCTCCGACGAATGGATCACAACACGCACCGGAATCAAGGAGCGTCACATTGCCGATGCCGCCACGACGACCTCCCAGCGCTT
>DDJH01000173.1:6626-16502 GCA_002338895.1 Lentisphaeria bacterium UBA1829 | reverse complement strand
GGCGATGACCCGGGTTACTGCCGGCGGCGCGGTGTTTCTGATGGTGCTTGCGTTGTTCCCGATGTTTCTGTACAGCAGCTTCAACATCCCGTTCATGGTTGCCCAGTTCTTCGGAGGTACGTCGTTGCTCATTATGGTCGGCGTTGTGCTTGATACGGTCAGCCAGCTCGAGTCTCATCTGACGATGCGTCATTATGAGGGATTTTTGAAGAGCGGACGGTTGCGGAGCCGCAGCGGAAACTGATTTTTACGCGACGAACATAAGAGATGTCGGACTGGTCCGACCGGTTGCGGCTGGTCGAATCAGTCCTTTTATATTCTGGAAGAGATGGTTTCATGAGCTATTGCATTGCAATCGACGGCCCGGCCGCGTCCGGGAAAAGCACCATTGCAAGGCGGATCGCCGAAAAATTGAACATTGCTTATATCAACACCGNNCCGGGCCGTGGCGCTGGCTGCGGTCCGGGCGGGGCGCGATCTCGCCTCACTGGACCGGGGTTTTCTCGATACACTCAAGCTCGAATATGTGAAAAGCGATTCGGGTTCTTACGAGTTGAAACTCAATGGGGAATTTCCCGGGGCGGCGTTGCGGACCGCTGAGGTCGCTGCCGGGGCGAGTCGCGTGGCGACGCAGCCGGTGGTGCGGGATTATCTGCTCGGCGTGCAGCGCGGTTTTGCCGGGGGACAGCTGGTCGTCATGGAGGGACGCGACATCGGGACGGTGATTTTTCCGGATGCCGTGGTCAAGATTTTTCTGACGGCCTCGCCGGAGGAGCGTGCCCGCCGCAGGCTCGTTCAGGATGGAGGGAATCCGTCGGAAGAGGAGATCGCCCGCGTCGCCGCGGAGATCGCCGCCCGCGACAAGGCGGATTCCAGCCGTCCGGTCAGTCCGCTCCGCCGGGCGGAGGATGCAATGCTGATCGACAACAGCAAACTGACGCTTCCCGAAACCATTTCACTTCTCTGTGAGAAAATCCGCCGGAAAATGGTTCTTCCGTACCGGGTTCCGTACGCGGACACCGATCAGATGGGGGTCGTGTACTACGCCAATTACTTTGAATATTTCGAGCGCTTCCGCAACGAGCTTCTCCGCGCCTGCGGTCATCCGTACCGGGTTCTGGAGCAGGAGGGGATCGCAATGCCGGTGATTGAGGCGGTCTGCCGCTACAAGGCCTCCGCCCGTTACGACGATGAGCTGGATATTACCGGATTCTTTGCGGAGGCCAGCGGCGTGAAAGTGAAAATCGTCTGCCGGATCTACCGCGCCGGACAGCTGCTCGTCGAAGGACACACCGTTCATGCCTGCGTGGATATGAAAACCGGAAGACCAACCCGTCCGCCCCGCTTTGTCCGGGATCTTCTGGAACCGGAGGGATAATCCGGCGCGGAAGCGTCGAGCGGTCCTGTTTTTCCTCGCGTCTCCGGCCGATTCGGGAATCCGCCGGAGACGCTCGTGTTTTCTCCCCCGTTTCTTCCGCGCTCCCGTTCGAATGAAAAAGCACCATATAATTGGATTTTCATTTTGAAATCGGAGAGCGGACGTGCTATATTAAACGGTTATCATTCAAAATTTAACCGTAAACAAGGAGTTCCCCGTGAAGGAGCTTGGAATTGGAATCATCGGATTCGGAACCGTGGGGGCCGGCGTGGCCGACTGCCTCCTGAAAAACGGAGAAGTCATCGCAAAACGCACCGGCGTGAAACCGGTGATCCGGAAAATCGCCGATCTGGATATCGTGCGGGACCGCGGCGTCAAAGTCCCGGACGGCGTGCTGACAACCGACGCGATGGAGGCGATCGAAAGCTGTCAGGTCATCGTGGAACTGGTCGGCGGAACCACGTTTGCCAAGACGATTATTCTTGAAGCGCTCAAACGGGGCAAGCCGGTGGTCACCGCAAACAAGGCGCTGCTCGCAAAGTTCGGAGAGGAACTGTTCGCCGCAGCCGAAAAATCCGGCGCGGATATTTTCTATGAAGCCAGCGTCGGCGGCGGCATTCCGATTATCAAGAGCCTGCGCGAAGGACTGGTCGGGAACCGGATCAACCGGATCTACGGCATCCTCAACGGAACGTGCAACTACATTCTCACCCGGATGGAACGCGATCAGGCGGACTTCAAAGAGGTGCTGGCCGATGCGCAGAAACTCGGATACGCCGAAGCCAATCCGTCGCTGGATGTGGATGGATTCGACACGGCGCACAAGGCGACCATTGCGGCGTCGCTGGCCTACGGCGACTGGTTCGGCATGGATCCGGTCTACGTGGAAGGCATCACCGGAATCACACTCGATGAAATCAAACTCACGAAGGAACTCGGATACAAAATCAAGCTTCTTGCCATCATCAAGCAGAACGAGGGCAATGTGGAAATCCGCGTTCATCCCACACTGATTCCGAAGCACTCGATGCTGGCAAAGGTGGACGACGTGTTCAATGCGGTTCTGGTGAACGGGGACTTCGTGGACGATGCGCTGTTCTACGGACGGGGCGCCGGACGCAATGCAACTGCCAGCGCGGTGGTGGCGGATATTACGGATGTGTGTCTGAATCTGACCGCCGGATCGTCCCGCCGGATTCCCGGATTCGTGGCGGGAAATCTCTACAAGAAGGTGCTGCCGATCGACAACGTGTGGTCGCGCTATTATCTGAGTTTGCAGGTGGCGGACGAGCCGGGAGTGCTCGCCAAGATCACCAATATCCTGGCCGCATACAACATCAGCATCTCCAGCGTGGTGCAGAAGGAGCGCAAGGGAACGGAAAATGTGACGCTGGTGATTCTGACCCATCTCTGCGAAGAGAAGAATATGAAGGCGGCAATCGTCGAAATCAACGCGCTTGCGGAAGTGCGGAACAATGTGAAATTCATTCGAATTGAGGATTTGTGAGTATGAGCGGATTCCATACGGTGGAGAAGATCGGCGGAACGTCGATGACCCGTTTTGCCGATGTGATGAAGAATGTCATTATCGGGAACCGGAGCGGAGAAGAGCTGTACAACCGGATTTTCGTGGTTTCGGCCTACGGCGGAATCACCAATCTGCTGCTGGAGAACAAAAAGACCGGAGAGCCGGGAATCTACGGATTCTTTGCCAAGGACTCCGCCGAGTGGAGAGCCGCTCTGGCGCGGCCGGGTGAAGAGATGCTCCGGCTCAACCGGACCTTCGAAGGGGTCGGACTGGATGTGGCGGAGGCGGATGATTTTGTCAATCAGAGGCTGGACGGACTGATTGTGTCGCTGGAAAACATCATGTCGCTGCGGACGTTCGGGCACTTCCGCCCGAAAGAGTATCTGCCGGCCGCGCGGGAGTTCGGGAAGCTCGTACTTGCGGATCGCGCCGACCGCNNGGGAGTTCCTCGCCGCCGTGGGAGAGGCGCACAGCGCTTTCAATTCCACTCTGATTCTGCGCGCAAACGGCGTCAACGCCCGCTTCGTGGATCTCTCCGGATGGAAGTCCATGGAGAGCCGGGATCTCGACAACGCCATCCTCACGGCATTCGAGGGAATGGATTTCGCCCACGAAATGCCGATCGTCACCGGCTACGTGAAGTGCGATCAGGGAATCATGAAAACCTTTGACCGCGGATACAGTGAAATCACCTTCAGCAAAATCGCCGTTCTGACCCATGCGCGGGAAGGGGTGATCCACAAGGAGTTCCACCTTTCCACCGGCGATCCGAAACTGATCGGCGAAGACAAGGTGCAGGTGATCGGCAACACCAATTTCGATATTGCCGACCAGCTCTCCGACATGGGCATGGAGGCCATTCATCCGAAGGCCGCCAAGCAGATGGAAATTCAGAATATCCCGATCCGGGTGAAGAATGCGTTTGATCCGGAGCATCCGGGAACGCTGATCAGCCGCGACTACATCTCCCCCGTGCCCCGGGTCGAGATGATCTGCGGACGCAACGACATCATCGCCATCGAGGTTCACGATCCGAAAATGGTCGGCGAATGCGGATACGATTACCACCTGACCGAATGCCTGAAAAACCATCACATCAGCTATATCGCCAAAACGACGAATGCCAATACGATCACCCATTTTGTTCCGGAACGCAACCCGACTCTGGAAGCCTGCCTGGAAGAGATCCGGGCGACCTTCCCGGAATCCAAGGTTGAAACCTGCAAGATCGGCATCATTTCCGTGATCGGCACGAACATGCGCGCTCCCGGATTCCTGACCCGCGCGGCGAAATCGCTGTACGATGCGAAAATCAATGTGCTGGCTCTCGACCAGACCATGCGCCAGGTCAACATCCAGTTCATGCTGAATCGGGACGATTTCAAAAACGCGCAGATCGTTCTGCACCGGGAATTCGTCGAAAAAAAGTAAGAGTCTGACTGCTAGATACGGAACGGAGAGCGGAAAAAACTCCCTCCGGAAGAAAGGATGCTGCGGATGCAGAGCAAACTGAAGGACGCGCTCGAAAAGAAAGTCCTTGTTTTCGACGGCGCAATGGGAACGGAAATCTATCGGAGGAATTTTTTCGTCAATACCTCCTACGAGAACCTCTGCTTGAGCAATCCGGGCGTGATCGAGGCGATTCACCAGAGCTATCTGGATGCCGGGGCCGAAGTGCTCACAACCAACTCCTACGGAGCCAATTTCAACAAGCTGGCAAAATTCGGTCTTGCGGAACGCCTGGAGGAGATCAACCGGGCGGCGGTCCGGATTGCGCAGAAGGTCGCGGATGGAAAGGCGCTGGTCGGGGCATCGGTCGGGCCGATCGGCGAGATTCCGAAAGGCGTGAGCTGTCCGAAAGACAAGGCCGTCGCCATCATCGCCGGTCAGATTCGTGCTCTTGCCGCGGAGGAGCCGGATTTCATTCTGTTTGAAACTCTCCGCTCCCTGTATGATGTCGAGATTGCGCTGGCGGCTCTGGAGATTGCGGCTCCCCGCATGCCGTTCATGGTCAGCGTGCAGGTGGATCATAATGCGAGAACGTTGAGCGGAGATGATGTCTCGGCGATTCTCGGTTTTCTTGCCTCCGCACCGCTGCAGCCGGATGCGTTCGGAATCAACTGCGGATCCGGACCGGAGGGCATGCTGGAGGCGTATGAGAAGTTTGCGCATCACTGCCCCTATCCGGTGGTGGTGCAGCCGAACGCCGGAGTCCCGAAAAATGTCGACAACCGGATGATCTACATGAGCAGTCCGGAATATCTGACCACATACGCAATGCGTTTTGTCGCTCTGGGCGCACGCGGAGTCGGCGGCTGCTGCGGCACAACACCGGATCATGTCCGCGACATGGTCCGCAGCATCAATCCGATGGCGAAAATCGAACGGGCGGCAAAAATTTCGATCGCCGCTCCGGAAACGGCCTGGAAGGAGCCGGTGCCGCTCGCGGAAAAATCCCGTCTGGCACGGAAACTCGCGAAAGGCGAGTGGGTTCACACGGTGGAGATTGTGCCGCCTCAGGGATATCTGCTGGCGCAGACCGTCGAAAAATCCAGACTCTGCGCTTCGGCGGGATTCGATGCAGTCAACATTCCGGATGGCCCCCGGGCGAGCTCCCGCGTTTCTCCGCTGGTCACTGCCTGCAAGATTCAGGAGGGGGCCGGAATCGAAACGATTCTCCATTTCTGCTGCCGCGACAAAAATCTGATCGGAATGCAGGCCGATCTGCTCGGATGCGCCGCAATGGACATCAACAATATCCTTTTCATCACCGGGGATCCGCCGAAACTCGGAGATTATCCGTTTGCTTCGGGGGTCTTTGATATGGATTCGATCGGCATGGTCCGCGTTCAGAGCCGTCTGAACCGGGGAGTCGATCTTGCCGGAAAACCGATCGATGCGCCGACCCGGGCGTTTATCGCAGTCGGAGCGGATCCGAATGCGATCGACATGGAACGCGAAATCCGCCGTTCCCGGGAAAAAATCGAGGCGGGCGCGGAAGCGTTCATCACGCAGCCGGTCTTCGATGTGGGGCCGCTTCTCCGCTTCATCGACGCGATCCCGGAACTGCGGGACGGCCGCATTCCGCTGATCGCCGGAATCTGGCCTCTTGCCAGTTACCGCAATGCGGAATTCATGCGCAACGAGGTTCCCGGCGTGGTCGTCCCGGATTCCGTGATGGAGCGCATGGCAAAACCGGCGGCGAAAGAGGATCAGAGAAAGGTCGGAATTGAAATTGCGCGGGAAGCGATTGCCTCCATTTGGGGGAAGGTCGCCGGAGTTCAGATCAGCGCCCCGTTCGGAAATGTCAACACCGCAATCGCCGTGATGGAATAAGGCAGGATCAATCCGGATGAAAACAACTCGTTATTTCCGGGCGTTCACGCTGGTGGAACTGCTTGTCACGATTGCGATCCTTGCGATTCTGGCGGCGTTGCTGCTGCCGGCATTGAACGCGGCTCGGGGGAAGGGACAGTCCTCGGTCTGCGCGGGGAAGCTCAAACAGATCGCGCTGGCCAACCATATGTATGCCAACGACTGCGACGAATTCTTTGTTCCCTATCGGGAGTCGGAGGATGACAGCGATCAGAGCGCGGGTGCCTACTGGTTCGGAACCCGTGTGGACGGCGTGTACGATATTACCGAAAGTCCTCTGCTGGGGACCTATTACGGGCATACGGCGAAGCTGATGGTCTGTCCGACGGCGGAGCTCGGGACAACGGACATCACTCGGACTCCGTACGGAGGCGGATACGGGTACAACGGAACGTGGTTCGGCCGCTACCGGCTCTCGGATACGGAGCTCTGGGCGATTCGCCGGACCGCGATGCGCGCTCTGGCCCGGACCGTGATGTTCGGCGACTGCGGCGGATCCGGAAAACGTTCCACCTCCTATGCGTCCATCCGGGTGACCCCGCTGATGTATTGCAAAGTCAAGCCTCTGAGTTCCGGTGAACGGTATGACAACGCCCTCAGCGGAACGATGCATTTCCGTCATCTGCTCCGGGCAAACTGTGCGTGGGGGGATGGACACGTCTCGCCGGAACCGGTCGGCACCATCAACAGCCATACCCATGCGGCCGAAGGACCGGTCGGATACCTCCGCGCGGAAAATATCGACGTTTACAACCCGATCCGCACATCGGACGAGATCCGCTGAATTCGATATCCGGATTTCTCTTCGTCGGGAACCGTTTCACGGTGGTGTGAGACGCACACGTTTTCCGTCAATCCAGCTGAAAGGTGCGGTTGCTCTTCCAGGAACAGTGAGCGCAGAGTGGATTGTGTCCGGCGAGGATTTCTTCGCGGTAGTGCTCCGCTTTCGGTCCGTGGAAGATGTCGGAAAGGGAGGAGTCGAAGATGTTTCCTGCGTCGAACCCGTAGAAGTCGGTGCAGAAGAGAACCCGTCCATCGTATTTGATATGAGGCCGGCGGAACGGGGCCAGGCAGGGCGAATCTCCTCCATGCGGATTGAGAAACACCGGACAGGGGTATTCTCCGTTTTCCGCCCGGCGGCGGACTTCCGCAAGAGCCTTTTCCAGTTTCTCCCTGTATGCGGAATCCTCTTCCCGGTGCCAGACTTCGATGGTCGGATCGTCGGTCTGGAACTCTCTGCGGAGCCATGCGCGGTATGCGTCGATCTCCGCCCGGCTGAAGTACATCAGACGCTGCAGATGAATCCGGTCCGGTCCCAGTTTGCCGAGAATTTGGGGCAAGTCCGGCGCCGATTCCACATTCTCATCCGCCAGAGTGGAGAGAAAAATCAGCTCTCCGCTCCGTTCCTTCAGAAGCCCGATGTTTCTTTCCACCCGCTCAAACACCCCTTTCCCGCGAATCCGGTTATGGTAGGGTGCGTCGCCGTCCAGAGAGATGTAAATGGCCTTGAAACACCGGTTCAGCAGTTCCGCATGACGGTCGATCAGCGTTCCGTTTGTGATGATCCCGAGTTCGAATCCCGCGTTGGAAAGATATCGTGCCAGACGATCGAACGGTTCGTAGAGAAGCGGTTCGCCCCCCCATAGAATGATCTGCGGTTTCGGGGTGAGCGGACGGAGCGTCTCCGCAATTTCGATCCATTTTTCCGGCGGAATTTCCCGGCTCCCGGAGCGTTCCCCGAACATGCCGTTCTGCTGTCCGCAGAAGATGCAGCGCAGATTGCACCGTCCGGTCAGCTGGAAGTGAATGGATGTGATTTTTGTGTCCGGCATACGCCTTTGTCGATCCTTTGCGTTGACTGGCATAATGTAACCCGTTTCCCGAAAAAGTCAACAGTCCGGAGAAAGAACAATCCCCGGAGGAACTTCCTGTTCGTTTTTTCCTTCCGTTCGGGAAAAACGGATTTCGCCAAGGGGAGTCGGGATCGTTGCCGAATCCTCGTCCGCGAGGAGAGGGGAGGGGTGGAAGCGCACACTTTTCCAGCCGTCCTCCAGCGGTTCACATCCGAAAAAGAGAATCGGAAGCAGCGCGGCCGGTCCGGAACTCCACGCATGACACAGACTCAGTCCGCAGGGACGCCCGTAAAACGAGTAGATCGCATTGCCCGCCGCCGTTTCGTCCCACGCTTCAAAAAAGGTTGTCGCCCCCTTTCGGAGCATGCCTCCCCAGATCCGGCGGATCGACGCAAGGGCGTTCTCGTGAAGCCCGGTCCGGATCATGGCCAGAATCTCCAGCGCCGCCTGATACGGCGTGCCGACCGGCGGAAGATTGCTCAGACAGAGATTCTGCATGATGCGCTTTGCCTCATCTCCTTCGACCAGACCCGAAAGAACCGCACAGTAGTTCGCATGACGGTAGAAACCGTCCTCCGGATTTTCCATATTCGCACGGAAGAGCCCCCGTTCCGGGTCGAAGGCCCGGCTCAAAAGACGTTCGCGAAGTTCCGTCGCCTTGTCAAGACAGCGCCGGACAAACAGCGCATCCCCCATCCGTTCCGCCAGGGCGGCAGACGCCTTCATCGCCTGGAAAAAGAGAATCTGAAGAACGGTCTGTTTTTCCGCCTTGTTCCATTCTCTTTCCGGCTCCCGCTGGCTGTGCACCCAGTCGATGAACACCCAGTCGCCGGGCGGAAGAAACCCTGTTCCCGCCTGCTCCAGCAGGATCTCCGCCATCTCCCGGATCTCCGAGTACTGGCACCGGAGGAACGGAAGATCCGAAAAATAACGCTGAAAGAGGTCATGGGAAATCAGAATCCAGAGTGAATAATCCGTCGCACCATTGACGTGCGTGTTTCGGATTCCGGCGCGGGAAAGGGCGGTCAGGGTTCTGCGGACCGGTTCCGGATCGGCAAAGGTGTAGGCGTCGGCCAGAAGGGAGAGCGCAAGGTCGCCCGCCCACGGAAGACGATCCCGTTTGATCCCGTCAATCAGAAAATGGCGCATGCAGAGCCGGAGCGTATAGGCCGAAACCATCCAGATCCGGGTCAATTCCGGATCGGATGCAAAGGCGCCGGCGTACCTGGCCGGCGTGAACTCCGCATCGCACTCCACGCGCACCGGAGTTTCCGCCTCGACGCGCAGATAGCGGAAGGCGAGCGGATCCGGCGTTTCCCAGACCCCGGACCGGAGTTCGGTCAGTTCCAGTGTCTGTTCACAGATTCCGGGATCGGTATTTTCCATTTCGAACTGCGACTCTCCTGCGCCGAATTCCGGTTTCTGTTTGGAGAAGATGCGGACCTTTGCCAGAATTTCGCGTCCCGCATCGTAGCGTCCCGGTGCATATTCCGTCGGAATCAGGCGGATGGATGGAATGGTCTCGCCGAACGGATCGCCGCCGGGCCGGGCCTCCTCAAATAGTTCCCCGTCCGTGGAAGCCGTCCACCCGGAGAGCTCTTCCGGCTGGATGGACGGAAGCATGCTTTCCGTCGAATTGACCTCCACTTGCAATGTCAGAATCCCGTCCGTGTTCAGGTGGACGAGAAAACAATCCCGTTCTCCCTCCTTCGGTTCGATCACGATCTCCTCTCCGTTCGGAT
>DDJH01000173.1:0-6578 GCA_002338895.1 Lentisphaeria bacterium UBA1829 | reverse complement strand
CCCCGGCCGCCAGTTCCCGGCGGAACAGAACCCGGGATACCGGACGGTGAAACTCCCCCGGATAGCCCACATTCAATTTGAGCCGTTCCACCGCCTTGCGCATCTGGCACAGCAGAAAGCATTCGTATTCAGCACGCGGATAGAGCCAGGACTTCTCCATCCGGCGCGGCGGTTTCTGCTGAAAGATTGAATAGGCAGGATCCTCTACGGCAAAGGCGGATCGCTGATGGGCTTTGCTTGGATTCAGTACAGTCATCATTCACTCCGGGTTTGGGGAAATATAATCCCGTTCCCGGATGTTTTCAACGGAAAACGGATGGAAAAAGCGCATCTCTCTTCTCTTTCCCCATCCGATCTGCGCTTTCCCGGTCAGAGGAAACGCGGGAACAGAACGTTGTTTTCCAGATAGATGTGTTCCCGGAGCATGTCGTCCATCTCACCGAGCCCGTCGAAGAGCAGACGGACCGTGTCACAGGCGTATTCCGGATACTCGTATCCGCGGCTCTCCTTGCGCAGATGTTTCAGTGCTTCGCCGACCGCCGTATGTTCACTCTCCATCTTCTCAATGAGTTTTTTCCGCTTTTCCAGTTCTCCGGAACCGTTCTCAAGCTCCGGAAACAGCTCCGTCTCCTCCTGTTTCAGATGCGGAAACAGATCGTTCCGGATCGTCAGAAAAGTCTGCTGAAGCGGAAGCAGATGCTCCCGGTGCGCCGCATGCGCTTCCAGCACCCGGCGGAACCACTCTTCCAGCATCGGCAGTTTCTCGTACAGATAGCGGTGATGAATCTTCACAATGCAGTCAAGCAGTTCTTTTGTGGAACTCCCGGTCCAGTCTTTTTCCGGTTCATCCGCCTCCTGCATGGCAAGCTCAATGCTCCGATTCAGCTGATCGCCGGTAATTCCGGCTTCCCGCATCGCGTCATAGAGATTGCGTCCGCCTCCGCAGCAGGTGTCGATTCCGAGCTGTTCCAGAACCTGTCGAATTCGCGGATCCCGATTGGCAAGATCGCGCACAAGGCAGTTCGAGACATAATCCTTCATGATTCCCCCTTCTGATTGATGTTTGAATCCGGCGTCTCTGCCGGCTCTCTTCCCAATATACCATCTCTTTTTCGGAAATACAAGAGGAAAACCTCTCTTCCGGTATTCCCTCATGTCCGGAATCCGTGATGACGCAGCAGACGGTCGATCCATTGCTCCAGGCGTTCCCGGTACTCCTCCCGGAGCCGGGGCGCTTCCAGCTCCCCCTGCGATGCCGCCAGAAGGTGCTTCAGAAGCAGAATCTCCTCCTCCCGTTCCGGTTCGGGAATCAGTCCGTTTTCATTGAGAAACGCCAGTTTGACCAGCATTTTCCACGGTTCCACCTCCTCCGACTGCGTATAATGGGAAAGCAGCGTCCGGAACGCTCGGTATGTCTGCGCCGATTCCACCATCGGATGCGTATTGGCATGGAGAAATCCGGCCAGTTCACAGGCCGCCAGGTATGGTTCCGTGTGCAGGGCAATCGAATCAAAGACCGTCCGGACCTCCGGATCGCGAACCGAAAAAAAGGTCGATTTCGCATCCGGCGGACGGTATTCAATCGCGAGCTCCCGGAAGAGCCCGACTTCCGGAAATTTTCTTTTTCCGCATCCGCGCGCGCCTCTCTGCAGGAAGTCGATCCGTCCCTCCGGCGCAAGCGCGGAGACGATCAGACTCGATTCCCGGAACGGAGTCTGACGCAGAACAATACAGCTTGTCCGAATCCGCGTCATCTTCCCGTTCCTTTCCCCCCCCCAGACCAATCAGGGTTCCCGGATTCCCTCGCTGAGCGCTTTGACAAACGGATTGAGAATGTAGTTGATGACGGTCCGTTTTCCGACCTTGATCTCCGCTTTCAGACGCATACCTGCCAGCAGCGGCGCATCCTTTCCGCGTCCCTTGAGTTCGCCCGAAATCTTCAGGCGCGCCTGGTAGGTCGCTCCCATGGAGGCTTTGCTCGGTTTTCCTCCGGCGTCGGTCTCCTCCATCTGTTCGCTGCTCTGGACCCCTTTGTGGAAGGCGTCCTGGGAGATGTAGATCACCTCTCCATCCAGAGTTCCGCACTGCTGGAACGGGAACGCATCCAGTTTGATTCTCGCCTTGTCGCCGAGTTTGACCCAGCCGATGTCCTTGGCCGGGATGTCCACCTCGGCCTCCAGCGGGACATTGAGCGGAATCAGGGTGACAAGCGCTTCCGCCTCCTGCACCGCCGATCCCTCCTGGAACGGCGCCAGTTCATGAACCACCGCGTCGCACGGCGAGCGCAGTTCACTCTGCCGGTCCAGCATCGCCGCTTTCGGAATATCCTTGTTGACCGAAATCAGCTCCCGCTTCACGCTGACATGTTCCTCCATGATCTGCCGGTACCAGTCCTTGATGAACGCATTCTTTTCCGCCAGAATGGTCTGAATCTGCTGACGGTTTTCCACGATCTGCACGTTCTGCTGGTCGATCTGGATCGCCATTTCCAGAAAGGAGACCTGTGTCTGCAGAAGGTCTTTCAGCGAGACGATGTTCTTCTTCTGCAGATCGCTCATCATCTTCTCGATTTTCCCGATGGCGTTTTTCCGTTCCTCGTAACGGGTCAGACTCTCCTGCAGCGCCTTCAGGGTCTTTTCATACCGGATCAGATTCTCGTCGTAGGACCGGATCTTCTCCCGGTAATAGAGCTTTCTGGCTTCAAAGATGCCGAGCTGGTTTTTCATGTCCTGATCCGGTTTCTCCGGCAGGACAAACGGCTTGTCATATCCGGTCAGCTCCGCTTCCAGACGCAGCTTGTGCGCATTGAGGCTCTGACGCTGCTCCAGCAGTTTGGCATAGTCCGATTCCGTCAGAGTCGGATCAAAGGTGAAGAGGACCTGTCCTTTCTTCACCCGCTGTCCCGGCCGGATGTTCACGGTCTTGATGACGGTGCGTTCATAGGGTTTCATCGTGATGGTCGGCCGGACCGTGGTAAGCTGCCCGTCCGCCGCGACAATCTTGTCCACCTTGGCCAGACTCGCCCACACGATCATCAGAAACAGCAGCGCCACCACCAGAAACCAGACCACATGCATCGGAAACGGCGGCCGCTGCGCCTCCAGCATGATCGCATCCGGCTGAAACTCTTCCGCTTCCCTCAACGTTTTTTGCTTTGTATTAAACTTCATCATCTTCGGTCCCCATCTGCTGACGCCAGAATTCCGCATAAATGCCGTTCCGGCCGATTAATTCCCGGTGTGTTCCGCTTTCCACCAGTTCACCTTTGTCCATCACCACGATCTTGTTGGCCCGGCAGAGAATCGAGAGCCGGTGGGAGATGATGAACACGGTCCGGTTGCGGGCGATCATCTTCAGATTCCGCCGGACAAGCGTTTCACTTTCCGGGTCAAGCGCACTGGTCGCCTCGTCGAAAATCAGAATCCGCGGATTCGGAAGCAGCGCCCGCGCAATCGCCAGACGCTGCCGCTGACCGCCGGAAAGGTTGGAGGCATTCTCTTCCAGAATCGAATCGTAGCCTTTCGGCATCTTCTGGACAAACTCGTCCGCCCCCGCCATCCGCGCCGCGTAGATGACCTCTTCCATCGACGCCTCCTTCTTGGTCAGTGTCAGATTCTCCCGCACCGTGCCGTAGAAGAAATAGTTGTCCTGAAGCACGATTCCGATGTTGGAGCGCAGACTGGAGCGGTCGATTTCCCGGATGTCGATCCCGTCGAACTTGATGATACCGGCCTGAAGGGGATAGAGTCCCTGAATGAGTTTGGTCAGCGTGGTCTTGCCGGAACCCGACCGCCCGACCAGTCCGACCGTCGTCCCCGGCGCAATATGCAGATTGCAGTCCTTGATCACCCGCGGTCCATCCGGCGTGTACTGGAAGGAGACATTCTCTATGGAGATCTCCCCCCGAAGCTGATGGTGCAGCGAACCGCCCACCTGCTCCCCGGGACAGTTCATCACAACCCCGAGCATCTTGACCGACAGCGCGGTCTGCTGATACTCATGCACCAGTCCCACAATCCGCACCAGCGGCGCCGTCACCCGTCCCGAGAGCATCTGGAACGCGATCAGCGCTCCCACCGACAGCGTCCCGTCGAACACCGCCTTCGCTCCAAACCAGATGATCGCCACAAACATCGTCTTTTCCAGAAAATTACTCAGCGTCCGCGCCGTCATGGAGATCTTGGCCACCCGGAAGTAACGGGTGATCGCATACGCCGCCGNNCCGCCGTATCGTTCCACTTTCTCTGCTGGGTCGGTTCCAGCGCCAGAGATTTGACTGTCCGGATTCCGTGAATGGTCTCCACCAGCATCCCCTGGCGCTTCCCTTCCGCCAGATACAGCTCTTCCAGGCGGATCTGGAACGGCTTGATCAGAACCGCGATCACCAGCGCCATCGCCAGCGTGAACGCCAGAACCACAAACGTCAGCTTCACACTGTAAAACAGCAGAAACGGAAGAAACACCACCAGCGAAAGAAGTTCCAGCGCCGAAAAAAACAGACTCCCGGACAGAAACGACCGGATCTTTTCCGTCTGCTGCATATGCTTGATCAGCACGCCCGATGCGATCCGCTCGTAGAAATCCACCGGCAGACTCAGAAGTTTCGCAAATGTCCGCGTCGCCAGACGAATGTCGATCCGGTTCGTCGCAAACAGCAGAAAATAGTTCTCCAGATATTCCAGCGCCGCGTTGAACAGCAGCATCACCATCACGCCCACTCCGAGCACCGTCAGCGTGTTGTAGCTCTCATGAACAAGCACCTTGTCCACAACCAGCTGGAAGAAGATCGGAATCGCAAGTCCGATGATGCTCATCGAGATGATCGCCACCGCCACCTGGCTCAGAAGCGCCCGCTGACGGAAAAACTCCGGAATGAACCACCGCAGTCCGAACGGCTGATTCTCCTCCAGAAGCGAATAGTGCTTCTTGAGCAGCATCACCTCGCCGGAAAGTTCCCGGTTGAAATACTCCTCGTCCACAAACTCCATGTGCGGTTTGCGTCCGTTTTTCGCCACCGGATCCCAGATGGCCAGCTGCTGGACCATCTCCGGTTCCCGCGGTTTCTTTTCCGGTTCGTCCGGCGTTTCGACGGTCACGGCGGGCTGATCCGTATCAGCGGGCAGTTCCGGTGCGGACGCTTCCGGTTCCGGAACCACCTCCCGAACTCCGCACAGCACGATCGCCGTTCCATCCTTCTTGAACGCAATCGCCGGATACGCCGCTCCGATTCCCGGAAGTTTCCTCCAGGAAACCCGGATGACTTTTGTGCCGAAATCCAGGTCGCCGGCCATCTTTTTGAGCAGACGGCGCGCCGGTTCGTCTTCCGAGATCGCATAATCGTGAAGCAGACGGCTCACATCGGTGTCCCCACCATGGTGCTTCACAATCGCGGCGAGGCAGTAGAGCGCGGTGTGACGGCCGTCCGCCGAGCATCCCGCAAGTTCCATCTTGATGAAGATCGCGTTTCCGCTCCATGCAGCGTTCAGCTGGTCGCGCGTGAGGAAGATCATTTTCCCCTGCGTTTTGCTGAGCGGATCGAAAACGGCGAACCGTTCCTCGGTCACCCCTTCCGCGACTTTGGTCCGGAGTCCGAGATAAAGCACCCAGTTTCCGTTGTCGAGCCGCAGAAGAACGGGCGCCCCGAAGTAGGATGCCAGCTCGTCCGAGTTGGCATCTCCGCGCTGTTCCGGGGAGAGGCGCAGTTTCGTCGCGAGTTCGACCCCGAGCTCCATCGTGTCGTCGGAATCGGTCGGGCAGGACTGGAGAAAGGCCTCCAGCTCCGTCCCGCGCGGAAGCATTTTGGTTACTTCGCGCAGGCACGAAATCAATGTTTGTGTATGCTGTTCTGACATAGTGGATTCTTCCGCCTGAGAAAACCGTTGTGTTCTTTACTGGAAATTCGGAGAAACAGAAAGATCGCTTCTTTTCGTTTCCTCTTTTTCCGCGTTCCGCTGGACGATGCCGGCCTCTTCCAGTTTCCGGACCAGGCTTTCCATCGTGGAGAACGCTTTGACGAATCCCTGCGGCGTCATAATCAGTTCCCCTGTGACTTCATGTGCATTGGGCAGATGCGGATCATGTTTGGCGTTCACCAGAATATTATAGAGTTCCATGCGGATCATGCCGTCTGTGAGGCTGACCGATTCCATTCCGTCGGCAAAAATGCGTTTGCGTTCCATAGTCGTTTGCTATCCTTTTCTTTTCAACACCCTCAAGATGTATAATAGCATTCTTTTCCCAAAAAGTCTAATTCTTTCTCCAAAAAAAGTTGTTTTTGCGGGAGAACGCGGAAAATTCCCTCCGCGGGAATCCGGATGTCGGGGAAAGACAAAACTTGACAAAACGCTCCGCACGTGGTATTGGTATCCCCGACAAACATTGATTCGACGGAGAAATAAAAAAGCAATGAATCCGAAAATCCTGCTGATCGAAGACGATTCCTCCATCTGCGACATGACCAAAATGAATCTGAACATGAACGGCTTCCAGCAGGTTTTCTGCGCATCCAGCGGAGAGGAGGGACTTGCAGCGGCCGCACAGATCCAGCCCGATCTGATCCTGCTCGACATCATGCTGCC
>DDJH01000080.1 GCA_002338895.1 Lentisphaeria bacterium UBA1829 | reverse complement strand
AAAACGCCGGGGAAATGGCGTTTGACATTCTGCGAAGTGATGCATCGCTTCGCAGGACAAATCCGGACGCGATGCGGACATCCGGATTTGTGTGTATCCGCATCCTCCGCCGCCGGAGAGCGCATCTCCGGCACCCTGATTAACTCAAAACCAAGAAAAAACATGGAAACCGTAATCGAAAAAATTATCTCTCTCGTTGTTTCCGCCGGAATCGGCGGCGGGATCGGAACCTGCCTTTCGATTGCGCTGTTTCTTCGCAAAATCAAGGAAACCGATGCCGAGAGAGAGGCCGATCGAGCCAGAATTGCCGATCTGGAATCGGCGATATCCGATCTCCGGGAAAATGAGTTTTCCGAACTGAAATCAGAGGTCAAAACACACATCGACCGCGATCGGTCGCAGGAAATTCTCGCTGTACTCAACCATTTGACGGGAAACATCAACACCTTGAGTTCAAAAATTGACCGATCGCTCGAAACCAACGCCGCGCAGAATGAAAAACTCCGCGCACATGACCTGTATCTCGAAAATCTGAACAAACTTCTCGTTGATAAATGGAAATGAGGGGAAAAATGGACCTGAAACATCGACTGCGAATTGCCATTGTGCAAACCCTTTACCGCTTCACCGTTCCGCAGCCGCTTCGCACCGTCCGGTATGCGGATTCCATCATGATCGAAAATGCGGATCCGGCGCTTGTCGCGGAGGTCTGGCGGGAACTGATCGAAGCCGGACGCATCGTACCGAACGATGTCTATCCGGATCACTGCGGACTCGCTCCGGCTCTCCGGAAACGTCTCGACAACCGGGAAAACATCCAGGACGATCTGTTTCTCTATGGTCCGGACGCCCTTCGGTAAGGGAGGCGGAAAATGGCAAAAAAAACGAAACCGGCAAACGTCGGGAGCCGGTCGAATTATTCGCTGCTTCCGTATGCGGTCCGGTATAAAATCTGCTGCCTTCTGCATGACGGAGCGACGACCGAAGCGGTCGCGAACGATCCGGACGTGAAGGCCGCCTATGCGCGGCTTGGAACAACGCTGAAACGCTCCGCCGTCACCCGGCTGAAACGGAGCCGGGAATATCAGGAAATTGTATCCCGGCGCAGCGAATTCCGCCGGGCGCAGGAGGAAGAGGATCTGGCCGCGGCCATGCTGCGGGAAATGGACTCCGCGGAAAATATCGCTGAGTCGGTCAAAATTGATCTTCTGAACCTCGTGAAAGAGTGTGTCCGGGCGAATCCGGATGATCCCCGCGAGGTTGAACGACTCGTCCGGTCCGCCGTCAATCTGAGCAATACGGCGAAGGAAAAACAGATCGCCGATCTCCGCCGGAAACTTGACCGGGCGAACGCGGAGATCGAGGAACTTACAGCGGAAATCGCCGAGCTGAATGTTGAACTCGAAACCGTGAAAGCCGGAACGGATCAAAAACCGGGACAGGCGGGGATCTCGCCCGAAACTCTCGCAAAAGTGGAACAAAAAATCAAGATGCTGTGACAATGGGACGTTCAAAAATCATTCCGGATAAAGATGCTCTTCTGCTTCCGTATCAGCGGCGCTGGGTTCAGGATATGAGCCGGATCAAAATCATGGAAAAGTCGCGGCAGATCGGGATCTCCTGGTCCAGTGCATACGCGCTTGTTCGCCGGAAGGTGCTGGCCGGAGCCACGCTTGATGCATGGGTTTCCAGCCGGGATGAAATTCAGGCAAAACTTTTTCTGGATGACTGCAAGCATTTTGCGGACCTTTTGAAGGTCGTTTCAGAAGATCTCGGCATTCAGGTTCTCGATGACAAGGGGTCGACCTCCTTTGTTCTGCGCTTCGCATCCGGAGTGAAAATCAATTCGATGTCAAGCTCTCCGGACGCACAGGCGGGAAAACGGGGTGACCGTCTCCTTGACGAGTTTGCGCTCCACAAGGACAACCGGAAACTCTATGCAATCGCGTATCCGGGCATTACATGGGGCGGTCAGCTGGAAATGGTTTCCACGCATCGGGGGAGTCACAACTTTTTCAATCAGCTGATTGTCGAAGCGCGTGAAAAGGGGAATCCGAAAAAAATTTCCCTGCACCGCGTGACACTGGAAGATGCGCTGAACGACGGCTTCCTTTACAGACTTCAGGAAAAACTGTCGCCGGACGACGAGCGGCAGGAAATGGATGAAACGGATTATTTCAACTTCATCCGGAGCGGCTGCGCCGATGAAGAAAGTTTTCTCCAGGAATATATGTGCGTTCCGGCGGACGACGCCTCGGCGTTTCTGAGCTATGACCAGATTGCCGCTTGCGAATACGAGCAGCCCCCTGAAAAGCTCGCCGACTGGTCCGATCTTTCGGATCTGGCGGAATGCAGGACTCTCTATGCCGGAATTGATGTGGGGAGAAATCACGATCTGACGGTTTTGTGGCTGAACAGTTACGAGGGGGAGCGGCATCTCTGCCGCCGTCTGATCTGCCTCCGGAATGTTTCGTTTTCGAAGCAGGAGGAAATTCTGTATCCCATTCTGGCTCTTCCGAACCTCCGGCGGGCATGTATTGACGCGACCGGACTCGGAATGCAGCTTGCCGAACGCGCCGCGGACCGGTTTGGAAAATACCGGATCGAACCGGTTAAATTTTCCGCGCCGGTCAAGGAGGAGCTCGCGTATCCGTTCCGAAGCTGTTTCGAGGATCTGAATATCCGGATCCCGAAGGACTCGAAATTGCGTTCCGACCTGCGCGCGATCAAAAAGGAGACAACCGCTTCCGGAAATATCCGGTTCAGTGCCGACCGCGGGGAAAACGGCCATTCCGACCGTTTCTGGGCGGGTGCGCTTGCCGTTCACGCGAAAGGGAAAAACGACGGGCCGTGCCGTCTGCTTCCGCTGAAGAATCCGGACGAACGGCAGACAAAAAATTTCATGCGGCCGGACCATTCCGATGACTGGAAACTCTCCGACTCGTCGACACGAAGAAAATTTTATCAATGAGGCTTGAATCATGATTCTAGACCAGTATGGCCGCCTGCTTCCGGAACTGCTGCCGAACAGGCCGCAGCCGCGATCCGGACGCTGGCTGCTGGATGATCCGAACGATCGGAATTATACCGACGTTTCGCGCGATCTCTCACCTGAACGCATCGATTCGATCATGTGCCGGGCGAATCAGGGCGATGCGGCGGATCAGGCCGAACTGGCGAATCTGCTGCTGGAAAAAAATCACGAGATCAAACATGCGTTTTCCGTCCGGGTCAATTCCATTCTCGGACTCAAATATACCGTGGAGCCGGGCGATGACGACTCTCCGGAAGCGAAGGCCGCGGCGGAGGCGTTTCACCGCGCTCTGAAAAACTGCGGCGACCGCGACGACTGCGACGGATTCCGGGATCTGCTGCGCGATATGATGCGCGCGATTCTGGTCGGCTATTCCGTCAATGAGATCATCTGGGGACCGGGAGGAAGTCTGCTCGGATTTGCATCGATCCCGTCGCGGGACGTGAATTACATCAATTCCTTTTCTCCGACGATCCGTCTGAGCGGAGGCGCCGTCGAGATGCCGCTGGAGCCGGACAAATTCGTTTATCTGGCGACGCGGGAAAACGGAAGCGATCCGGCGCGCGGAGGACTCGTCCGTCCGCTCGCATGGCTTCACTGCTTTCTGAATGTCAACATCAAGGATCTGCTCTCGTTCATCGAGAGCTACGCGATGCCGGTGATCATTGCGAAGGTTTCCGATTCAGCGTTTGAATCGGAGTTCACGCATTTGATGAACCTGATCCGGAGTTTCGGACCGAACGGAGGCGGAATCGTCTCGCAGGGGACGGAACTTTCGACGATTCAGGCGCCGAACGTGACCGGGGAAGTCTATTTCCGCGTGATCGAATATATCAAGGACGCGATCACTCGGCTGATTCTCGGTCAGACGGCCAGTTCCGGAGATGGAGGAGGGCTGTCCAAGGACAACGCGCAGGACAAGGTCCGTCAGGATATTTTAGAGGCTGACGCGACGATGCTCGCCGATTGCATTAATCGTAAAATTGCGGCGCCGTGGAGTCGCTTCAATTTTGGTTTTGGAGTCGCTCGTCCCAGCCTCGTCTTCATTACGGATCCGCCGGAGGACTCCGAGCGGAATGCAAATACATTGAAAACGCTGTTTGAAGCAGGCTTCGAAGCCGACGGGCAGGAGATTTCCGAACGGTTCGGCTGGAAAATGAAACGCAGAGCCGCCGAAGCGGGACTTCCGGATCCGAATGCCTCCGTACAAGGGGAAACGGATGCGGAAAGCGCACGAACTCTCAATTTGAAACAGAAATACGATGCGATGGGTGTTGCGATCCGAGGGGGATTTTTGACTGCCACGCCGGAGATCGAAGAGCATACCCGTTCGGAGCTCGGACTTCCTCCCATGACGGAGGATGTTCGGAAAGCGTGGGCGGCAACCGGCGNNGCGGAAGAGGCTGCCGTTGCGGAAGCTCTGGACGTTGACGACAAGGCCGCCGCGGCGAATCCGGCGGCGATGGGAAAGGGAAATCTCCAGCTTTCGGAGTCCGGGGAGAAAAAAAAGGAAACGCCGGAATCGATTCTCTCATGGCTCNNGGAGGCGATCGAAAAAATCCTCGACGGATCGGAGGAGGAAGCGGACAAGGCTCTGAAAAACGGAACATTGAATTTCGGCGACAGCGGAAAATATGAGGATCAGTTCGTTAAAACCGGAATCGCGGCGGCGGCACGGGGAATCGTCGAACAATACGAAAAGGTGAATCAAAATGGAAGAATACGAGGCGGCAAACGAGTGGATCAGAAAACGCCTGAATCTTCCGACGGCGAAAAACTCACTTGAGATTTCCCGTGACTTTGAAGCGAAGCTCCGGGCACAGGCGTTTTTCTCCGCCCGGGTCGCGGAAAGCCGCATTCTGGATCGTCTCCGGAGCGTTTCCGACGCGTATTCCCGCGGGGAAATCGGACTGGCGGAGGCAAGAACGCAGCTCAAGAAGTTTCTCCGAGGCGAAGGCAAAGACGATGGTTCGGATTCTCTGCGCAATCTGGCTTCGACTGCACGGCTGAATCTGATTCTGGAGCAGAACGCGCGGATGGCTGCTGCGGTCGGACGGTATCAGGTGTCGATGGATCCGGAGATCAAGGAACGCTGGCCCTGCTGGCGCTACATCGGAAGTACTGCGCTGAATCCTCGCGACTCCCATGCGAGATACGCGGGAAAAGTTTATCGGAAGGATGATCCGATCTGGCATAAGATCTACCCTCCCTCCGACTTCAACTGTCAGTGCGATGTCGAGGACTGCGACGATCCGGCGGATGACGCGCCGAAGAAAGTCGATCCGGCGGAAAGCGGATTCGCGTTCGATCCTGCCCATGCGTTTGAGAGTTTTGACCTGTCTGTAATCAGGAATGAAACATTCCGAAATCGGGTTGCGGAAACACTCGAAACCAAATACAACATGTCACTCGGAGACAAATTAAAGGCATTCTTCAGGAAGGAAAAGAAAAAGGATGAGCCTCCGGATTTTGATGCCCCGTCTCTGGAACGGGCACAAATGGAAACACGAAAAATCCTTCCCGGTGCGCATGTCGATTTGCGTGGAATCATAGACAAGCAGGCCATTAACCGAATGAACCGCTGTATAGATAAAGTGAAACGGGAAAACGGACTGGATGACCTGAAAGTAATAATGACGGATTCTTTATTAAATGACTCTGTTCCCGGAACATATACACCGAAAACAGGCATTTTTCTGATAAATCCAAAACACATGAACAATTCGGAGGACTGGAAAAAATTCAAGATCGGAAAATACGGAGAGTATGAAGGGGTAGATTCAAATATTTATGCTGGAAAAGAGGTGGAATCGATCGTTCTGCATGAGCTTTACCATTCTGTTTCCGAACACATTATCGCGAAACCGGGAGGGGAAAGGAAAAGAAAAATTTTACTATTTGATC
>DDJH01000218.1:552-9911 GCA_002338895.1 Lentisphaeria bacterium UBA1829 | reverse complement strand
AGAACTCCTGAAAACTCCCTGTAAAACGGTTTTTCTGTTCAACACCATGAGCGCCCCCTTTCTTGACGTGCTCCGGAAACCGGGAAGGATCCTTGTCTCCGCAACCGATTCCGACCGGCAGCTCAATCCGCCGCGCTATCCGCACTTCTTTCTTCAGGCTCTGAAGGAGCTGGGACCGGAAAAGCCGCTCACCGATTCTCTTTCGCGCGCAGGGGATCTGACCCGCCAGTTCTATGAATCGCACAAACTTGCCATCACCGAAAACTCCCAGTATTTTGACGGTCAGGAGAAACACTCCCATCCGTTCCGCTCCACCCTCCCCGCCCTCGCCCGCACGGTTCCGGAACCGAAAGAGGGGAAACCGGAGAAGCCGCCCCGTCCGCGCGCTCCCCGCGCCGTTGCCGATTCCGCCATCCAGCCGGCTTCGGAAGAGACACGGAAACGGATCGCGGACGCGCAGAAACTTGCCAGACGCTACACCGACTATCCGGCCTTTCTGGTCCGGCGCGACATCTCCGCAATTCTGAATCCGGATCAGACGGCCCGCATCCGGATCGCCGACACGTTCTATTTTCAGACCGTCGCCGGCTGCAAACGCTTTGCTCCCGCGAACAATTCCTCCGCCATTCCGGCGCGCCTGATTGATCCGGACGGACGTTTTCAACGCATCGGGCGCGGACCGATCCCGACACCACGTCCCGGCTCGCTTCTGGAAATCACCCGGGAACAGACCCTCCGTCCCACCGGTCACCTGCCGGACTTCCACGCGGTAATCCCCGTTCAGGCGCCGATTCCGATCGCGTCCCACACCTTCCGAACCAGCGGGGCCGCCGAACGCTACCGGATCCGGAAGTACCATCTGGACAAGCCGGAACTTGCGCCGATTCCTCCGGGACGCCCGGCCGTCGGCCCCCGCGCGCGGATCGTCATAACCACCCTCCCCTCCTGGGAGGAGTTTCTCGCGTGGTGCCGCCGGATGACGGACCGCGCCATGACGCTCGATCCGGACGCGCAGCGTTTCACCGACACACTGCTGCAAGGGGCCCGTTCCGAACGGGAAAAGGTCCGGCGGATCTACACTTTTCTGAACGATCTGCGCTATGTGACCATCCCTCTCGGGGCGGCGGCATTCCGTCCCCGCAGCGCCTCCGCCGTGATCCGCGACCGCAGCGGAGACTGCAAGGACAAGGCTTCCGCACTGGCCGCCATGTGTGCCCGGGCGGGCATCCGCGTGGAACGGGTTCTGGTGCAGCGCGGCGGAACGATCGATCCGGATTTTCCCTCCTGGCAGTTCAACCACATGCTGGCGTATGTGCCTTCGCTGGATCTCTGGCTGGATGCGACCGACGGGCTAACGGCGTTCGGCGATCTTCCTCCCGGCGATCACGGGACACTCGGACTCTCTCTGGATGCACCCGGCATCCGCTTCCGGACGGTCAAAACGACCCGGAGCGCCGGGCAGCTGAAGCGGACGATCCGCCGAAACGGCTCGTCGCTTGAAATTGGAACACACTGTACAGGGCTGTTCGATTATGCGTTCCGAAGACGCCGCAATACACTTCTTCCGGAAACGGAACGGAATTTCTTTGCCTCGATTCTGGAATCGACCATTCCGACCGCCGAGCTGAAATCCTGGACGGTTTCCGCAGGGGAAAGCGACGGCAGCACCCGGTACACACTTCAGGCTCTCTCTCCCCAAAAAGGAGAAACGCCCCTTCCGGCGCCGGATCTTCCCGCCGAACTTCTCCGAAACTTCTCTGCGGAGCGGATTTCCTCTCCGATCCGGCTCTTCGACGGACGGGACTGGGAGATCATCCTCCGTCTGGAATTCCCGGGGAGCAAGCTCTCCTGGAAGCGGGAGAGCGGACCGGTCCGGCTCCGTCTGGAATCGAACGACGACGCCACCACGCTCACGCTGTCGGGCAAAGGGAGTTCCGCCCTCACACCCGAGGAGTATGCGGCAGTCCGCAAAGATCTTCAGGAGATGCGGCGGATTCTCCGTTCCATTTTTTCGAAAGGGTTCCCGTTATGAGACACAGACAAAGGCTGCTTCTGTTTCTTCCACTTTTTCTGATCCTTCTGCCGCTGCACACGCTTTCGGGGGCGGACAAATTTGAGAATGCGCGGGGGAGCCGCATCTCGTGGGCACGTCTCAAATTTCCGACGACGGGGTATCGGAGAGGCGACAGTCTCGGCTGGTTCTACCATCCGAGCGGCGATGTCATCATTGTCGACTGGCTCCGGAAAAACACGTCCATGAACATGAAGCTGGAGTGGAACATTGCCGACATCGACCGTCTTGACCAGATGACCGACTTTCCCCTTCTTTTTCTCAGCGGCAAGGGGGCGATCGCAGCGACGGCGCGCCAGAAGCAGAACCTGAAAGAGTACCTTCTCCGCGGCGGATTTCTCTTTGTGGACGACTGCGTGGCGCTTCGGCAGATCAAGGAGGATCTCTTTTTCGACAGTGTCCGAACCCTTCTCCGGGAAATTCTTCCGGGCATTGAAATGCGGAAGCTTCCCATGTCCGACGGAGTTTTCTTCACCTATTACACGATTACCGACTGGGCACATCTTCAGGGCGTCAACAACGGTCTCTGGGGCGCTTGGTACAAAGGACGTCTTGTTGCGCTGATGAACTCCAGCGATCTTCACTGCGGGTGGGTCGGCTTTCACTTTTCCCGACGTCAGAGGACCTTTGCGCTGAAGATGGCCGCCAACATCTATGTCTACTCCATGTACAACTGACGGAATTTTCTCTCTCAATGTTTTCCGGATCCACCCGGACCGGACAAAACTCTCTTTCCGAGGTTTGGCTCTTTTTTATCAAATCGTCCTTATTTTTTTCTAAAAAATGAAGGTTTTCGAAAAAAGTTCCTTTATATTATCCTCAGACCCGAAAAAAAACAAAAAAGGGATACCATAAAAAAATGATTCAACAACTTCTTAAAAAAACAGAAAATCCTTCTTCTGAATTTCGCGGGGCTCCGTTCTGGGCCTGGAACAGCAAACTGGAACCGGAGGAACTCCGCAGACAGATCCGGAACATGAAAGAGATGGGCCTGGGCGGATTTTTCATGCACTCCCGCGTCGGCCTCAACACCGCCTATCTGAGCGAAGACTGGTTTGCCTGCATCCGTGCCTGCATCGACGAAGCGGAGAAAAACGGAATGCACGCCTGGCTCTACGATGAAGACCGCTGGCCCTCCGGCGCAGCAGGCGGACTCGTGACAAAGGATCATCCCGAATTCCGGCGGAGAAGACTCAAAATCGAGGAACTGGACCACGTTGAATATTCCGATTCCGATCTGGCATGGTTTGCCGCGGAGCGGAGCGGGAAGGAAGCCCGGAATCCGCGCCGTCTGAAAAAGGGAGATGCTCTGAAAGACGGCGAGACGTTCCTCCGCTTCTTTGTCCTTGTCGACGAAGATTTCGACTGGTACAACGGCGGCGCCTATCTGGACACCTGCAACCCGGAAGCCGTCCGGAAATTCATCGAGGTCACCCATGAGAAATACGCGCGGGAAATCCCCGGCGACTTCGGCAGAACCGTTCCCGGAATCTTCACCGACGAACCGAACTACTCCAACTGGACCGATGCCGTGGTGGAAGAGACTCGGAAACGCTACGGTTATGACCTTCTGGATCATCTGCCGGAACTCTTTTTCGTGGTCGACGGGGAGGAGTGTTCCCGCATCCGCCTGAATCATTATGAAATTATGACGGATCTGTTTGTCAAATCGTTCTCCAAACAGATCGGCGAATGGTGCGGGAAGCACAATCTGATGTTCACCGGGCATGTGCTCTGTGAAGACAGTCTGGTCAGCCAGAGCGTGGATGTCGGCTCCGCAATGCGCTTCTACGAATACATGCAGGCGCCCGGAATCGACCTTCTCACCGAACACTGGACCATCTATGACACCGCGAAACAGTGCGTTTCGATGGCACGGCAGTTCGGCCGCAAGATCCGTCTCAGCGAAACCTACGGCTGCACCGGGTGGGACTTCCCGTTCCTGGGCCACAAGGCGCTCGGTGACTGGCAGGCCGCTCTCGGAATCAATCTGCGCTGTCAGCATCTTGCCTGGTACTCGATGGAGGCGGAGGCAAAACGGGATTATCCGGCCAGCATCTCCTATCAGTCGCCGTGGTGCCGTCACTATCCGGTGGTGGAGGATTATTATGCGAGACTCGGAGCCGCGCTCTCCGAAGGAGAGGAGGTCCGCGATCTGCTTGTCATCCATCCGATCGAGTCGACCTGGTTCGGGAAACCGATCTCCGCGATGAACGATGCGGAGAAAGAAGAAGAGAACAACCGCCTGATCTCGCTCCGGAACACCCTGCTGAAAGAAAATATTGATTTCGACTACGGAGAAGAGGAAGTGATGTCCCGTCACGCGCGGGTCGAAGGGAAAAAGCTGTTCGTGGCCATGGCCGAATACAAGGCGGTGGTTCTGCCGCGCATGCGGACGATCCGCACGTCGACTCTGAAGCTGCTGAAGGAGTTTGCCGGAAACGGCGGAACGGTCGTCTATCTCGGCGAGGCGCCCTGCTATGCGGACGGCGAACGTTCCGCGCTTCCTGCGGAAGTCTACAAACTCTTCCGTCCCGTGAAAGAGTGCGAACTGGCGGAAAGCGTTGCAGCCGATGCGCGCAACGTCTCCATCCGGGCGAACGGAGCGGAGATTGATCCGATTCTCTACTCCATTCACAAGGATCAGGATTTTGCCACGCTCTTCCTGTGCAACACATCCATGGATCAGACGACCCGGCAGTTTGATGCACCGCTTTCCAGAGATCGTAAACTGGAGTTCCCCGTGGCGGAAATCGCATGGAAGCAGCCGGAAAACAGAACGGTGTGCGAACTGGATCTGCGGACCGGAAAACGATATGCGGTCAAGACGACGTATCGGAATGGGTGTCTGGTATTTGAAACGTCGTTTGTTCCGCTGGAGAGCCGTCTGTTCATCGCATCGGACGAAGCGGTCGCCTGTTCCGCGGAAAGCAGAACGGCCCCGAAACTCTCCTCGACGGCTCTCCTGCCACGCTCCGGATGGGAGGTGCTGACCGATGATCCGAACGTCCTTGTGCTCGATCATCCGGCCTGCTCCGCCGACGGGGGATATTTCATGATCCCTGAATATGTGAACCGAGTCGACGACTATCTGCGGGAGCTGCTCGGCAAACGGCCGCGCGGCGGCGCAATGGTCCAGCCCTGGTGCCGGCTCAAGGAAACTCCCGCGCGGAGCATCGATCTCCGTCTCCGCTACACCTTCCAGTGCGAGGCTCTGCCCACAGAGATCTTCCTCGGCATCGAGCGTCCCGATCTCTACACCGCCACCCTCAACGGAAAAGAGTTCCCCATGCACGATGACGGATTCTGGTGCGACCGCTCCATGCGGAAAATCCCCGTTCCCGCATCTCTGCTTCAGAAAGGGGAAAACTCGCTGGAACTCCACTGCCCCGCGTATCATGAGCTCCTCCCCGGGCTGGAGACCATCTATCTGCTCGGCAATTTCGGGGTGAAGGGGAATACTCTCACTCCTCCTCCCAAAACACTCGAAATCGGTGACTGGTGCTCGCAGGGATTCCAGAACTATGCGGGAAATCTCACCTACCGGACCACCTTCCGGAAGCCGGAAACGGATGGACCGGTCGTGCTTGAGATCCCCGAATGGCGCGGCGTCGCCCTCGGAGTACGTGTCAACGGCAGCGATCCGATCATGATCCCGTGGCCCCCCTTCTCCGCGGACATTACCTCCCTCCTGAAAGATGGAGAGAATGTTCTGGAGATCGAGGTCCTCGGGCATCGCCGGAATTCCCACGGTCCCTTCTATCTCACAACCAAGTGGCCGAACTGGACCGGTCCAGCCGAATTCAAACGGTATCTTGTCACAAACCGTCAGCTCGTTCCCTGCGGTCTTCTGGAACCGCCGGTTCTGAAGTTTTGATCGTTTGTTCGATTGATTATTAAACGGTCGAATGGGCGCCACAAGTCGTTTTCTGCGGCTTGTGGCGTTTTTATTTTTTGGGTTTCGTGCTTCGCACGACCAGCGTTTCGCCGCTGGATCACGACAAGGGCACCCTGCCCTTGACCCGGAAAAATGCTTGTGCATTTTTCCGCTTCGGGATGGGAGAGCGGGGGGAAAGTGGGAATAAAAAAGGCTTCCGGGCATGTTGTCTTATGCACGGAAGCCTTTTCGGTGTTGCCGGCGGAGATTATTCGGGAATATCTCCGGGTTCCAGTCCAAGAGGCAGAGCTGCGGGACGCTGGCAGGTTGTTGTCAGCATCACCTTCTGTCCGAGTTTGCTGGATTTGTCAAAGGAGAGCATGATCTCCAGGACATGATTGGCCAGTTCGCCACTGCAGCGGTGCGGCCGGTTGTTCTTCAGAGCCATGGCCATATCCGCCGCGCCGAAGGAACGGCTGTTCTCCGTGTAACCGAACGCAAGCGGCATCTCTTTCCACTCCGGGTTGTGTTCGTAGACATATCCCCACTCCCGGCGGAACAGTTTGACCGGTCCGCCGAACGTATTCGGATCGGGAACCTGCATGGAGCCTTCACTTCCGTAGATTTCGATCGGAGCGTGTCCGTTTTTATAGACGTCGAAGCTCGCGATCATCGTGATGACGGCGCCGCACTGGAACTCGATCACCCCCGTCAGATGGGTGGTGACATTGACCGGATAGCGGTCGTAGGGTTTATATTTGTCCTTGTAGGTTTCGGAGACTTCCGCGCCAAGAGTGCGGTATTCGAACCCTTTGGTGGTCACAGCAGTCACGCTTTTGGCCGGACCAAGCAGATTGACCAGAGCGGTGCAGTAATACGGACCGAGATCCAGCATCGGACCAGCGCCGTAATCATAGAAGAACGGAGCCTGTCCCCACTTTTCGGGACCGCGTCCGGCAACGATCGCCGTTCCGGAAAGCGGCTTTCCGATCCAGCCGTCGTCCAGCAGCTTGCGGGCGGTCTGCTGACCGCCGCCGAGATAGGTATCCGGAGCGCAGCCGACGCGGAGCCCTTTCTCCTTCGCCAGACGAATCACCTTCTGAGCATCTTCAAAATCCACTCCGAAGGGTTTTTCCGAATAGGCGTGTTTGCCCGCGTTGAGCGTGTCAATCGCGATCTTGGAGTGAACCTGCGGCGGCGTCAGATTGATGACGATCTCGATATCGGGATTGGCAAACAGCTCCTCATTGGTGACGTTTGCCACGCCGTAGAGTTCATGTTTCTTTGCGGACCGCTCCGGAATGATATCGGAGCACGCGATCACTTCAAGATTGCGGAATTTCTGCGATGCCTTGAAGTACGTGTCGGAAATCATTCCGCATCCGACAATACCGACCTTTGTCGTTTTCATGTCCTGCACAGATCCTGTTTATTTATTGCCGGCCGCCAGACCGTTTTCCACCATGAACTTGTAGCTCTGTTCGATTGCGGAGACCATCTCCGTGTTGCAGTAATCCAGTTCGACGATCACCGCCTGGGTTTGAGCCGGAGCATGAGCGATCAGGTCGCGGATCGGCAGAGTTCCCGTTCCGAGCGGCATCAGTTCCACATGACGTTCCAGAATGCCGTTGACCATCTTGTTTCCATCCACCTTCTGGGATGCGACGCCGTCCTTCATGTGCAGGAGGATCGTATCCTTTGCAAAGAGATCGAGCATCTTGACCGGGTCTTCCGTTCCGAGGTTCGTGGACCAGAAGCAGTCGATTTCGTATTTCACGTTCGGGCAGAGTTCACGATAGATTTCATATTTGAGTTTGCCGTCGATGCGCTGGAACTCGAAATCGTGGTTGTGCTGGAAGAGCGTGAAGCCGTTTTTCGCAAGGATTTCCTGCATCATGTTGGTATTGTCGGCGGTCCGCTTGATGGAGTCCAGATCTTTGAAATCGGGAGCGCCGTAGCCGCAGACGATCTTGTCCAGACCGAGAATGGAGGCGATCTCCATGGATTCCCCGAGGTTCCCTTTCGAACGGGCCCACGGCGAGTGCGACGAAATGATGCCGAGCCCGAGATCATCCAGCATCTTCTTGAATTCGGACGGTTTGATGTCCCAGAATCCGGCCGGCTCAACAAGCTTGTAGCCGATGTCGGCAACCTTCTTCAAAACGGCGGGAAAATCTTTTTCGGCGAGGGTTCTGAGCGAGTAGAGCTGTACTCCAAGTGGAAGCATGGCGTCTGTTCCTTTTTTTTATTTTTTTTACTGTTTTTCTTGACTTCCTTTTAACGGAAAGTATTGTACCCTTTGTTTATTATATCGCTGTTTTGAGCGGTTGCAAATTGACAAAAGATATCTTCTTTTGATGAAAAATATAAAACAGGCAAAATCATGTTCGATCATATTGTAAAATTGAAGACGATCACTCTCTATGCCGCTCCGGATCACGGGAAAGTGACTCCCTCCCCGATCCCGTTCAACACCGAGTGCATCGAGCTGCTGACCGGAGGAACTTTGTTTTTCGAGGTCGAAGGGGAGAGGAAGCAGTTCGGGAAAGGGGCGATCTTCTGGCATGTCTCCCGCGAACGGACCATCTGGGAGACTCTGCCGGGGGATCCCTACCGCTGTCAGGTCTTTCATTTCGAGGCGCGTCCTCCTTCCCGGAGTGTCCCGCGCGTGACGATCTGGAATGCGCCGGAGACTCTCGACCGCTTCTGCTCCGAAACCTTTCAGGCGTTTCATTCCGGAGACAGCGATCCGGCCGCGCTGGCCGCCTACTGCTATGCGGTTCTGCACTGGCAGGCCATCAACTCGGCGCCTCATCCGGGCCAGATCCGACCGGAACCGCTGCGAAGAGCCGTCAAATATCTCGACGAGCACTTCTTTACCGGCATCACGCCCGATGATATCGCCAATGCCGCCGGAATCAGCCGTCCCTATCTTTTCAAGCTCTTCAAGGAGGAGCTGCAGACCAGTCCCCATCAGTATCTTCTCAAACTGCGCCTGAACATGGCAAAACGGCTCCTTGCCGGCGAGAATTTCTCCATCAAGGAGATCGCCGCCGAATGCGGATTCGAATCTCTGGAAGTCTTTTACCGCCAGTTCAAAAACGCCACGCAGACCACTCCCGCCGATTACCGCCGCGAGTACTCCCGCTACCGCTGACAAAAAAAGATCCGCCGCATCCCCGCACACTGCACGGTTCCGCAACGGATCGTTCGGGAAGATCGACTTCCCCGTCCCGGAAAAATCCGGACTGTTTTTTTATGCGTTGGCGAGCGCCTGATCGAAGTCGGCGATAATGTCGTCAATATGCTCCAGGCCGACCGAGACGCGGATCAGGTCCGGCGAAACTCCGGCCGCGATCTGCTCCGCCTCGCTGAGCTGACGATGCGTCATGCTCGCCGGATCAAAGAAGT
>DDJH01000218.1:0-459 GCA_002338895.1 Lentisphaeria bacterium UBA1829 | reverse complement strand
GGCAGCCATGCCGCCCTTGACACCGAAGCAGAGAACGCCGCTGCATCCCTTCAGATACTTCTTTGCCATCGCGTATTCCTTGTTGTCGGGCAGGCCCGGATAGTTCACCCAGCCGACCTTCGGATGATTCTGCAGATGTCTGGCCAGCGCCAGAGCGTTCGAGCAGTGACGTTCCATGCGGACATGCAGGGTTTCGGCCCCCATCATGGAGAGGAATGCATTGAACGGCGCCATTCCGCTTCCGAGGTCGCGGATCCACTGGACCCGCAGTTTGACCGAATAGGGAGCCGCGGGGAAGTCGCGGGTGTAGACGGTTCCGTGATAGCTCTCATCGGGATCGACAAATTCCGGGAATTTTCCGTTTTTCCAGTCGAATCCGCCCTTTTCCACAATGATTCCGCCGACGCTTGTCGCATGGCCGTCGATATACTTGGTTGTGGAGTGGGTCACGATATCCGC
>DDJH01000187.1 GCA_002338895.1 Lentisphaeria bacterium UBA1829 | reverse complement strand
CTGATCGGTCCATCCGCCTTTTCGGTCGCCGGCCTTCTCATCACGGAACGAGGTTGTGACATAAGGAGCAAGATCAATTACGCGGCATCTGTTTTTTACTGTTTTATAACCAACGTTCCGATTCATGGAGAATTGATGCGCCGGAGTGCGGAACTCCCGGCTTTCCAGCACATAGCGGAGCAGATTGACAAAATAGGAAGAGGCGGAACTGTCGTAATCGTGGAGTTCGACGGCGTTTAGCTGGGAAGCGAGGATCCGTCCTTTTCCGAGCGAGGCTTCCGACACAGCGCTTCTCAGATCCCTTGATCCGAGTCCGGAGACACCTTTCGCTGCGATTGTATTCAAATTGAAATGCTGTATCGAATGGGTCAGCAGAAAACCATTTTCTTTCTCATTGTTCCATGTGTCGAAATTACGCTGATCGAGTCCAGCAAAGAGCGGATGATCCGGCGCGACCAGATCCACAAAGCTCATCCTGCCGACGATCAGGCCGGTTCCGTCGGGAAAGCGGGTGTTCAGATTTCTCTGTTCCAGAATCAGCAGAACGCCCCCCGCCTTGAGAAATCGTTCCATCTTGTCGGTCATGCTCAAATCCAGCCCCTCTCCCGGAGAGAGTTCCGCCGGAACAATCAGGACTTCACCGCCTTTGAGAGTGTCAACGGAAGAGACCGTCTCCGCTTTAACCCCGTGACGCTCCAGAAGGGCACGGGTCGCGGCAAGATTCCCCGCATGTTTCGTATCCAGCAGAAACGCCTTGCGCACCGCCCGGATTTTCCGATCCCGGATGGAACGGTCCGCCAAATAGATGTTGTAATAGTTTCTCGCCTGTTCCGCACCCGAGGCGTCGCGCAGAATCAGCCGGAGCTGACGGTGCCCGTTGATTCCGCCGGGCAGATTCAGAAGAACCTTCTGCTCGGATTTGGAGAAAGAGTCCGCTTTCGGAATCCGGTATGAACCGATGGGAACAGCCCGTCCCTCCAGGTCCGCCAACTGAACGTCCAGCGTCAGATTCGAGACCGGACGGCTGGAAACATTGACAAGCGCCAGAGTCCATTCAGAAGATTCCCCGCCGAAGAGATTTCCCGGAAAAAGTCCGGTCTTTCCGACCAACATCGGGAAGATCTTCTGCGACATCTGCGTAATGAAATCCATGTTCGGATCGGGATTCCACGGAGCATAGCCGCTCATGCGTCCGTCGAGCAGAATCGTGCTGAAGATCCGCGGCATGAATTTGCTCATGCCGTATGCGCCTCCGCGTTCGGGGTCCAGAGCAGCAGCAAGCCCGATGGACCCGCTGAATCCGATTCCCAGCGGACTGCCCCAGGTGGAGGCAGAGAGCCGTTCCGCATATTTCCAATACGCATTCCGGTCCCCCGGTCGAAACGTTTTATCCGCCTGAATTCCCCACGAGAACCCGATGTATTCCCATCCGACCCACGGAATCGGAAGCTCCCTGCGCCCCTGCGCATAGATATCCAGCAGCTTGCGGTGGTAGACCTCCAGTTCTCCGCGCATATTGGTCCATTGTCCTGCCAGTCCGGTATAGCTGTGTGTGTCCACCAGATCGGTGTCAAGCCGCCGTTCTCCGTAGCTGAACACGCTTGCCGAGCCGGAATACGCGCTGACGGGACGTCCGGAACGGTCGATTCTCCGGACCAGCCGGACCAGTTCCCCGAAACGATCCGCAATCGCCGGATCCTGAATGTGCGATACCTCGTTCCCCATGCTCCAGAGCACAACAGACGGATGGTTGTAGGAATACTCCACAAATTCCGTTACTTCCCGCGACATAAATGATTTCCATTTTTCATGGTTCAGCTGAGCGGTAAATGCCCAGCCCCATTCGGGGGCGATCATAACTCCGCATTCATCCGCGAGTTCCAGAACGCGGTCGCGGATCGGCATGTGCGCCGTTCGGAGAATGAAGTATCCCCGGTTCAGAAAACCGAGCAGGAACTTCTCCGCCAGCCGATCCATCTTCTCCGTCCATACGGCATTTTCAAAATGGTGAGAGGATAGATTGGCGGCAAACAGAAAAAGCGGTTCTCCGTTGAATTCAAATTTTCGGTTGCGGATTCGGAAATTCCGAAAACCGAAGCGGAAAGATTCCGCATCCTCGAATTTCCCCTTTTTTTTCAACGTAAGGGTCGTAAAATAGAGATACGGCTTTCCGATCCGCCAGGGAACCGGGTTTTCCAGAGTGACCTCCATGCTTCCGGTATTTTTCCCCGGGAAAAGCGATAGTTCTTTTGCCGCTTCGCCGATCTTCTTCCCCGCCGATTGTTTCATGGCGGAAGTGACGACGTTTCCCAGCTGAACCGATGTCTCTTTCCCCGTTTGATTTTCAATGGTGTAATCGACGCGGATTTTCCGGTTTTCCCAATCGGGAGTCACAAGGGCTTTTGTGATCCGCAGTTCCGGTTCCAGGGAAAGAGTCACCTCTCCCGTGATCCCCCCGGCGATCAGTCCCATCCACCACTGCGAGCCATAGGTGTGATATGCGGGGCCCGTGCCGAAACGGGGACCGTTGTCCGTCAGGACGCGCAGAGCAAGAACGTTGCGTCCCGGTAGCGCCGCCTCTGTTGCATCCAGTTCAAAGGAGGTATACTGACCGTGATGAGAGCCGATCTTTTTTCCGTTCAGCCAGACTTCAGCCTCATATGCGACACGCTCGAAGTGAAGAAGCAGGCGTCTGTTTTTCAGTTCGTCCGCGGAAAGCGGAAACTCCTTCCTGTACCATGCCCGTGCATACGGTTTTTTCGCGCTCTGAACTTTGAATTGATTGAAAAAATTCCCCGGAACTTCGATGGGAGAAAATGCGGAATCGTCGAAATCGCTTGCCACGACCCGCAACTCCTCCGCCGTCGGAGCGGGAATCGGTTCAGAGAATGTCCGGACTCCCGAGATTTTCCAGATTCCGTTCAAGGAACGTACTCTCCGGAAGTCCGCAGGGTGCAGGGAGCCGATTCGTACCTCCGAAGGCGGAATCACCTCCGCTCTGCGGATCTGTTTCGGAGCTGGGACAAACGGCTTGAATTCTCCGGACGCCGGAACAACATCCGCTGCTGCCTGCCATCCGAGGAGAAGCAAAATCAACGACACCTGATATTTTGAACTCATTTGCGTTTTCCTTTCCTGCTTATTTGACCAGAATATCCTGCGAATAGGCAAGTCCGGTGGCATTCCAGACAGAATTGGTATATCCTGTATTCATGAAAGGTTGTGATTTCGTGTAGAAAAGATTCGCTCCTTCATATCCAAACGCCAGAGCTCGGAATCCGGCGACATGCCCGTCGGAGAAAAGTGCGTTGGCACTTCTTTCGCCTGCGTGCCAGGGATAAACGGATGAGACCGTATCCGAAGTAGATGCCCAGCCGTTCATATAAATATGCGGATAGGAACCGTATGCCCCGTTCTTGTTGAGAATCCGCGAATCTGCGAACAGAAGATAATGCGACGGTTTCTTCACCGCGCCCAGCCGCCGCGGACTGGACTGCCCGAATACAGCATTGAACCCATAGGAGTTCCACTGAAGACAATCATTGGACACATTCAAGCTCTTCTTTTTATATTCGTTTCGCATGTAAGTGGACATAGTGACAGAAGGACAGATCATTACATCCCAGGAAATCCATTTGTTGACCAGAAAATATCCGACATTGTATCTGGTATGCTTGATGATTGCCTTGTCAGAACCCGAACCGCCCGAACCGATCAGCATCGGAGGCAGATAACGGCTCATTGTTTCATCGGTATAGAATACAACCGCTTTCCCGTAAGTGCTCAGATTGTTGACACAGGAGATGTTCCTTGCCGCATCCCTTGCTTTCGTCAGAGCCGGAAGCAGAAGCCCTGCCAGAATTGCAATGATTGCAACTACGACAAGAAGCTCTATCAGTGTAAAATTCTTCCTCATTGTTTTCCTCCTTCAGACTTGTTTTATGGTTATGGGAAGAGAGCTCTGGCGCGGATCGGAAGAGCTGTTCAGACGCGCCGCCATTTGCTCTGCCATGCGCAAACCCAGTTCCCGGAACGGAAACTCCAGAAGAATTCCGTGGAACTTATCTCCGTGAACCGCGTGAGATTCGGCGATCAGGCGGATCCGGGAAGCGTTCCCCTGTCGGTCGAGGATATTCCGGACAGTTGCAAGATGTTCCCCATGGACATAAAGTGCATCCGGAGTGGATTTCTTCAGTTCCGCCTCCACCTCTCCAAAAACTCCAGGCTGATCCCAGAAAAAACATTTGCAGTCCAGCTGGACACCTGCCTTCCGGTACTCCTCGCGAATCCCATCGAGAAGTTCTTTCGTCATTGTGTTGTCGAAAAGGAAAAAGAGAGAACAGCGATTTTCCCGTAGCAGAATGCGTCCGGTTTCAAGACCGGCGGAATAGAGATCGAAGCGGCAGCTGTCGATTCCGGCCTCTGCATTTCTTCCTCCGGAAGCGATCTGAGCAGTCACCGGAATGCCTTTTGCCTCCAGAGCGCGGATCATGGGAAAACGGTTCGTATTCACATCAAACCAGACAAGTCCTCCCAGATATATGTTCTCCAGCTCCTCCTTCAGATCCTCGTTGTTCACGCCGAACAGATTCAGCGGACGAATATTGATTCCCTGTTCCGTCAGAGCCATCCCGCAGGTTGCCAGAACCGACCAGACCTGATGAGGATAATAGAAGTATTTTCCGTCTCCGGCGAGCAGTCCGACAAGAGGTGGCATTTTCCCGCACGAAGGGATAAAATTCAAGTGCCGCGTAAATGTTCCGATTCCGCGGCGCCCCTCCAGATAATGCTCCGCCACAAGCGCTTTGAGTTCCAGCGTAACCGTACTCCGCGCCACGCCGAACATCTTCGCCAGCTCATTCGAAGAAGGAATCATCACCGATTCCTCCGGGTGCCGGTAAATCAGATTCATGATGTAATGACGAATCTTCAATCCTTCCTTCTGCGGAATTTTTTTACATTCTTTTTCACTACTGTCCGGTAAAAGTTTC
>DDJH01000091.1 GCA_002338895.1 Lentisphaeria bacterium UBA1829 | reverse complement strand
GACTTCGGACCGCTGATTGCCAATCCGCGGACCGCTCTTCTGGGCGGCGGAGCTCAGCTGGGCATCTTCTTTGCGCTGATCGGCGCGCTGGTTCTGGCGAAGTGCGGAATCGACTTTGACATCAAAGACGCCGCTTCGATCGGAATCATCGGCGGAGCCGACGGCCCGACCTCGATCTTCCTGACGACGCGTCTTTCCCCGAAACTGCTCGGTGCGGTGGCGGTGGCGGCGTATTCGTACATGGCGCTGGTGCCGATCATTCAGCCGCCGATCATGCGGGCGATGACGACGAAATCCGAGCGTCTGATCCGCATGAAACAGCTGCGGAACGTCTCCAAGCTGGAGAAGGTCTGCTTCCCGCTGCTGATCACGTTCCTCTGCGCGTTCCTGCTGCCGGATGCGGCTCCGCTGATCGGTATGCTGATGCTTGGAAACTTCATGAAGGAAGTCGGTGTTGTGGACCGTCTGAGTGACACGGCGCAGAATGCGCTGATCAACATCGTGACGATCTTCCTGGGACTGTCGGTCGGATCCAAACTCTCGGCGGATCAGTTCCTGAGCGTTCAGACGCTGGGTATTCTGGTTCTCGGCTGTGTTGCGTTCTGTGTCGGCACAGCGGGCGGAATCCTCCTTGCGAAGATCCTGAACATGTTCTCGAAAGAGAAGATGAATCCGCTGATTGGAGCGGCCGGTGTTTCGGCGGTCCCGATGGCGGCGCGCGTGGTGAACAAGGTCGGTCTGGAATACGATCCCCAGAACTTCCTGCTGATGCACGCGATGGGCCCGAACGTGGCGGGCGTGATTGGATCGGCGGTTGCGGCCGGTGTGCTTCTCAAGGCGCTCGGCGGACTCTGATCGAATCGGAATTCAATGAATTCTTCAAGCGGAACCGGAAACGGTTCCGCTTTTTTTATGCAAAAATGATGAACGAGTTGTTGTATGGAAGAACGCCCTGCCCTCTCTTCTTCGGGGAGATGGGATGAACGCAAATCCGAATCAATTCCGGACGGAAAACGGAAGCAGTCCACGCCTTCGGTTCGCACAGGAACTTCTCCGCTTCATCAACCGGATTCCCCTCTAAACGGATCAGGAAATCATTTTCCGCGTCAGAAGCGGAAAGACACCAAATAGGGGGCGAACGGTGATTTCTTTCGTCTCTTCAATCAGTGTTCCGGCTCCCGACAGCCTCTTCCTTTGATTCCATACGAACCATCGGGACAAAGGGAAAAAATCAAAAGGAAAACGGCGGATCCGATATTTTCATCCGCGATTTACGGCACGGCGCCCCGCAGGCACAAACTTCAGCTCGGAACAGATTTTGTTTCCGAATCGTTCCTGCAGTTTTCGGAGGAACAGCTGCTTCACGCGAGGAGTATCCAGCGCCATGCGGTAGGCGGGGTGAGAAATCTCCACAAACAGAACACCTTCCTTCAGGAACGAAGGCGTTGTTCTCCGCGCATTTTCCATTCCGGCGATCTCCGGCCATGCAGCGCGGATCTTTCCGAGCGACACCACCGATTTGGGCAGAATGGAAGGCACCACCCGATCCAGCGCCTCTGCAATCGGGAGCGGCTGAGGCTGACGAGCGGCAATTTCATATCGGGCGCGCTCCATACCATACCAGTCCCGTCGCAACCAGTCAAGCGTGTCATCCCGTCTTTGCACAATACGTCTGTACCCCGCTAATTCACATTGATGCCAAACGCCGCCACCGGGATCATAAGAGTATGCCAGACCAGCTGAAACGGCGCACAGGCCCCTTGAATTGTATAAATAGCCCCCCGCACGGCAACTCCTTGAAACGGCCAGCCGAGGACCATCATGCCGATTCCGACCGGCAGTTTGAAAATTCCGATCAGATCCGGAAAGATACGCAGCGACGCCTTCCCCATATTTGCCAGCGCCCGATAGACATACGGAGCCGCCACCTGTGCGGCCTTGATGGCAATCGGAGTGAGAATTGCAATGGTAACCGGATCAATTGCCCGGGCTTCGGGAGCGGAATTCAGGAAAAAACCGGTCAGCAGTCCGGCGAACAGCACGATCAGGCAGAGTCTTCTAGTCATTTTTTACTTCCAGCAGTCCAATATTTTCTCTATAATCGGAATATATACCGGAAAATGCTCCGTGCAACACCCGTTCTGAAAAATTATAGGAAAAAAAACGGGAATATTCATCCGTTTGGAGAATATTCCCGTTGGAGGATCAGAAAATCAATCAGGAGAACTTAGATTCCCTGATCGATCATGGCGTTTGCCACCTTGCGGAATCCGGCGATATTGGCGCCGAGGACATAGTTGTCCGGCTCGCCGAATTCGGTTGCGGCTTCGCGGGCGGCATTGTGGATGCTGACCATGATGCCGTGGAGCTTCTGATCGACTTCCTCGCGCGTCCAGCTGAGACGCATTGCATTCTGGCTCATTTCGAGTCCGCTTGTTGCAACACCGCCGGCGTTGGAGGCTTTTCCGGGCGAGAAGAGCAGACCGGCGTTCTGGATCACCTGAGTGGCTTCCAGGGTGGTCGGCATGTTCGCGCCTTCCGCAACGCAGATGCAGCCGTTCTTGACCAGAGCTTTCGCATCTTCGACATCGAGTTCATTCTGGGTGGCGCAGGGCATGGCGATGTCAGCGGCGGTGAGCTGCCACGGACGTTTTCCTTCCGCATATTTTGCGCCCTTGAACTTTTCGGCATACTCTTTGATGCGTCCGCGACGGACATTCTTGAGCTCCATCACATACGCGAGTTTCTCCGCGTCGATACCATCTTCATCGAGGATGGTTCCGTTGGAGTCGGAGAGGGAGATCACTTTTCCGCCGAGCTGCGTGACCTTTTCCGCGCAATACTGGGCCACGTTTCCGGAACCGGAGATCAGGACGCGCTTGCCTTCGAAGGAGGTTCCGCGGGTCTTGAGCATTTCGGTGGCGAAGTACGCGTTTCCGTATCCGGTAGCTTCCGGACGGACAAGGCTTCCGCCCCAGTTGAGACCTTTGCCGGTCAGAACGCTGTCATAGCTGTTGACGATGCGTTTGTACTGACCGAAGAGATAGCCGATCTCACGGCCGCCGACACCGATATCTCCGGCCGGCACGTCGGTGCTCGGACCGATATGACGATACAGTTCGCGCATGAACGACTGGCAGAACGCCATCACTTCACGATCGGATTTTCCTTTCGGATCGAAGTTGGATCCGCCTTTTCCGCCGCCCATCGGGAGGGTGGTGAGAGAGTTCTTGAAGATCTGCTCGAATCCGAGGAACTTCAGGATGCTGAGGTTCACGGACGGATGGAAACGAAGACCGCCCTTGTAAGGACCGATAGCGCTGTTGAACTGCACGCGATATCCCTGATTGACCTGGATTTCACCCTTGTCATCGACCCAGGGAACCTGGAAGAGAATCACGCGTTCCGGCACGACGATGCGTTCCAGAATTTTGTTCTTTTCATACTTGCTGTCACGGTCCAGAAGTTTGCCGAGCGATTCAAAAACTTCGGTCACGCTCTGAATGAACTCC
>DDJH01000185.1:256-6444 GCA_002338895.1 Lentisphaeria bacterium UBA1829 | reverse complement strand
CTATCAGAAGCTGGCGGAGGAGGTGTATGCCGCGCTGTTTTCGGATGGAAAACGGACGACCGCCGTCATAACCGGAAGTCCGATTCAGCACGCCCGGATTCTCTTCCGCGGAAATTTTCCCGTTCAGATTGCGGATCTGTACGGCAATCCCCTCTCCCGCGCGGAATACCGGGGAAGAGTTCTCTATTTTCATGCGGAATGTCCGCCCGATGTGCTTGGAAACGCTCTGAAAGCGGTTCCTTTTTAAATTTGGAGGAATGTATGAAAAGAACAGAACAGAAATTTACGTTGATTGAACTCCTGATTACGGTTTCGATTCTCGCCATTCTGGTCGCGATTCTTCTTCCGGGACTGAATTCCGCACGCAGGAAGGCGCGGACCATCTCCTGCCTCTCGACCCAGAAGCAGTATGCCTGTGCGATCGGAATCTATACGGCTGACAATGCGGACTATTATTTTTTCGGCAAGCCCGCTCCCGTGGACAATACGGCGGATGCCATGCAGATGCAGTCCGCATGGCTGGATCACATGCTGGAATCCGGACTGCTGCCGTATCGGAAAATCGAGGGGTATTACCGCCGGATCCCGGTGGCGACCTGTCCGGAATATGAGAACAACATGAGCGGTGTTTCCTACGGGACCACTCCGTATGTTTTGAATTCATTCCGCCAGTACTGGGCGGACGGGCTGGTGACGACGCTTTCCGTTTCGCCGGGAATTTTTGCCGGCTGCCGGACCAATCAGGTCAAGCGTCCCTCCGCGCTTGCGATCTTCGGCGACCGCGGACTGACTCAGTCGTCCGCCGCCTCCATTCCGGCCATTGCCGCCGGAGAGTCGATGGTCCTCCAGTTCGACGAGCGGGACGAGGCCTACGGACGCTATCTCCGCGCAAACGCCCATGGCAGCGGATGCAATCTGGCGTATGCCGACGGCCACGCAGGATTCATCCCGTATCGCTCCATCCGGGCGGGACTCTTCATTCGCGAATCGACCAACTCCTGGATCCTGAATTACCCCATCGGCGGATATTGAACACCCTTTTCCTCTCTCCCCCGATTCTCTCCGAAATCCGATCCTTTTCTCTCCTTTTTCCATCCACTCCTCTTGAAAAAGAGAAAAAAACGGTTATATTATTAGGATGCTAACAAAAAAAGAACTCCTTCCAATGGAACACACGCTTCATTATACACTTCTCGCGGCGCACACGCTGTTTCAGAAGAGTTTTCTTCTCCGGCTGACAAAGGAACATCCGGGACTGCTTCCGGGGCAGCCGAAGGTCATCGACTATCTGATGAGCCATCCTGCCTCGTTTCAGCGCGAGATCGCGGAGGGGTGCCTGATTGAACCGGCGACCCTTTCACCGATTCTGGAAAAAATGGAGAGAAACGGACTGATCCGCCGGGAGAAGGCCGACGGCAACCGCAAAAACACCATCGTCTCCCTGACAGAAAAAGGGGAGAGAATCGGCGGCCGGATCCGGGAGCTCTTCCGGGAACTCGAAGAGTGCGTATTGACGGATGTTCCGCCGCAGGAGAGGGATTCCTTTATTCAGATTTTATCGCAAATTCAGCAAAAGATACGGAGAATGGTTGTATGAAACATCGGTTCAGCAAAAGGAAACGTTTTATTCTGTTTTTCATCGGTCTGGTTCTGGCCGGATTCGGCGTTGCGCTCAGTACGCGGCCGGGACTGGGGACCTCGCCGATCTCCAGTCTCCCGTATGTGATGACCTTTCTTTTCCCGTGGACGCTGGGAATGACCACCGTTTCGCTCAACCTCATTTTCATGGTGCTGCAGGTGCTGATCCTGAGACGGCGTTTCCCGTGGACTCGTCTGGGACAGCTGCCGACCCTGTTCGCATTCGGGTTTTTCATTGATCTGGGAATGTATCTTTCCTCGTTTTATGTTCCGGAGAACTACCTGCTCCGGCTTCTGGAGGAGCTGCTCGGCTGTGCGTCGCTGGCGACGGGAATCGCCTTCCAGCTCCTGGCCGACATCTCCTATATGCCGGGAGACGGTTTTGTCCGGACGGTTTCGGAAGAGTACGGTGTGCCGTTCGGAACGGCAAAGGTCTGTTTCGACAGTTCCATCGTTCTCCTTGCACTCGTCGTGTCGATCTGCTGCTTCCAGAAGATCAACGGGGTCCGCGAAGGAACGATTCTGGCGGCGGTGCTGGTCGGCTTCTTCATCCGGATCCTCCAGCAGCCGCTCCGGGTGGTGAAGCGGCAGCTGGTCAAGGCGTGACGGAAGGGGAAGGGGGATTCCTGTCACTCCGCGGAGATCAGATACGCCATCACGCCGTGGGGACGAAGGGCTGTGTCGGCGGTGAAGTGCAGAGCTCCATCGCTGCGCCGGACGGAGACTTCTCCGGTTCGACGGCCTGAAAAATCCAGCGTCTCCACCCGCCGCTTCTCCGGAAGATGCAGGGAGACTTCCGTCCGGCAGCGCCGCAGCAGAAGCGGCCCCTTGCCGTAGGATTCCAGAACATTTCTCCGGGCGTTGCGGAAGGTCTGATCCGTATTCGCCATCTCCACCAGATGAAGAAGCAGGACTTTCCGGCTCTCCGAAAGCGGACGGTTGTCGAGCGAGATCAGCGCAACGGTCTGCGGCACGGCGGCTCCGCGAATCTGAAGAATCTCTCCTTTCAGCATACCGCTCCCGGCCAGCGCTTCGGTCCGCGGCGTGACAACCCGAAGAGTTTTTTTCTGCGGATCGAGGATCAGTTCTCCGGTCGAACTGGTCAGCGTTTTCCGTTCCTGTGCGGCGGCCAGGAATTCCCGTTCTTTCGGCCCGAGCGACTTTTTCCAGTTGGAGAGCAGATGGATGCTCTGCATTCCGTCGGGAGTTTCCACCCCTTCCGGCAGAATCCCGATCCGCGTGAAAAGACCGAGAAACGAAAATTCGCCCGCAGCGGCCTGAACGGCGGAGTATGCGCCGGCAGAGAGAGCGGCCAGCTCCTTTTCTTCAAACCGGACAGCAATTCCGCTTTCTGCCGGAGCTGCGTCTCCCCGGAGGAACAGCGCGTGGATCAGCCGGTCCGCCAGCTGGGCGGAGGGATCTTTTGCAATGTCGAATCCGCCGATCATTCCATTGTTCAGGGACTCTCTGACATGGGACCAGGCAAAACGGTAGATTCCGTCCCAGTCCTGCAGAGCCGCATAGCCGCCGAACATCGGCGCGTACTCCGCCCGGTAGCGGTTCGGATAGCAGTAGTTGACCTCGGTCAGAACATACGGACGGCCGAAGATGCGGCTCTGCATCGGAATGCGGACGTGCGCCGCACCCTGTCCGAGCGCCGAGAGCTGGCTGTACTGCTGCGGAGGTGCCCACCGCCCCGGAACAAGAAGACGCATGTGATCCCAGTAGGCGTGCATGTCCACGACCGGGAGCTCCGAACGGATGCCGTTCAGAGCGTATTCGGAGATGAAATTCAGATCGGTGATCAGCACATCGCTTCCGATCTCCCTGCGCAGGAATTCGCGCTGCTTCCGGATGCGCTGCCGCTCCAGCGTGTTCAGAAAGGCGTGCCAGAGTCCGCTTCCCTCCTCTCCGGAGTTCCGGTTCCCGAACAGGGCGCGCCAGCTTTTCCAGCGTTTCTGAAACTCGCGCCTGATGTCCGGATCCCCGCTCTTCGGAAGCTGAAAGGAGAGATTGCTTTCGTTGACCAGATTGACCAGATACAGCGCGGGATCCTCCGCCGGAGTCAGATTCGTATACGGATTCCGGGTCGTCAGAAGGGCTTTTGCAAACTGCTCCCAGTTTTTCTGCGCGCCGGCGTCAATGCCGAAAAGGAGCTTGGCGGAAGAGGAGGAGCGTCCGGGGGAGAGTTCCCGGCTGGCGTAGAGGTCCAGCGTGTAGTAGATCCCCCGTTTTTTCAGACACGCCATCAGATAGTGGAGCGCATCCAGCTTCTGCGGATCGAATGCGGCGGGAGAGCCTCCGCGCTTTGCCATCAGGAGATTTTCAAAATGGTGGAAGCGGACGGAGTTGTAGCCGGCCCGGGCGATCTGTTCGGTGAACTCTTCGGCCTCCTGCTTCGAGAGATAGTTTGCCGTCTGGCAGAGATTGACGCCGAGAAACCGGATCCGTTTTCCCGGATTCGCACGGAAAACAAAATGTCCTTTTTCATTTGTGATGATCCGTCCATATTTTCCCGCCGTGAGCGGAGGCGATCCGGAAAAGTCGAGCGGCGACCCCTTCTCCGTATGCCGGGAGAAGGAAACCGGCAGCCACTCCTTTCCCGATCGGATGATCTCCTTTCCCTCCTTTGTTCCCCATTTCAGTCCCCGGTCGGCGAACGTCGCTGCGCAGATCATCCAGACCGCATTCCCTTCCGGTTCAAAGACCAGTTCGGCAACCGGTTCTCCGCTCAGACGGAACGCCGAGGCGTACAGCCCGATGCGCGCTTTGAAGTTGTTTCCCTCCCAGGCGATTGCGGCGTTGCGGAACGGTTCGCTGATCCACCAGTTTCCGCCGTCGATTCCGGAGCGGACCGGGATGGTTTCCCGGCGTCCATCCGAATAGCGGACCTGGATCGTTCCGATCGTTTCCCCCGCAGGTGGCGGCCATGCGGAGGCGTGAAGAAGATGGAGATAGCGGAGCGTTTTCCCTTCCGGGATCCGGAGAGTCGCAGAGGGGGAAAATTTCTTCTGCGAACGGGAAAGAACCAGACAGCCTCTGCCGTTGTTCCGGGAAGGATCCGGAATCCTGAATTCAATTCCGGAACAGAGAAGTTTTCCGGGGGAGAGGGGCCGCAGATCGTTTTCCGGTCCCTGATCGGTCCATCCGCCTCGTCCGTCTCCGGCGACATCATCACGGAACCCCATGTTGACGACGCTTTTCAGAGAAAGGGGCCGGCTTTCTCCGGGCAGGAACTTCAAGGTCAGATCCACTTCGTAGGAGCCGGCGTCTTTCCGTTTCCCGCTGTTCAGAAGGAGGGCGAGAGCGTCGCTCCACTTCCGGTTGTCCTGCACCTGGAGCGAGAAGGTCCCCCGGATCTGCAGGACGCCGGAATCGGTTTCCAGCTCAAGAAAATGCGCCTTTTTCGGGAAATACCCCAGGGAGACTTTTTCCAGCTCCTGCGGAATTTCCACTCGTTTCCCATCCAGAAAGAGCGCCCGGAAATTCGAGAAGGGGATGCGGAGCTGGTAATCCAGCTGTCCGAAATCCGGGAAATCTTTCGAGCTCAGAATGCTGCGGATGCGAAGCGAATCGCCGACGGGAACGCAGGTGGAGCTGAAATGAATGGTTTTCCCTTTTTCCGTCAGCACTCCGGTATTCGGCGCAGAGGAGGTGAATTCTGCGGTTTTGGAATTCAGGAAGCGGGTCCAGCCCGGCATGGCAATCCGCCAGGAGCCGGAGATGCCGTAGTCGGACCACTCTCCTTCCGGAGAGAGGTCAAGACCGGTAAGAGGACAGGTCAGAAGGACCGAGAGAAAAAGCAGTCCGCGGGAAAATAAGTGTTTCATGAAAGAAGTCCTGTTGTTGATGGAGTTTTTTCTGAACAATTCAGGAAAACGGAGAAATTCACCGTCCCAGTTTGAAGAAGTATGTTTCATCTTTTCGGGCCCAGGTGTCGAGAGGCAGAATAATGTTTGCCGCCTGATACTGCGGCATGGTTGTCATGGCACCGTGTCCGTCGTAGAAGATCGCCGAGGCCCGCATCTGATGGCGGAAATGAATCCGGGAGTGCCCGATGGCCTCATACCACATTCCGACATTGAAGTACTGCCGTTCCCCCGCCGCCACTTTCCCGTAGGAATCCGCAAGAAGAAGCATGCGCGACGGCTGGAAGGGCAGAGAACGGGAATCCTGCGTGACGGTTTTCAGATTGAAGGAGATGGGCCGTCCTCCGTCCCTGGATTCCGCACCGGCGAAGTTGGCTCCGTAGGTTTTGTACCATGCGGTCGCCATGTTGTTCCGGTCGAACTTCTCCGGGCCGAAGGAGGGACACAGAAACAGATCCGGATTCGCGAGAATTCCGGAGTTGTAAAGCGACCAGTTCCATAAATTGTCGTCCGTCATTCCCGCTGCATACGAGGCGTTGCCACAGAGACCGTTGTTGTCGTGGGAGTAGGCGGCCAGGCCGAGACCGATCTGTTTTTCGCGGGAGAGACAGTTTGTCGCCGCCGCCTTTTCCCGTGCCTGATTCAGGGCCGGAAGCAGAAGTCCGGCCAGAATTGCAATGA
>DDJH01000185.1:0-166 GCA_002338895.1 Lentisphaeria bacterium UBA1829 | reverse complement strand
AAGTCCGGCCAGAATTGCAATGATCGCAACAACAATCAGCAGTTCAATCAAAGAAAAGTATACATTTCTTTTCACATTTTCCTCCGTCTTTTTTCTTTTTCCCTGTCAGAAAAAGGTTGCTCCCTCATTTCTCTGCTTTATTTTTCTCTCACGTATTTGTGAACAA
>DDJH01000007.1 GCA_002338895.1 Lentisphaeria bacterium UBA1829 | reverse complement strand
TCTGACCCCGTCGCCGGCGAAAGTCCCAGTTCCTCCCCGATGCTGATGATGCTCCGTTTTCCGCGTTTTCTTGCCATAGCCGTGAATCCTGAATTCGTCCCTGTCCTTCCAATCTTCCGCTGCTTTTCCAAATGTACAGGAAGGGGGAGAAAAGTCAAATATTTTGTGCAAAAAAATTTCGGGCGCTTGTTTTTTCTCTGCAAATGGCGTATAGTAACCCCGGAAAATAATTTTTCGCAAAATAATGAACCCTGAAACAATCAAGGAGTATTTCTCATGTCAGAAATTCAGCTGGAAGGCCCCTGGAGCCTTTCCTACCGGGATCCGGCAACCGGATCCGAATGCACGATTCCGGCGCAGGTTCCCGGCAATGTGGTCGGCGATCTTCAGCGGGCGGGACGGATTCCCGATCCCTACTTCGGGTGCAATTCCGATCTTCTCCGTCCCTACGAATTCATCGACTGGGAGTATCGGACCACATTTCCGGCTCCGGTGCTCCGGGACCGGGAACGTCTTGAGCTGGTTTTCGAGGGTATTGATACCGTCGCCGAGATCTTCGTGAACGGGGAATCCATCGGACGGGCGGACAATATGGTGATCGCCCACCGCTTCTCCGTGAATCCCGCGTCGCTGCGGAAAGAGGGGAACGAACTGCTCGTCCGCATTCAAAGCTCGGTCAACCATGCGCGGTCATTTGTCCGTCCGGCGTATGCGCATGCGGGAAGCTGCTGCTACGAGGGGCTCTATCTCCGGAGACCGATGCACTCCTACGGATGGGATATTGCTCCCCGGATCGTCGGCGCCGGACTCTGGAGAAAAGTCTATTTCGAGGTCCTCGGGCCGGAACGATGGACGGATCTCTATCTGGCAACCACGGAGCTCAAATCCGGGCGGGCGCAACTGATGCTCAGCTGGAATTTCGAATCGGATGCTCCCACGCTGATCGGCTACGAGGCTCGTTTCTCGCTGGTCTGCGGCGATCACCGGTATGAGAAGCGCTTCCCCCTGTTCTTCTGCTGCGGAACCGAAGAGTTCCATGTGGATCATCCGCTCCTCTGGTTCCCGCTCGGATCCGGAGAGCCGAATCTCTATACGGTCACGCTGGAGCTGATCCACAACGGAGTCACGGTCGATTCCAGAAGCTGGAAAACCGGAATCCGGACCGTGGAACTGAAACGGACCGAAATGCTCGACGGAGAAGGAAAGGGAGAGTTCGTTTTTATTGTCAACGGACGGAAGATTTTCATCAAGGGATCCAACTGGGTTCCGTCCAATGCGATTCACGGGGAACGGCCGGAACGGGTGCGTCAGGATCTGGAACTGTTTGTCGATCTCGGATGCAACATGGTGCGCTGCTGGGGCGGAAATGTCTACGAGGACGAAGAGTTTTTCCGGTTCTGCGATGAACACGGTCTGCTGGTCTGGCAGGATTTCATGTTCGCCTGTGAAACCGCCCCGCAGGACGAGCCGTTCCTGGAAGAGGTCCGCAAAGAGGCGGAATCGGTGATCCGCGCCCGGCGGAACCATCCGTCGCTGGCGCTCTGGTGCGGCGACAATGAATGCGACGAGCTCTTCTTCTACTCCCCCCTCCTGAAACGTCTCCTCCCCTCCACGAACCGGATCAGCCGGGAGATCCTCCCCCGCGCTGTGGCGATGTTCGATCCGGTGCGCGACTATCTGCCGAGTTCGCCGTGTATTTCCGACACCATCAAGCGCATGAATGTCCGCTATCGCTCCCCCGAACAGCACCTCTGGGGGCCCCGCGACACCTGGAAAGGACACTTCTATAAAGACAACACCGCCGTCTTCGCCAGCGAAATCGGCTATCACGGCATGACCGCCGTCGAAAGCATCCGCAAATTCATTCCGGAAGCGGAACTGAACGACCGGCACGGCGCCGCATGGACCGCGCATGCCACGCAGGCCTTCGGCCTTCCCTGCTACCGGAACGGACTCATGGAAAACCAGTCCAGAGGTTTCTGGGGATATCTGGCCGAGGATCTGACCGAATTCATGAAATGCTCGCAGATCGTGCAGGCGGAAGCCTTTAAATATCTGATCGAGCTCTTCCGGGCGAAAAAATGGAACAAGACCGGTTTGATTTGGTGGAACGTCATCGACTGCTGGCCCCAGTTCTCGGATGCGGTGGTGGATTACTATTATGTCCGCAAGCTCGCGTACTACTATATCAAAAACGCACAGAAGCCGCTGAGTCTGATCATCAGCGATCCCGAGGCGTGGAACTGCCGTCTGACTGCCGCCAACGATCTGCCGGAACCGGCGGCCGGACCGTTCCGGGTCTCCGATCTCCTCTCCGGAGAGGTGTTCGCGGAGGGTGAGTTCTCGGTCGCAGCGGAATCCGCCTGTGAAGTCGCGGCGTTCCCGGTCTGCCTCGGCGAGCATCGAATGCTGCTGATCGAATGGGAGCACAACGGGGAAACGCAATACAATCACTATCTGCTCGGATCGGCGCCGTTCTGTTTCAAGACCTATCTGGAGTATCTGAAGATGCTCGATGAGAAGATCTACCGGGCGCTCGGGAGACGGGAATGGTGAGAAGACGGTTTGCCGCCGGACTGGATGTCGGCGGAACAAAGTGCGCGGTCCTGCTGGGCGAACTGGAGGGGGAGGGAATCCGGGTTGTCGGAAAGAGACGGTTTGCCACCGCGGAGTTCCCGGATCCGCTCCGATGCCTTGGCCGGATGTGCGAGCTCCTCGACGAACTGCTGACCGAGCGGAACGTGCGGAAACAAAACGTGATCGGTGTGGGGATCAGCTGCGGGGGACCGCTGGATTCCGCATCCGGGACGGTGCTCTCGCCGCCGAACCTGCCCGGATGGGACGCTGTCCCGGCCGTCTCCTTCGTCGAACAGAAGACCGGTCTGCGCGCCCGCCTGGAGAACGATGCCAACGCCTGCGCTCTCGCCGAATGGAAGTTCGGCGCCGGACGCGGAACGGAAAATATGGTGTTTCTGACGTTCGGAACCGGTCTGGGAGCCGGAATCATCGCAAACGGCCGTCTGCTTTCCGGTCATTCGGGAATGGCGGGCGAGTGCGGACACGTCCGGCTCGCCCGTTCCGGCCCCGTCGGATATGGAAAGGCCGGGTCGTTCGAGGGGTTCTGCTCCGGGGAGGGAATCGCACAGCTCGGATGCGCCTATGCGGAAAAGGCGCTGAAAAAAGGGAAGCCCCCTGTCTGGTGTCCGGAAAAAAAGGATCAAAAATACTTGACGGCAAAACTGCTCGGAGATGCGGCGGAACACGGCGATGGTGATGCATGCGCCGTCTACCGGGAGAGCGGACGCCGTCTCGGAGAAGGCCTCTCCATCCTGATCGATCTGCTCAATCCGGAGTGCATCGTGATCGGCAGTATTTTTGCCCGGTCGGAGTCTCTGCTCCGGCCGGAGATGGAGCGGAGAATCGCGGCGGAGGCTCTGCCCTCTTCCGCACGGGTCTGCCGGATTGTTCCGGCCGCGCTCGGAGAGAGCGTCGGAGACATCGCCAGTCTTTCGATTGCGGTCGAGGCGTTTGCCGATCCCCGTTCCGGAGAAAAAACGCCGACTGACGAACCGTAAACTCTCCCTTCTTCTCCCGGAAAAACACTTGCATTTCCGGAAAGAAAACGTACAGTACGGAAGATTATTTCTTCAGAACCAGAGAAGGAGCCCTCCCGGACGGAGCGAAGCGCTCCTTCGCAACGAAGGAAAGGCTGTTATGAAGGAGACATCAAAAATCATGCTCTGGAGCACGGAACGGCCCGCGCTGAACCCGGAGAAGAATTTTCAGCCGTATATGAACACCTATCTGCTGAACGACGGAGCGGAACATGGCGCCGTTGTTATTTTCCCCGGCGGAGGGTATCAGGTCAAAATGATGACCTATGAAGGGGAGGATGTCGCCCTCCGTTTCAACGAACTCGGCTTTCACGCGTTTGTGGTGGATTACCGCTGCGGGCGGGATGCGTATCCGTTCCCGGCGCCCGTGGAGGATGCTCTCCGCGCCATCAAACTGGTGCGCGGCCATGCGGAGGAGTGGAAGGTGCGGCCGGATCAGATTGCAACGCTCGGGTTTTCCGCGGGCGGACATCTCTGCTGCGCGACGGCGGTCTGGTTCGACTCCGTCGCCGCGGAGAACGGGGATGAATATGACGCCGTTTCCGCGCGTCCCGATGCGGTGATCCCCTGCTATGCGGTGGTTTCCGCGTTTGCGGCGCCATGTCCGCACGTCGGTTCGTTCAAGAATCTGCTGAACACCGATCAGCCGTGCGAAGCGGATCTGCACCGTCTTTCCTGCGACGAGCATGTCACCCCCGCCACCCCTCCCGCCTTCCTCTGGCACACCGTTGCGGATGCCGTGGTCCCCTATGAGAATGCTCTCTGCTTTGCGGAGGCCTGCCGGCGGAACGGCGTGCCGTTTGAACTGCATCTTTTCCCCTATGGCCCGCACGGACTCGGACTCGGAACGCAGGACGCGTTTGCCGAGGTTCGATCCTGGCCCGCGCTCTGCGCCGAATTTCTGAAGAAGATCCCGGTCTCCACCCCGGGCCGCTGATCCCGGATCAGGCGGCGGTTTCCTGCGTCGGGGCCGGCGCAGCGGAGTTCTGCGGTTCGGCGGCAATCTCCTGACCGATCAGCTCCATGAGAATGTCGTGGAGGGTCAGCATGCCGACGAGCCGCCCCTTCTGATCCTTGACCATCAGAAGTTTGGAGTCGAAATTGACAATGTTTTCGATCAGCTCCAGCTGGGGAATGTCCTCGGAGATGGTGTTGATCGGACGGATCGCCTTGTGCCAGTCCTCCGTGCAGTGCAGCAGATCCTTGGCATTGACGCAGCCCATGATCTCCATCGGATTTTCCGCGCGGCAGACCGGATAACGGGTATGCTTGTATTCCGCAATCTTCTGGAGCACCTTTTCGTGGCTCCAGGTCTCGGAAAAGACTTTCACCTGCGACATCGGGAGCATCAGCTCTTCAATGGTCCGCTTTCCGAGAGTCGGCGCATTGCGGATGATCTGCTCCTGCACATCGGAGATATGATCCTCCTCCCGGGCGATGGTTGCGAGCGCGGAGATCTCCTCCACCGCGGTCTCCCCGGCATCCTCCGGATCCTGTTTGCATTCAAACGGCCGGTTGATGAAGTGGATCAGCCAGATCAGCGGCGTCAGAATCCAGATCAGAAAATTGAGGGTCGGCGCCGCCGCCCGCGCCACGATGGAGTTGAACCGTACGCCGAGAGTCTTCGGCAGAATTTCCGTATATTGAACCATGACCAGCGTGAACAGAAGGGAGAAGAGCCAGATGTAGCCGCTGCCGAACAGCTTGTCGAACTGAGCGCCGGCCACGGCCGCTCCGCAGGTATGGGCGGTTGTGTTCAGAATCAGAATCACCGCGATCGGACGTTCGATATCGTCCTTGAACTTCTGGCAGAGGGAACCGATAAAAGCATTTTTCCGGGAGATGACCGCCAGTTTGCTCGGCGTCAGGCTGAGCAGCGCGGCCTCCATAACAGAACATAAAAATGAAATTGAGAGTGCGACGGAGATACTTGCGATAAAGAGTATCATACAGTTCCTTTTGTTCCGGACGGCCGATTCTTTCCGCCGGACGTCGTTGGTTGATAAAATGACACGGGGCGGATTCCCGACAAATTAACAACTATAATCCGTTTTTTCCTGAAATCAAGCCGGTTTTTTGAATATTTTTCATCCTGCTTTCCTCCCTCTCTTCCGGGAAGAAAAATCCGGATGTTTTCCCCGGGCGGGTTTGCTTTTGACTGTCGGGCGGGTATAGTATTCCCCATGCTCCCGAAACAGCAGTATTTTTCCGTAAAATAAGAAATCTGATTGAGAAAAGGAACATTGAAACACATGATGAAGCAAACGGCAATGATTTGTCTGACGGCCGCTCTGGCGGGGTTCCTGACACCGGTCTGTTCCGCGGCGCCCCTTCCTCCCAAAAATCTGAAAACGGTGGAGATCCGCTCCCCGAACGAACTGTCGGTCCGGAACGGTCTGCCCAATTTCTGCCGGAAACTCCGGTCCGGTGAGCCGGTCCGGATCGCCTATTTCGGCGGCAGCATCACCGCGCAGGACGGGTGGCGCCCACAGAGCCTGGAGTATTTCCGCTCCCTCTCTCCGACCGGGAAGGTCGAACAGATCCATGCCGCGATCGGCGGAACCGGATCCGAACTCGGCGCCTTCCGCCTGGAACAGGATGTCCTGCGCCACAAGCCCGATCTGGTGTTCGTTGAATTCGCGGTGAACGACGGGGGAACATCTCCATACCGGATCCGGCAGTCGATGGAGGGAATCGTCCGCCACATCTGGAAGACCCTGCCGGAGACCGACATCTGCTTCGTCTACACGCTGACGGCAAGCCATATCCCGGATCTCCTCAAAGGAAAAACCAAACGCTCCACCAGCACCATGGAGGAGATCGCCGATTACTACAAGATCCCCTCCGTGAGCTTTGAACCGGAGATCGCCCGCCTCGTCAAAGAGGGAAAACTGGTGATGAAAAGCGGCAATCAGGGTCTCGTGAGAGTCTCCGGCGAAGCCCTGAACCTGAAATCCGACATCCCCGTCGGTCCGGACGGAAAGGTCCCCTTCTCCCGGGATGGCGTGCATCCGTACCCGAACACCGGACATGTGATCTATACGAACATCCTCAAGCGTTCGTTCGAGAAAATCGCCAAAGTCGGAAAGTCCGCTCCGCATACGCCGCTCCCGGCGCCGATGGTCAAGGACAACTTTGAAAACGCCTGCATGGTTTCGCCGGATCATCCCGGAATCCGTTTCTCCGGTCCCGTGGAGAAGCTCCCGCTGGACAAAGCGCCGGCCAATCTGTTCCGCAATCGCGCGCCCGGATGTGTCAAACTTTCACCCGGCGGAGAATTTGAATTCAAATTCAAGGGATCGAAGGTCTCCTTGTACATCCTGCTCGGTCCCGGATGCGGCGTGCTGGAGGTCTCGGTCGACGGGAAAAAGCCGTTCCAGCGGCGGCTGGTCGATCCGTACTGCACCTATTATCGTCTGAGTTCCTCTTCCATTGCGGATTACCTGAACCCCGATGCGGTGCACACCGTGAAGGTCCGTCTGCTGAACGAGACTCCGGACAAGCGCTCCATTCTCTTCGAACGAAATCGCGCCGACTACGATAAAAACCCGGAAAAATACAAGCCGATCGACGCATACCTCGGCGCCATTCTGCTGGTCGGGGAGATCGTGAAGGAATGAACCTGGAGGCCATGCTGCCCGCGGAATGGCGGAACGTGCTGCGGCCCGCGCTTCAGACGGTGTCGTTCCGCCGCCTTTCCGATTTCCTGACGAAAGAGTATGCGGAGCAGAAGGTTTTCCCCCCGGAACAGGACCTGTTCCGGGCGTTCCGTCTGACGCCGCCCGATGCGGTCCGGGTCCTGATTCTCGGTCAGGACCCCTATCATGACGACGGTCAGGCGAACGGTCTGGCCTTCTCGGTGCGCGACGGCATGCCACTCCCCCCCTCTCTCCGCAACATCTTCAAGGAGATGAATGCGGATCTGCACGTCCCCATTCCCGACAGCGGTTCCCTCGACCACTGGGCGGAACAGGGAATCCTGCTGCTGAACACTGTCCTCACCGTTCGCGCCCATGCCCCCGCATCCCATCAGAAAAAAGGGTGGGAGGCGTTCACCGATGCGGTGATCCGGACCGTCAGCGCCTTCTCCCGCCCCGTTGTCTTTGTCCTCTGGGGCGGCCCGGCGCAGAAGAAGCTCCCCCTGATTGATCTCTCCCGCCATACCGTTCTGCAATCGGCCCATCCCTCTCCGCTTTCCGCCTATCGCGGATTTTTCGGAAGCCGTCCCTTTTCCGCCATCAACCGCGCCCTCGAGAAGGCGGGATCCGCGCCGATCGTGTTCTCCTCCACCCTCCCGCTCCAATAAAAAACGCCCGGCGAAAAGGCCGGGCGTCATAAAACAGTCTGCACTGCCGCGGATCAGGCTCCGCGCGCATGGGGCGGAAGATTCAGAACCTTGCGGACGAACTCTTCTCCATGCAGGAATCCGAGCGATCCCTTGAGCGCCTCCCGCTCCGAATAGCGCTGTACCGAATCCGGGAGGATGTGGGGACCGCGGATCGCGATCGGTACCGGGGTCCGGGTATGGGCCCGCAGACGGAGCGGAACCGGGTGGTCCGGAAGAATCGCAAAGGTCACATCCCGTCCGTCGAGAGCGGTCATAACGGGACGGATGATCTTGTTTTCCAGATCGGATATGGCGCGCATTTTCAGTTCCAGATCCCCCTGATGGGAACACTCGTCGATCGCTTCCAGATGCACATAGACAAAATCGTGATCTTCGATGGCGCGGATCGCGGCTT
>DDJH01000196.1:445-8014 GCA_002338895.1 Lentisphaeria bacterium UBA1829 | reverse complement strand
CCCCGACTACTTCACGGACGACGACATCCGGGAGTTCTTCGAGGCCACCTGGGAGGTTCACTACAACTCCTCCCGAACGGGGATCCGTCTGATCGGACCGCAGCCGAAATGGGCGCGTCCGGACGGCGGGGAAGCCGGACTGCATCCCTCCAATCTGCACGACAACGCCTATGCGGTCGGCACGATTGACTTTACCGGGGACATGCCGGTGATTCTCGGAAAAGACGGCCCGAGCCTCGGCGGCTTTGTCTGTCCGGCGACGGTCGTTTCGGCAGATCTCTGGANNATCGGCCAGCTCCGCAGCGGCGACACGATCCGCTTCATCCCGGTGACCCCGGAAGAGGCGGCGCGACTCCGGAAGGAGACCGACGAACGGCTGAAAAACCCGACCGTCGAACACGCTCCCGTCCAGCCGCAACCGACCGCACTCCGCACGCCGGTTCTTGCGGAATTTCATCCGGAAGAGGAACAGTCCCGCATCGTCTGCCGTCAGGATGGCGACGCCTATCTGCTTCTGGAGTTCGGTCCGCCCGTTCTGGACCTTCGTCTCCGGTTTACGGCCCATGCGTGGATGCTGAAGCTGGAAGAGCTTCACCTTCCTGCCATCATCGACATCACGCCGGGAATCCGGTCGATCCAGATTCACTTTGATCCGGCGAAAATGGATCAGAAAGAACTTCTGGAGCGGATCGGAGTGCTGGCGGAGGAGCTGAAGAAGGATTCGATCGTCACACTTCCGACGCGGACCGTGTATCTTCCGCTGAGCTGGGACGATCCGGCGACGCGGCTTGCAATTCAGAAATATGTCAGCACGGTCCGTCCGGACGCACCGTGGTGCTGTCCGAACAACATCGAGTTCATCCGGCGGATCAACGGTCTGGATTCGGTCGAGGATGTCTCCCGGATCGTCTTTGACGCCAATTACATTGTCATGGGCCTCGGGGACGTCTATCTTGGAGCGCCGGTCGCCACTCCGCTGGATCCGCGCCGCCGGCTTGTCACGACCAAGTACAATCCCGCGCGGACATGGACCCCGGAAAATGCGGTCGGCATCGGCGGAGCCTACATGTGCGTCTACGGCATGGAGGGCCCCGGCGGATACCAGTTTGTCGGCCGGACCGTCCAGATGTGGAACCGCTTCAATGTCACCGCGGAATTCGAGAAGGGCAAACCGTATCTTCTCCGCTTCTTCGACCAGGTCCGGTTCTTCCCGGTCAAGGCCGACGAACTTCTGAAGATCCGTCGGGACTTCATCGCCGGCAAGTATCACCTGCGAATGGAAAAGAGCACGTTCGACATCCGGGAATACGAAAAATTCCTGAAGGAGAACGCCGACTCCATCCACGCCTTTGAAACCCGCCGGAAACAGGCGTTCGAAGAGGAGAAGGCCCGCTGGATCGCCAACGGTCAGCTCTCGTTCGAAAGCCACACGCTGGAGACGCTGGATACCGCGGAAGAGGCCGTGCTGGACGCGGAGGAGACCGGTATTTACTCACCCGTCGCCGGAAGTCTCTGGAAACTGAATGTGGACAAACCCGGAACGCATGTCCGTGCCGGCGAGGTCTTCGCCGTGCTCGAGAGCATGAAAACGGAAATCCCCATTCCCGCGGATTCCGACTGCGAGGTCACCCGGATCTTCTGCTCCGCCGGAACGGAGGTCAAGAGCGGACAGTGTCTGTTCGCGGTCAAAACAAAGTAAACAGAGTTTCTCACGCGTCCCGGCAAAAAAGCCTCCCGCCGGGACGCGCGGGGACTCTTCCGGAAAGGATGATGGATGATGATTTGTGATCTTGCAATCGCTCCGCTTCTTCGTGCATATCGAAATGGAAGTCTGACGCCGCGAAAGGTTCTGACCGAACTTCTGCAACGCTCTGCCGCCGCTCCGCGGGAAATCTGGATTGCCCGAATCCGCGACGATCAGCTGGAAACGTATCTGAAGCGCCTGGAAAACACCTCTCCGACGGAGCTTCCGCTCTACGGGATCCCGTTTGCCGTCAAGGACAATATCGATCTGGCGGGACTGCCGACCACGGCGGCCTGTCCGGCCTATCAGTATCAGCCGGAACGCTCCGCCCGCGTGGTGGAGCTTCTGATCGAAGCCGGAGCCGTTCCGCTCGGCAAAACGAACATGGATCAGTTTGCGACCGGTCTTGTCGGAGTCCGTTCTCCGTACGGAGCGGTTCCGAACCGTCTTGCGCCCGGCTATGTTTCGGGCGGCTCCAGCAGCGGCTCCGCCGCCGCGCTCGCGTACGACCTCTGCAGCTTTGCGCTCGGGACCGACACCGCGGGATCCGGACGTGTGCCCGCAGCCTTCAATGAGCTGATCGGACTGAAACCAAGCCGGGGAATTCTGAGTACGCGCGGAGTCGTTCCCGCGTGCCGGTCTCTGGACTGCGTCTCCCTGTTCACCCGCAATCTTGAAGATGCCGAACGGCTTCTGGAGCTCACCGCCCGCTTCGACCGGGAGGATGCTTACAGCCGCGTTCTTCCGGAGTGCGCCCCCCTGCCCCGGAACTGGAAGTTCGGCGTTCCGCGGGAGGAGGATCTTGCCTTCTTCGGCAACGATGCGTATCGGGATGCATTCCGGCGCGCAGTGCGGAGAATGGAGGAAGCCGGAGGCGAAAAGATCGAAATCGACTTCACGCCGTTCCGGGATGCGGCCCGTCTGCTCTACGACGGACCGTGGGTGTTCGAGCGCTATGCGGCGGTCGGGAAATTTATCGAGGAGCATCCGGGAGCCGCGCTTCCCGTAATCGAAACGATCATCACGCCGAAGAAGATTCCGCATCCGGCGGATGTGTTCCGGTCAATGTACCGCCTTCAGGAGTGCAAGGCGGCGGCCGACGCGGAATTTGCGAAGGTCGATCTGATTCTGACTCCGACGACGGGAACAATCTATCGGATCGAGGAAGTCGAAGCCGATCCGATCGGACGGAACAGCGACCTCGGCTACTACACCAACTACATGAATCTTCTGGATTATTCCGCTCTGGCCGTTCCGGCGGAACGGGCCGGGAATCTTCCGTTCGGCGTCACGCTGGTCGGGAAGGTCTTTGAGGAGCGCCGGCTTCTGGAGGCGGCCTGCCGGTTCCGGAAGGCGGAACCGTATCGGATCGCGGTCTGCGGAGCGCATCGGGCCGGGATGATTCTGCACAGCGAGCTGGAAGGAGTCGGCGCGCGGTTTCTGGAAACGACACGGACGGCCCCCCTCTACCGGATGTATGCGCTGGAAAACGGTCCGATCCCGAAACCGGCGCTGATACGGACGGAAAAAGACGGAGTTTCCTGCGTTGTGGAACTCTATGAACTTTCGGCCGAATCGTTTGCCCGCTTTGTCTCCCGGATTCCCTTTCCGCTCGGACTCGGGAAGCTGGAGCTGGAAGACGGGCGGATCGTTCCCGGCTTCATCGGAGAAGCCGTCGCCGCCGGACAGGGACGGGATATTTCCGATCTGGCCGACTGGAAACGCTACAGCCCTCCTCCGAAAACCGGCCCGGAGGATCCGCCGCGATGATGACCTCACGCCCCACCCCTCCCCTCTGGCAGACTCTGACTCGCTCCGAACTGGATGCGGCCTACGACAACACCCGTGCCGTGGCCGACAGTTCGGAACAGCTTGCCGGCTTTGAAGAACGCAGTGCCGGTCTTTCCCTCCGGTATCCGGATCATCTGGATCTGCGCTACGGCCCCCGGGAGCGTCAGAGAATCGACTATTTCAGCACGGGGAAATCCCATTCTCCCGTTCTGCTGTTCATCCACGGCGGGTACTGGCAGATGCGGCGGAAGGAGACCTTCCGTTTTCTGGCATCGGGTCCTCTTCGTCACGGCATTGATGTGGCGCTGGCCGGCTACACGCTGGCACCGGAACAGAGTCTTGCCGGGATTGTTGCAGAGATCCGGGATGCCCTTCACTGGCTGCGGGATCATGCGGCGGAGTTCGGAGGGGATGCCGGGAACATCGTGGTTTCCGGCTGGTCCGCCGGCGGACACCTCGCCGCGATGATGGCCGATGAACCGGGCGTATGCGGCGTTCTTTCGATCAGCGGGATTTTCGATCTGGCGCCGATCCGATGCTGCTATCTGAATGAGAAACTTCAGCTAAGCGAGGAGGATGTCTCTCATCTGAGTCCGCAGACTCGTCCGCTTTCCCGCACGCCGCTGATCGCCGTCTGCGGTTCCGGAGAGCTGCCGGAACTCCAGCGTCAGACGTGGGATTTTGCCCGTCTCCGGGCGGCGCACGCGCTTCCCGGAGGAGCCTTCACGCTTCCCGGTCACAATCACTTTTCCATTCTGCGGGAACTGGAGAACCCCGAAGGGATGCTGACAACGCTTCTCCGAACCCTGTTTTAGAACCATTTTCCGTTCATAAAACCTCTTCCTGCTCCGGGAGCGGTCCCGGAGCGGAAGAGTCCACCGCGTTGTACGCCGGGACTCTCTCCGTCCCCTCCTCTCTCCTTCATTCGGGATCGTTCCGATTCCGGACCGAGATGCCGTAATCATAAAAGGAATATGGCACATACACATCCTTGGGTGCGGCGGAATCGGACAGGATCCGTTCCAGCATGATTCCGGTCTCACTTGCCAGGAGGCCGTAATTCTGAACGATGCAGGTGAGCGGCGGATCGGTGCAGGAGGCCTGTCTCGGGAAAGAGAGAGCCACCACGGAGAGATCTTCCGGGATGCGGATATCCAGCAGTTTCAGCTGTTTGAGGGCAATCGGCACGAGATTCTCATTCTGGATGAAGAGAGCGCTGATTCCGCGGCGGATCAGTTTTTTCAGAGCATCCGGAGGAGCCTCTTCGGCGGGAGAGATGGAATACCGGTCGGAAAGGCCATAGCGTTCGAGGACCTGCCGAAAGGTCTGCACGCGGGCCTTCTGGTTCCAGTTTGCCTCGTTGAGTTCGTTTTTCGAGCAGAGACGTCCGATCCTGGTATGCCCCATCAGGACCAGATGATTCACGATCTGTTCGGTCCCCTGGAAATCGTCGGAGGAGACCATATACGCCTGACTCATGCGCCGGGAACGGGTGTTGATGCAGATCAGCGGCATGGTATGGCTATTGTTCCAGTACTCCTCCAGCTTGTTTTCCGCCATGACCGAAATGGCGGCGCAGAAGGAGAGTTCCTCCAGAAGATGAATGTTTTCCGCATGGAGAATGACCGGCACGAAAGCTCTTTTGCGCAGTTCGTAGCAGAGCGGCTGGAGGATATATCCGAAATAAGAGGGGAAACCATAGTCGCCGATCAGAATGGCGATATTTCGAGTCTCCTTCCGATACCCGAGGCTCCGGGCGGCGTTGAGGACCTCCCGCCGGGTCTCCGGGGAGATCCGCGAAGAGGAGGAGGAAAGGACTCTGGAAACCGTGGCGATGGAGTATCCTGTTTTCTTTGCAATGTCGGCCAGTCTGCAGGGATGCATCCTTGTTTTCCTTCTCCTTTTCCGGAATATAGTTCAGAGGGGAAATGATTTCAAATTGATTTTTTCATTTTTTGTTCTTTTTTTCTTTTGTTTGCACAAAAGGGGTCTTTCCCCCTCTTGACGGAAAGAGGGCTCCGAGGTATAATTTACCAAAAGAACAGGAGGTGGTATGAGGCAGAAAAAGGCTCGGTTTACGATTATGGAGCTGATGATCGTCGTTGCGATTCTGATGATACTGGCATCTCTTCTTCTTCCGGCGCTGAAGAAGGCCCGCAGCAAGGCGGCGGAAGTCGGCTGCCGGAACCAGCTCAAGCAGATCGGACTACTCTGGATCCAGTATACGGATACGTTCGACGGACATCTCCCGCTCTCCTACAGCAGCAACTCGAACTGGAGCAGCAATCTCTATTCTGCGGGACTTCTGAAACCCTGGAAGGAAAACACGGGGACCGGACTTGCGGGAAGAGAAGCGGACAAGCGGAACTGCAAACTTCTTCAGTGTCCCGGGAATCCCTCCGTGCAGACCTATGCGGGGATGGGATGCCTCAAATGGAGTCTCGGGGCGTGGGAGTCCTCGGAGGAGTGGAGAATTCGAGCGGTCAAAAACAGCCGGATCACCTTTCCGTCGGAACGCGGCATGGTGGTGGATCACCCGGGTCAGGGCATAGAGGAAGTGACCGGCGCCGACGGACTGAAGAAATATTATCCGCATGGACCGACTCCGTTTCCATGTCCGGACTGGACCTACGATCCGGATGCGGGAAGCTACAACTTCCCGGAGACAGAGCAGGAACCGCCTCCGAACGCCATGGTCAATGCGGCTTTCTGCGACGGACATGTGGGAGGAATCTCCTACTTTCAGTCGGAAAAAACCTCCAATACCAATATTCAGCGAAACCGTTTCTGGTCCACACTGACCAGCTGGCAGCCATAAGAGACATAAGAGACAACACAATACCAAAGAAAGGTCCACACATGAAAGCATCCTTTTTCACTCTGGCGCTCCTTCTGGGGAGTCTGTGCAGTTCACACGCGATGGAACTGAACTTTACCGATGCGCGGGTCACGTTCAACCCGTCGCAGAAATTTTTTCGGGTCCAGAAGCAGAATCAGCCGTCGACAATGATCTCCGTGATTCCCGGGGAAAGCGCAAAATTTCTGCAGGTGGAAATCCGTGATTCGGTCTTGAGCATCGACACGGGAAAATTTTTCAGCAACGGAGGCAAGGAGGTCTATCTCCATCAGTTCCGCCACGCATGGAGCGATCCGGGTTCCCGCGAAGGACGCTTCTCCGCGGAGATGGCGGCATCGCCCGACGGATCGAAAATCAAGCTCGTGTTCCATGGAAAGGATTTCTGGAAGGAAAAGATTTTTCCGCTGAACAGCAACTGGGGAAAACCGGATCTTCAGGAGAAATATCCGGCCGGACTGAAAAGTGTCTATACCAGGATCCATCTGCTTTCGCCCGGCGTTTACCGGATCCGTTCGATGTCTCTGCAGGAAAGCGGGGAGAAAAAACCATGAGGAAAATCCGCTGTTTTTTTCAGATGCTCCCGCTTCTTCTTGCGGCGATTCCCGGCATCGGCCTGGAAATCAAGGCGGAGTTTCCGGGAAACGAAAAAGGGATGTTCCGGAAAGGGGAACCGATCGTCTGCACCTTCCGCCTGGAGGAGAAGGGAAAAGTGGTTCCGGGGCACACCTTGCTTGTCCGCATTTTCCGCAACGGCAAATGTGTGAAAACAGAGAAATTTTCCTCCGACCGGCCGGGACGCATCGAATGGAAGGAAGGGGAAGCGGCCTGGGTCCGTTTCCAGATTGTCTGCGAGGAGAAGAGAAACGGGATGAATTCCGAGAAAACCGGAAGCGGGAAAAAGAGGAAGATTCAAAGTGGAATCGGCTGTCTTGTCGCACCGGAAGAGATGCGGCAGGCGACACGGGAACCGGAGGATTTCGACCGTTTCTGGGCCCGGCAGAAACGTCGTCTTTCGTCCTGTCCGATGGACGTTCGGACGCGTCCGTTTCCGATTCGGAAGGATCTGACTGAACGGTTCCGGACCTACGACGTTTCGATCGCCTGTCCGGGCGGGATTCCCGCAACGGGCGTGGTCTCCATCCCCCGGGGCGCGGCGGCGAAATCTCTTCCGATCCTT
>DDJH01000196.1:0-382 GCA_002338895.1 Lentisphaeria bacterium UBA1829 | reverse complement strand
TGGACCGGCAACGCGATCCGGATCACGGTCAACGCCAACGGACTTCCGAACGGGGAGCCGGCCTCTTTCTATCAGGAAAAAGCCCGGGAACTGGGATTTTATCCGCACAGGGACAAAAACGACCGCGAAAAATACTATATGAAGGAGATGTATCTGCGCGCATTGCGGATCATTGACTATGCGGCCGGACTGCCGGAATGGGACGGGAAACGGATTCTTGTCCAGGGGCACAGTCAAGGCGGCGGACAGGCTCTTGCGGCGGCCGCACTGGATCCCCGCGTCACCGCCTGTTTTGTGACCTGCATGGCGATGGGGGATCACGACGGCGCTTTTGCCGGACGGCAGGCGGGGTGGCCCGGTCTTTACCGGATCGTCGACGGGA
>DDJH01000250.1 GCA_002338895.1 Lentisphaeria bacterium UBA1829 | reverse complement strand
CAGTCCGCCTGTTCAATCCCCTCCCGTTCCCCCGCCGGGAGGTTCTCTCCTTCCCCGTGGAGTTCATCGGAGAGAGCTATCCACATCAGTTCGCGGAACCGAGGAGCTCCGAAAGCTGCAACGCCTTTCATCTGTTTACGGAAACGGGGGAGGAAATTCCTTATGCCGTCACCGCGATCCGGCGCAATGTCCGGAAGAGCCTGTACCGGCAGGAATACCGGACATTTCAGATCTACACGCTGACGGCGGAGGTGTCTCTGCACGCATACGGCTGGNNGAGAGAACCCCGGTCCGCTATTTCGGTTCGCTGCGGACCGGCGGCACATGCGCCGAAAACGAATTCCTCGCGCTGAAAATCCTGCCGGACGGAACCTTCCAAGTGCGGGACAAACGCTCCGGACGACTCTATGCCGGACTCAACGATTTTCTCATTGACCGGGAAAGCGGCGACGGCTGGGGTCATGTCCGTCCCCTCTGCGGCACGGAACTGATCGCCTTTTCCGCCGCGCAGACCGTGGTCGTCGAAGACAATCCCCTGCGCACCGTTTTCGAGATCACCCGGACCTGCGAGCTTCCCGAAGAGCTTCTGTTCGAGGGCACCGTGAACGCATTCTACGGTTCAACGCGCCTTTCCCCGCACACCCGTTCCCTGTCCATCCGGACCCGTCTTGAACTCTCGCGCCGCTCTCCGGAACTGCGTGCGAAGATCTCGCTGGTCAACACCCTTCGCGACAGCCGTCTCCGTCTCCGCATTCCGACCGGCATCCCCGGCCCCTTCTTCACCAGCCAGGCCTTCGCCTTCCTGACACGCTCTCCGGGACGCGAATCCGGCAGCGAATCCCACGATTTCCGGGAAGCCGAACCCCTCGAAAAAAACTTCAGCGGCATTGCCGGCAAACGCGACGACGCCGGCGGACTTGCGTTCCTCTCCTCCGGCGGACTTCACGAAATCTCCGGCACGCCGGAGGGCGATCTCCTGATCACGCTCTTCCGGGCATTCCGGCGGACCGTGGGCACCGAAGGCGAAATCGACGGCGAACTTCTGCGCGAACTGCATTTCGACTGTGCATACCGCTTCTTCCTCCACGAAACCGATGCGGATCTGCACCGGGCGCATCTGCTTCTCCGCGCCGCGCCGCAGGTCTACACGCTCTGCACCGGAGCAATCCAAAACGGGAATGCACAGGAATCCCTTCTCTCTCTGGAAGGCTCCCTTTCGTTCTCGGCGCTGAAACCGGCGGAAGACGGCGACGGAGCCATTCTGCGTCTGGTCAATCTCTCCGGAGAACCCGCGCAGGCGACCGTCCGTCTTTCCGCTCCGCACCGGATCACGGCATGCAACCTCGCGGAAGAACCTTCTTGCGCTCCAATCGACCGGACCGCATCCTTCCGCCCGGAACTCCCCCCCTGGACCATCGGGAGCTGGCGGATCTCCTAACCTGCCGGACCCGGCCTCTCCCGGCCGGTCTTTTCCGAAAGTCCGAAAGAGCTCCGGAACAAGCGGTCAGACCGCCGGAATCTCATCCGCTTTCCGCTTGAGCACCGTGCTCCCGGAAGGCGGAAGCAGAAGTTCGGCAATCTCACCTTTTCCGTTCCACAGATCCTCCATCGGGAACGGGAGCGGCCAGCGCTGTTCCTCGGGGGTCAGGTTCAGCAGGAAATAGTATTCCGATCCATCCCGGCCGATCCGGCGGCTTGCCGCCAGCGCCTCGGGGACACCCGGAAGAACAGGGGAAATGCCGCAGGATTCCAGAAGTTCGCCATAGAAGTCCGTCAGGAACTCCAGACCGGTTCTTGCGCCGATGTAGAACGCCTGTCCGAGTCCGAATCGATTCACGGTCAGCGCGGGCGATCCGGCGTAGAACTCGGAGTTGTAGGCGGCAAGGACTTCCGCGCCCTCCGCATGGAGATATTCCGCATAGTCGCGGACCTCGCGCCGGACGCCGCGATAGTCGAAGGACTGCCGGACCTGCGGCTCGAGTCCGTCGATGTCCTCGCTCCAGATTCCGAACAGCTCCCGGAGCATCTTTCCGCCCGGATTGCCGCCGAAGAAGCAGGCGTTGTTCTCATCGACATAGGCGGAAAGATAGGTCATCACGAGAGTTCCGCCGTTTTGGACAAAGCTCTTCAGCCGTTCCGCGACGCCGTCCTTGAGCAGGAACAGCATCGGAGCGACCAGCAGACGGTAGCCGCTGAAATCGCAGGTGCTGTTGATGACCGCAAGATCGACATTGTGTTTCCAGAGTGCGCGATAGTGCTCTCCGACCGTTCTTTCGTACTGTTTGACGGAATCGCCGCCGAATCCGCATGTGGTGTTCAGCGCCCAGAGCGCCTCCCAGTCGAACACCACGGCGGCCTGCTGACGGCGGCCGGAATCGACGATCTCCGCGATCCGGGGCAGACGGGCTCCGTATTCGGCGACCGTCCGGAACATCAGAGTCTGATCGGTTCCGTCATGACCGACGACGGCGCCATGGATCTTTTCGGCGTTTCCGCGTCCTTTTCTCCACTGGAAGTACATGGTTCCGTCCGCGCCGTGTCCGAGCGCCAGATGCATCTCCCGGACCAGCTCGTTGGGACGGCGCAGTTTCGTGTACGGATGATAGTTCGGAATGCCCGGACAGGTCTCGAACAGAAGAAACGGCTTGTTCTTCATCGTGTAGTGCATGTCGTGGAGGAACGAGAAGCGGGCGGCCTCCCGCTCGACGTCGCCGAGATACCAGTCCGGATAGCAGTCGTCGCCGATGAAATCGCACTCTCCGGCGATCGTCCAGTAGTTCAGCGGTCCGAAGGTCCCCATCATATTCGTGGAGAGCGGCTTGTCGGAATAACGGCGGATGGCGGCAATTTCCATCCGGAAGAAATCCAGAATGTTTTCCGAAACGAAACGCATCCAGTCCAGCCGGGCGATATCCAGAGCGCCGTCTCCCGGATTCACCTGGGCCCAGTCGGTAAAGCGGTGGCTCCAGAACGCCGACCAGTAGCAGTCGTTGAGATGATCGAGCGTCCGGTAGCGGCGCTTCAGAAATTCATGGAACTTCTCCAGACAGCGGTCGCACCAGCAGACCGTCGAATACTCGTTGCTGACGTGCCAGCCCGCCAGAGCCGGATGATTGTGATACCGCTCCGCCAGCAGACCGTCGATCCGCGCGCATCCGTTCCGGTAGACCGGACTGTTGAGGCATGCGCTCTGCCGCGTCATCCACGGGATCCGTCGCCCATTCTCCTGCACGATGGCGGTTTCCGGATACCGCTGGCCCATCCATCCCGGCCGGGCGGCGGACGGTGTGGCAAGGAAAATCTTCTTCCCCCGCTCCGCGCAGCGGTCCATGATCGAATCCAGCCAGGAGAAATCAAACACTCCCTCTTCCAGCTCAATCTGTCCCCAGGAGAAGATCCCCAGAGAGAACGTGTTGCATCCGGCGCGGTCCATCAGTTCAAAATCCCGGTCAATCACCTCCGGGTGGCGCAGCCACTGATCCGGATTCCAGTCTCCGCCATGCAGAATATACGGAAAATCCCTGATAATTGTCATTCCTATTTCTCCTTTTTTTCTGTCTGTGAGTTTTAATATACCCCCCTCACCGGAAGAATCCAGTCCGGAAACAGGTTTTCATGCGATTCTTCCCGCGAAACCTTGACATTTTCAGAAGATCGGATATATTGAAAAATTCCCTTTCCCAAAAATCCATACAGCAGTGAGAATCCTGATGAAACTGATCATGATCGCCTCTCCCGGAAAGCTGGATTGCTATCTGGAAGATTTTACAGAGTCCATTGCGGCGACCGGAGTGGAAACCCGCTTTCAGTCACTGTCGGCGCTGAACGGGAATCGTTTTCCCGTCTTCTGGCGCTCGCCGGAACGCAAGCGGCACGACGCACTGCGGAAACTGGTGGAGAGGGAGAAGCCGGATATACTGGTCTTCAACTCATCCAAACCGCGGTTCGACTTCCGGAAGGTTCGGGAGTTCTACCGCGGCCGGATCGTCGTCTACGATATGGAGGGACCGAATTTTCCCGCCTTTGCCCGGCCGGAACAGTGGATCCATCAGGTGGATCTGGTTGTCACGACCTCCCGCTACTCCTGCCGGGAACTGCGGGAAAAGGGATATTCCAACGCAGTTTACCTTCCGCATGGAGTCAATCCGCGCCGCTTTTATCCGGAAAAGGAGGTCGATCCGGTTTTCCGCCGGAAACGGATCTTCATCGGACGACCCTCTCCGCACCGGATCCAATGTTTTGAAACCCTTCTGAACGCGGATCTCCCGGTGACTCTGTACGGGAGAAAATGGCATGAGCTTTCGGACCTCTCCGCCGGACAGAGCGCGGCGCTTTTCCCTCTCGCAAAAAATATTTACGGCAAAACCCTGCGCCAGGCCGTCTCAGGAGCCGAACTGTTCATCAATGTCCAGCAGGATCAGTTCAAGGATCTTCATACGCTGGTCAACATGCAGGTTTTCATTGTCTCCGCCTGCCGGACGTGTCTGCTGACCGAATATGTCGAGGAGCTGGAGGAGCTGTTCGAACCGGACCGCGAAATCTCCATTTTCCGCACCCCCGCGGAACTCTGCGAAAAAGCACGCTTCTTCCAGAAAAAACCCGACTGCGCCCGCAGAATGGCGGAAGCCGCCTTCCAACGCACACTCCGGGATCACACGCTGAATCACCGTGCCCGGGAATTCCGGCGCTTCCTCGACGAACTCTGATCCGCTCCCCGGCGGAAAACGAAACGGTTTCTGAAAAAAGAATGCGGGAAGGAAAAACCTTTCCTCAAAAGGCATTTCCTTCCCGCTGCGATTTCCGCAGGAGCGGAATCAAGATCTCTGTTCTTACTGAATCTTCATCATCCAGTTGTGCGTATCGGGCAGATCGCCGTGCTGAATGCCGGTCATGCGGTCGTAGAGCTGGTGGAGAACCGGGCCGCAGGTTTCGCCGTACTGGAAGACGGTGTCCCCCATGACGATCTTGGAAATCGGGGTGATGACCACGGCGGTTCCGCACGCGCCGACCTCGGCGAAATCGGCAAGCTCCTTCTTGTGAATCTTCCGCAGTTCGACCGGGATGTTCAAATCCTTCGCGATCTCCTGCAGCGACATATTGGTGATGCTGTGGAGAATGGAACGGGAAACCGGCGTCACATACCGGCCGTCCTTTGTGATCGCGAAGAAGTTGCTGGTTCCGAATTCGTCGATGAACTCATGCTCCTTCGGGTCGAAGAACAAGGTGATCGGATACCCCTTGTCTTTTGCGACGCGGCTGGGCTTGAGACTGGCGGCGTAATTTCCGGCGAATTTGACATGTCCGGTTCCGAGCGGAGCGGCGCGGTCGTAATCCTCAATGACGAGCGCTTCGACCGGAGTGATTCCGCCCTTGTAATAGGCGCCGACCGGGGTGACCAGAATCAGGAAATCATACATTTTGCTGGGCGCGACACCGACCTGTGCGCCGGTTCCGATCAGCAGCGGACGGATATAGAGCGCGCCGCCGGTTCCATAGGGCGGCACATAATCGACATTGTCCCGCACGACCATCTCAATCATCTTCAGATAGAGCTCCATGGGGATCTGGGGGGCGAGCATGTAATCGGCCGCGAGATTCATCCGTTTGACATTCTCCCAGGGCCGGAGGCAGCGGACCGAACCATCCTTCTGACGGAAACATTTGAGTCCTTCGAACGCGGCCTGCCCGTAATGCAGACAGGTTGCCGCGACGGACATCGTGATCACCGGTTCCGTGTGCAGGACAGGTTCAGACCATTTTCCATCCGTCCATGTGGAGCGGACATAGGAATTGGTCGGCATGTACGCAAATCCCAGGGAGGACCAGTTGATGTCCCCGGGCGCCATCTTGGGTAGTGACTCTGACATGATGCTTCAATCCTTCCGTGATTTAATTTCACCGTGACGCTATTAATTTAACTCCCGTTGCGCGATAAACAATAGAAGAACAGAAATCTTTTCTTAAAAAAATGAAAAAAAAGCGCATTTCTTGATGCAGAAACCGGAAAAGTGATTGAAAAATGAAAAATAATCGTTAAATTGTCAAGGTATCAGAAAACATTGCGAAACAACAGAAAAACAGGGAGAAGATGTATGTCATTCACGAAACGGATGATCGGCGGAGCAGCGGCAATCGCCCTCGCACTCGGAGCAACCGGATGCGCATGGTTCGAAAGCGGAGAGGATGAAAGCCTTGAAATGTTCAAGGTGAAAGGCACCTCCAGCGACGTCCGCGGTACAGGAACGGAACAGCAGCCTGTCGGCGGATCGGCGGAGATCACGAGCACCGGCGGCATCAACGGAATCGAAGGAGCGGGAGCCGGAGAATGGAACTCCACGGCACCCGGACCGTATGACGATTTCGGCCGTCCGATTCCCGGAGTCACGCTGCCGATCGTCTACTTCCCGTTCGACAGCTCCCGGATCGCAAGCGCCGAAGCACCGAAACTCGATGAGATCGCCTCCTACCTTTCCAGCAACCCGGGAACCGGCGTGGTGATCGAAGGAAACTGCGACAGCCGCGGAAGCGATGAATACAACCGCGCGCTGGGAGAACGCAGAGCGCTGGCCGCAAAGGAATATCTGCTCGGCAAAGGGGTTGCGGAATCGCGGATCCGGACCATCAGCTACGGGGAGGAACGTCCCGCCGTGCAGGGCGATGACGAAGAATCCCGCTCCAAGAACCGCCGTGACGAATTTGTCGCCGTCACGCTGCGGAAGTAATCCACCCTTTGAATCAACGGAACGCCGGGGGACAAGCACCCCGGCGTTTCTTCTATTCTTCATTGACCGTTATGGCATCCGCACAGGAAATTGCTCAGGCTCTCGGACTTCAGGGACATTGCGAGGGAGGAATGTTCCGGGAAGTGTTCCGTTCCGTTGTCCGCACGCACGCAACCAAACAGCGCCGGGCGGCAACCAGTATCTTCTACCTGCTGCGCGGGAAGGAGATCTCCCGCTGGCACATGGTCAAATCGGACGAGATCTGGATGTATCACGCCGGATCGCCCGCAATCCAGCTTCTGCTGCTCCCCGACGGGACCTTTGAAGAGCGGATCATCGGACCGGATGTGCTCGGCGGAGAGTTCCCGCAGAGCCTCGTTCCCGCCTGGACGTGGCAGAGCACCGTTCTTCTCGACCGGTCGGAGGAGAGCTGGGGCCTGTTCGGCGCGGTCGTCTGCCCCGGATTCGAATATGAGGACTATGTGGAAGGCTCCGCGGATGAGCTCATGCAACGGTATCCCGAGGCCAAGGACCGCATTCTCGAACTCGGACTTGTCTGACATCCGATCCAACCAAAGAGGGAAGCAATGAAAAAAACGGACTATATCGGAATCGCGTTTCTGGTGCTTCTGGCACTGCTGGTCGTGTTTTTCCCGATCAATTACACCATTCAGGCGAAACTCTCCATGGAAGGAGGGCTGATTCACGGTTCGTTCCAGTGGACCGGATTCACGCTGAAAGGACTCGACCAGTTCGGAAATGTGACCAAGGCGGCCCCCTATTGGATGGGGTTCCTGAAATTTGCGCTTCTGGCGATGTTCGGAGAGATGGTCAAAAACCGGATCCGGACAGGGTACTGGCATACGGATCTTTTTCTTGTCCGCACCGTGACCTGGGGCGTGTTCGGAATGGTGATGACGATTGCGTTTGCGCTGTTCGCGGGAGGCGTTGCAGGCGTCATGGGAACTCCGCTGTGGTTCGGCGGGAAGGATATGGGGGAGATCGGAAACAGGCTGATTTTTGCGATTTCGACCTCGTTCTGGATGAATCTGATCTTCGCGTATCCGATGATGCTCGGCCATGAGTGGTTCAATGTGGTGTTCGCGAAGCGGAGGATCGTCGGAGGGACCGAATTTCTGAGTTTGATCGACAAACATGCGTGGGGGTCGTTCATTCCGAAAACGATTCTGTATTTCTGGCTTCCCGCGCACTTCATCACGTTTCTCCTTCCGGCGGAATACCGGGTGCTGATGGGGGCGTTTCTGAGCATGGCGCTTGGATTTTTCCTGACAATCCGATCGGTTAAAAAATCTTAAATTTCATAGATACGAAGGTGTGAATGATGGAAACGGAATTTTGGCAGCGCGACATCGAACTGATGAGCCGCGCAGATCTTCAGGCGCTCCAGCTGAGCTGTCTGAAAAAAACACTGACCCTTGCGGCGCACTCCCCCTTTTATTAATGTCCTTNNCTCCCCCTTTTATTCGAAGATTCTGACGGAGCCGGTGATTGAGTCGATCCGGACTCTGGACGACATCCGCCGCCTTCCGCTGGTCGACAAGCAGACGCTGCGGGAGAACTTTCCGTACGGATTTGTCGCGAAACCGATGAAGGACATTGTCCGCCTGCACTCCTCGTCCGGGACGACCGGAACGCCGACCGTGGTGTTTCACACGCAGCACGATCTGGATCTCTGGGCGAACATGACCGCTCGTTCGGCCTTCATGGCGGGCGCCCGTCCGACCGACGTGTTCCAGAACATCATGGGCTACGGTCTCTTCACCGGCGGACTCGGCTTCCACTACGGAATGGAAAGACTCGGCGCACTGGTCATCCCGAGCGCGGCGGGCAACTCGAAACGGCAGATCTGGTTCATGCAGACCTTCGGAACGACGGTCTGTCACATTCTTCCGAGCTACTCCATGCGTCTTCTGAGCTTCTTCCCGGAGTGCGGAATCAGCCCGAAGGATCTGAAACTGCGGATCTTCTTCATCGGGGCGGAACCCCACTCCGACGCACTGCGCAGACAGATCGAAGAGGCGTTCGGCGTCCAGGCCTTCAATTCCTACGGACTCTCCGAAATGTGCGGTCCCGGGCTCGCCTTTGAATGCCGCGAACGGAACAACGGCATGCACCTCTGGGAGGACCAGTACCTGATGGAGATCATCGACCCCGTGACCGGCGAAGTGCTCCCCGACGGGGAAGAGGGCGAACTGGTCCTGACCTCCCTCCAGCGCGAAGCCATGCCGCTGATCCGGTATCGGACCCACGACCTGACACGGATCATACCGGAACCGTGTCCGTGCGGCCGCACACACCGCCGGATCGCCCGCTTCAAAGGCCGTTCCGACGATATGCTCATCATCAACGGAGTGAACATCTTCCCGCAGCAGATCGAGAAGGCGGTCATGAGCGTGCCGGAGATCGGCGCGCACTACATCATCGAAGTGACCAAGGACGATCTTCTCGACCGCATCCATGTGAAAGTGGAGATCAATCCGCACAGCTTCTCCGGCTCGCTGGAGCAGATGGACGGCATCCGCCGGAAGGTGATCGACGCGCTGAAGACCGAACTGGGCGTGAATCCCCGGGTTGAACTGGTTGCGCCGAACTCCCTGCCGGCACAGGAGGGGAAAGCGAAACGGGTCTTTGATCTGCGGAAGAAAGACTATCTCTGAGAAAACGGAAATGGACCGGATTGAATTCACAGCGCAGGAAGAGAAGGTGCTCGGGCGCAGCGGCGACACAGCCGTTGTCCGCCGGTACCGCCGGGCGGCGACAGGGACCGCGCTTCTTTTCTGTCTGCTGTTCTCCGGCCTTGCGGCGGCGACGGGGAGTGTCTGGACCGTCACGATCTGCGCCATGCTCTATGTGCTGCTCACGCTGGCGGAAAAACTTGCGTACGCCCGGGCGCTGCTCCACTACAAGAGCGTCATCGTCAAACTGGCAAAACGGATACAGGAACTGAACCACAGGAAGGATTGAACCATGGAAAACAGAGAATACGATTTTTCCGCCATCGAAAAGAAATGGCAGAAATACTGGGCCGATCACAAGACCTTCAAGGCAACCGAAATTCCGGGAAAGGAAAAGCTCTATGTGCTGGACATGTTTCCCTATCCCAGCGGGGCGGGTCTCCACGTGGGGCATCCGGAGGGATACACGGCCACCGACATTTTCTGCCGCTACAAACGGATGCGCGGATACAATGTGCTCCACCCGATGGGCTGGGACGCATTCGGCCTTCCCGCGGAACAGTACGCCGTGGAGACGGGAACCCATCCCGCCATCACGACCAAAAAGAATATCGCGACCTTCAAACGCCAGATTCAGTCCCTCGGCTTCAGCTACGACTGGGACCGCGAAATCAACACCACCGATGAGAAATACTACCGCTGGACGCAGTGGATCTTCCTTCAGCTCTACAAGAAGGGACTGGCCTATATCGACGAAGTTCCCGTGAACTGGTGTCCCGCGCTGGGCACCGTGCTTGCGAACGAGGAGGTCATCGACGGCCGGAGCGAACGCGGCAATCACCCTGTCATCCGCAAGCCGATGAAGCAGTGGATGCTCAAGATCACCGCCTATGCGGAACGTCTTCTCGCCGATCTCGACCAGCTCGACTGGCCGGAAGGCATCAAGGAGATGCAGCGCAACTGGATCGGGAAATCCGAAGGAGCCGAAGTGGTGTTCCATATCGACGGGACGGAGAAGCAGGTCACGGTCTTCACAACCCGGCCCGACACGCTGTTCGGCGCCACCTATCTGGTCCTCTCTCCGGAACACGAACTGGTCGATGCCATCACCACACCGGAACAGCGCGAGACGGTCCGGGAATACCAGCGGAAAGCCGCGCTCAAAAGCGATCTGGAGCGCACCGATCTCAACAAGGACAAAACCGGAGCCTTCACCGGAGCCTATGCGGTCAATCCCGTCAACGGGGAGAAACTGCCGGTCTGGATCTCCGACTACGTTCTCTCCTCCTACGGAACCGGAGCGATCATGGCGGTTCCGGCGCACGACACCCGCGACTTCGATTTCGCCGTCAAATTCCATCTTCCGATCCGCTGCATCATCGAGCCGTCCGAAGCGGACGCCAAGGCGGCCGGACTCCGGATGGATGACATTCTCGCCGGGAAAGTCTGCTGGACCGGCGACGGCGTCAGCTTCAACTCCGCCAACGATCAGGGACTCGTCCTCAACGGCATGCACGTCAAGGAGGCGAAGCAGGCCACGATCGACTGGCTCTCGAAACGGAACGCCGGCAAACGCACGGTCAACTACAAACTCCGCGACTGGCTGTTCAGCCGTCAGCGCTACTGGGGCGAACCGTTCCCGGTCATTCACATGGAGGACGGCTCCATCCGTCTGGTGGACGAAAAGGATCTTCCGGTCACGCTTCCTCCTCTGGACGATTTCAAACCGGCGGGCACCGGCGAATCTCCGCTTGCGAACGCCAAGGAGTGGCTCGACTACACCGATCCCGTCACCGGTATGAAGGGCCGCCGCGAAACGAACACAATGCCGCAGTGGGCGGGTTCCTGCTGGTACTATCTGCGCTATCTGGATCCGGATAACGACAAGCAGTTTGTCGATCCGGAAAAGGAGAAGTACTGGATGCCGGTCGATCTCTATGTCGGCGGGGCCGAGCATGCGGTTCTCCATCTTCTGTATGCCCGGTTCTGGCACAAGGTGCTGTACGACATCGGGGCGGTCTCCACGCCGGAGCCGTTCCACAAGCTGATCAATCAAGGAATGATTCTCGGAATCTCCTACAAGGATTCCCGCGGCGCACTGGTCCCGATGGACAAGGTCGTCAAGGGGGAGAACGGACCCGTTCACAAGGAGACCGGGGAAAAACTGACGGAGTTCCCCGCGAAAATGTCGAAATCGCTGAAGAACGTGGTCAACCCGGACGACGTCATCCGGGACTACGGAGCGGACGCCATGCGTCTTTATGAGATGTTCATGGGTCCCCTTCAGGCGGTGAAGCCGTGGAGCACCCAGGGTGTGGAAGGGGTCTTCCGCTTCCTGAAACGCTCCTGGCGGATGATCGCGCAGACGGAAATTGCGGACATTCCTCTCACTCCCGCACAGGAGAAACTCCTGCACGCCACAATCCGGAAAGTCACGGAGGACACCGAAACGCTGAACTTCAACACCGCGATCAGCCAGATGATGATCTTCCTCAACGAGTTCTCCAAACTGGAGAAAATGCCCCGGGAGGCCGCGGAAATCTACGCGAAACTGCTCTGTCCGTACGCCCCGCACATCGCGGAGGAGATGTGGGAGATCCTCGGTCATGAGGCCCCCCTCTCCCTGGCCCCGTGGCCCGAATTCGATGAGTCCAAACTCAAAGAGGATGAGATCGAAATCATGGTCCAGGTTCAGGGCAAACCGCGCGTCCGCATGATGATGCCGACCAGCGCCGATCCGGATACGATGCGCGAACTCGCCCTCGCCAATCCGCAGGTGCAGAAAGCCATCGAAGGCAAACAGCTCGTCAAAGCGATCTGCGTGCCGAAACGGATTGTGAATCTGGTCGTAAAATAAAAGGCCGGAAATTCTCCCGAAACGACAGGCGTCCGGTTCTTCCGGACGCCTTTTTTTCTCTCCGGCTCCATGCGGAAAACGACGGACTGCGCATCCATCCGCGATTCCTCCGCCAGGAGTCCGATCCATCCGACATACGCGGAAGCGGAACAGAAAATCCGAATGGCGGCAAGCCCCGTCCGATTTCTCCGTTAAACCTTCATGCCGATAACTTGAAATTCCGAAATCCGGTGCTACTTTTACACAATTCCATCTAAACCGGATGCGGTTCTTTACGCAAAGAAACAAAACAACGATATTGAGGCAGAAGGAGTTCGTAGAAATGATCAATCGCATGATTCTGAATCAGACTTCCTATTTCGGCGCGGGAGCCATTTCCGCCATCGTGGATGAGATTAAGAGACGCGGGTTCAAAAAAGCGCTTGTCGTGACCGACAAGGATCTCATCAAATTTCATGTGGCGGACAAAGTGACCTCTCTGCTGGATCAGGCGGGTCTTGCCTATGAAATCTTCAGCGACGTGAAGGCCAATCCCTCGGTCAACGTTGTCAAGCAGGGCGTGGAAGCGTTCAAGGCGGCCGGAGCGGACTACCTCATTGCGATCGGCGGAGGCTCCCCGACCGACACCTCGAAAGCGATCGGCATCATCATCAACAATCCGGAGTTTGCCGATGTGGTTTCTCTGGAAGGCTGCGCGGCCACGTCCAGGCCGTGTGTTCCGATCATCGCCATTCCGACCACGGCCGGAACCGCGGCGGAGGTCACGATCAACTATGTTATCACAGACGAGGAGAAGAAACGGAAATTTGTCTGCGTCGATCCGCACGATATTCCGCTTCTCGCCGTGATCGATCCGGAGATGATGTCCTCGATGCCGAAGGGGCTGACCGCCGCAACCGGAATGGATGCGCTGACCCACGCAATCGAAGGATACATCACAAAGGCCGCCTGGGAACTGACCGATATGATGCATCTGAAGGCGATTGAGATCATCTCCCGCTCGCTGCGCGGAGCCGTGAACAACACACCGGAAGGCCGCGACGGCATGGCGCTCGGGCAGTACATCGCCGGAATGGGATTCTCCAACGTCGGACTCGGAATCGTCCACTCGATGGCGCACTCGCTCGGCGGATTCTACAACACGCCGCACGGCATTGCCAACGCGGTGCTGCTCCCCTATGTGATGGAGTACAATGCGCCGGCAACCGGAGAGAAATACCGCGAAATCGCGCGGGCGATGGGCGTTGCAAATGTCGATGCCATGAGCACGGAGGAGGCGCGCAAAGCGGCGGTCGAAGCGGTTCGCAAACTCTCTGTCGATGTCGGAATTCCGCAGAAGATGCGCGAGCTGCCCTCGGTGAAGGAGGAGGATCTGCCGGCGCTGGCGGAAATGTCCTTCGCCGATGTCTGCACGGGCGGAAATCCGCGCGACACGAGCGTTGAGGATATCCTCGGCATCTACCGGAATGCGTTCTAAGAGTATCGCTTTTCCGTTTATTTGGACGAGAGGCGGCAGGAAGTTTTCTGCCGTCTCTTTTTTTGTCCGATCGGAAAAAGCAGGCGGCAGGAGAAGCGGGGGAATTGTTTCCCGGAATCAGCGGTGCGTCCGCAGAAATTCGTGAATGGTTTCGGCGAATTCGGGACCGATTCCGGAAACGCGGTCGGCGATCTCGCGGGGGGAGGCTTTGTGGATCATCGCGACGGAACCGAAGGCCTTCAGGAGGGCATTTCGGCGGACCTCGCCCAGTCCGGGGATCTCATCGAGCAGGGATTCGGCGATCCGTTTGAGTCGGAGCTGACGGTTGTAGGAGACGGCGAAGCGGTGTGCCTCGTCGCGCAGGGCCTGCAGGACCTTCAGGGCGGGACGGTTCCGGTCCAGGACGACCGGCTCGCTGCGGCCGGGGAGAAAGATCTCCTCGTTCCGTTTCGCCAGCCCGACGACCGGAAACGGCGGACAGTCGATGGAGATCAGCGCGTCGAGCGCCAGATGCAGCTGTCCTTTTCCGCCGTCCACCATCAGGAGATCGGGAAGCGGACGCTGTTCGCGGAGCAGACGGGAGAAGTAGCGTTTGACCACCTCGTTCATCATTGCGAAGTCGTTCTGTCCTTCGACGGTTTTGATCCGGAAACGCCGATACGACGCCTTGTCGGGGCGTCCCTCCCGGAAGCAGACCAGACTCGCGACCGCGAAGGTTGTCCCCAGATTGGAAATATCGAAACCGACAATCACATGCGGCACATTCGGCAGCCGCAGCGCCTTCTGCAGATCCGCCACGGCCTCCATCCCCGCCTCATTCGGCAGCTCGGCGTGTTCGAACGAGCGCGTCCGGACCAGCGACTGCAGATTTCCCAGAATATCGCGGAAGGCGGCCGCCTTTTCAAACGCCTTTTCCGCGGCGGCTTTTGCCATTTTCTGCCGGAGCTCCTCGGCGACCTCGCGGATCTCACCGTTCAGCACCGCGACCACGCGGTCGACCCTCTCCCGGTACTCCTCCTCCGTCACGCCGCCCACGCAGGGCCGGCAGCAGTCGCGGACCGTCCCGGCCAGACAGTGCCGGAACTCCTCCTCTCCGGGAGATTCCGCCTTGCAGGAGCGCAGACCGAACCGCCGGGTCAGATACTCGGCCAGACGGCGCATGGCGCTCCCGTGCGGAAACGGACCGAAATAAAGACACGAATCCTTCTTCCGGAGCCGGGTCAGACGCACGCGCGGGAACCGTTCGTTCCGATCGATTTTCAGCATCGGATAGCGTTTGTCGTCCCGGAGCAGGATATTGTAGTGCGGCGCATACTCCTTGATGAAGCGGGACTCCAGAATCAGCGCCTCGTCCTCGCTTTTCACCGGAAAGATCTCCCATCGGTCGATCGAATGGATCAGGGAGCGCAGCTTCGGATCCGCCCTCCGCGCCTGCGACGGCTGAAAATAGTGCGACATGCGCCGCCGCAGATTCGACGCCTTCCCCACATAAATCACCGTTCCGAACCGGTCGCGATACACATAAACCCCCGGCCTGGCCGGAATATCCCCGGGACGGAAATCCGAGCGCGCCATCAGTCACCGGCCTTCTTCTGTTTCTCCGCCCGGAGACGATCCCAGTAGCGGAGGCGCCGCAGAATCTCGCGTTCAAACCCGCGCTCCGGCGGATTGTAGAACCGGATGCGGGGCATGGAGTCCGGGAAATAGTTCTGACCCGAAAACGCCTCCGGAGTGTCGTGATCGTAAACATACCCCTTTCCGTATCCGATCTCCTTCATCAGCCTGGTCGGAGCATTCAGGATATGCGCGGGAGGAGTCAGCGACGCATACTCGGAGGCCGCCTTTCTCGCTTTGTTCCACGCGGTCTCCGCGCTGTTCGACTTCGGAGCAGTTCCCAGATAGATGATCAGTTCGGCCAGAGCGAGATCCCCCTCCGGCGATCCGAGCCTCTCATAGGCGTCCCACGCGGCAATCGCCATCGGCAGGGCCTGCGGATCGGCGAGACTCACGTCCTCCATCGCAAAGCGGGTCAAGCGGCGCAGCAGGTAGAGAGGATCCTCTCCGCCTTCCAGCATCCGGGCGGCCCAGTAGAGCGCGGCGTCGGTATCCGAACCGCGCAGGGATTTGTGCAGCGCGCTGATCAGATTGTAGTGGCCTTCACGGTCCTTGTCGTAGATCGGCGCGCGATGCTGAACGATTTTTTCAAGACTGTTCCGGTCGAGCCGGCCGTCGCGCGGAGCAAGATCGTAGATGCTTTCGATCAGATTGATCAGGTAGCGGCCGTCGCCGTCCGCCAGTTCGAGCAGCATTTCCTCTGCTTCGGGATCGACGGGGAGTTTGCGGCCGACCAGCGTTTCCGCCCGTTCGACAATCCGGCGGAGCGCATTCCGATCCAGCGGTTTCATGACAAAGACCTTACAGCGGGAGAGCAGCGCGCTGTTCAGTTCAAAAGAGGGATTCTCCGTTGTCGCGCCGACCAGGGTCACGGTTCCGTTCTCCACGAACGGGAGGAATCCGTCCTGCTGGGCGCGGTTGAAGCGGTGGATCTCGTCGACGAACAGCAGGGTCCGCTCTCCGTAGAGCCGTCTTTTTTCCGCCTCGTCGAACGCCTTGCGCAGATCGGCGATTCCGGAAAAGACCGCGGAAAGAGCGACAAAGCGCATATCGGTTCCGTTTGCCATCAGGCGTGCGATCGTCGTTTTCCCGCATCCCGGCGGACCCCAGAGAATGAAGCTGGAAATTTTCTTTGTTTCCAGCATTTTGCGGATGGGGCCGTCCGGACCGATCAGTTCCTCCTGGCCGACAATGTCATCCAGGGTTTCCGGGCGGAGTCTGTCCGCCAGCGGACGATCGGTCAATTGAGAGAACAGTCCCTCTTCCATGGTCTCCTCGCTTCCTGCCGGTCACCGGACCGGGTTTCTGTTTCCCGCGTGCGGCAGTCTGTTTTTCATTCGGTATTTTATCTCTTTTCCCGGAGAAAATCAAGTTTTCCTGCTGG
>DDJH01000247.1:38419-42312 GCA_002338895.1 Lentisphaeria bacterium UBA1829 | reverse complement strand
CGCTTCCTCCCCGACAAGGCGATCGACGTGATCGACGAAGCCGGCGCACGCGCCCGGATCATCGACACGCCCCAGCCGCCGGATCTTGCCCCCCTGGAAGAGAAGATCAGCGCAGTCTGCCGCGACAAGGAGAACGCCATCGCCGAACAGAACTACGAGGCGGCCGCCGAGTGCCGCGACCGCGAACGCGCCCTCCGCACCGAACTGGAAAACAGACAGAACGAATGGAGCGAACTCTGCCGCAGCCGCCGTCCGGTGATCGACACGCCGGAAATCGCGGTCATCATCTCGAAGCTGACCGGGGTGCCGGTTTCGCAGATGCAGGAAGGAGAGACCGCCCGTCTGCTCCGCATGGAGGAGGAGCTCTCCAACACCGTGATCGGACAGGCGGATGCGGTCAGCGCCGTCTCGCGGGCGCTGCGCCGTTCGGNNGGCCCGACCGGCGTGGGCAAGACGCTGCTGGCCAAGGCGCTGGCGGAATTCATCTTCGGAGACGCCGATTCGCTCATTCAGGTGGATATGTCCGAATACATGGAAAAATTCAATGTCAGCCGTCTGGTCGGCTCTCCTCCGGGATACGTCGGGCACGGAGAAGGCGGAGAACTCACCGAGCGGGTGCGCCGCCATCCGTACAGCGTCGTGCTGTTCGACGAAATTGAAAAGGCCCATCCCGACGTCATGCACCTCCTGCTTCAGATTCTGGAGGAGGGCAAACTCACCGACAGTCTCGGCCGGCGGATCGATTTCCGCAACACCATCGTCATCATGACCAGCAATCTCGGCGCGGAACAGATGATGAAAGGGTCCGGACTGGGATTCGAAGGTGCGCTCAAACCCGGAGAGTCGTTCCAGAAGGTCGCGGACCGCCTCATCGAAACCGCCAAGAAACGGTTCAAGCCGGAGTTCATCAACCGGATCGACGATGTGATCGTCTTCCGCCGCCTCGAACGGGAAGATATTCTCAAGATCGTCAATCTGGAGCTCAAAAAGGTGCAGGACCGCCTGAAGGAAAACGGCAAGGAGCTGATCGTCGAACCGCCGGTGGTCGACTTCATCATCGAGAAGGGATTCCAGCCGGAATTCGGCGCACGGCCGCTGCGCCGCGCCATCGAACGATATATCGAGGACGAACTGGCCGACAGCATCCTGCGCGGATTCCTCGCCGATGCTCCCCGGATCGTCGCCCGTCTGGACAACCGGAAAGTGGTCTTTTTTCCGGAAACGGAGGAGTCCGTCTCCCCCGCCGCTCCGGAGAACGCGCCGGAACCCCGGATCGACGCACCGAAAAAGAAGTCCCCGGCAGGAAAAAAGAAAACCGCGACGGAGAAAAAATCCTCCAACCGCAAAAAAGCCTGAGTCCGCCGATGGAAGAGATGTTCGACATTGTGGATGAACAGGACCGTGTGATCGGGAGCGCTCCGCGGTCGCGCTGTCACGGCGATCCCTCGCTGATCCACCGCACCGCGCATGTGGTCGTTTTTCATCCGGACGGGAAACGGATCCTGCTCCAGCTCCGCACAAAAACCAAGGACATCCAGCCGGGGAAATGGGATACCGCCGTCGGCGGGCATCTCGACCACGGCGAAGATTACGAAGCGGCGGCCCGGCGCGAAATGCATGAGGAGCTGGGACTGGATCCCGCTCTGCCTCTCCGCTTCCTGTTCCGCTCCAGAATCCGGAATTCCATTGAGTCGGAAAATGTCGGAGTATTCTCTCTGGTGTCGGAAGGGCCGTTCTCCTTTCAGAGCTCGGAGATCGACGCGGTCCGCTTTTTCTCCCGGGAGGAACTCGAAACAATCCGTTCCGACTGCACACCGAATCTTCTTCTCGAACTCGAAGAACTCAAACGACTCCGTATTTTCTGAAAAAGCGGAGCAGCATGGAAAACAGAACGGCTCCGCCCGGAAAAAGCGGAGCCGTTTCCTGATGAACCGGCGGCGGAAAACTTATTTTCCGCTCATCATTGCTTCGACATCCGTTGCGGGATCGGTAATTCCCCGGATCCCGAACGCTTCGGAGAGCACCTTTGCAATGCCCGGCGAGAGGAACGCCGGAAGAGTCGGGCCCAGACGAATGTTCTTGAAGCCGAGCGACAGCAGCGCAAGCAGCACCGCAACCGCCTTCTGCTCATACCAGGCGATATCGAACGAAAGCGGCAGACTGTTCACGTTGTCGAGCGCGAAAGCCTCCTTGAGTTTCAGAGCGATCAGCGCCAGAGAATAACTGTCGTTGCACTGACCAGCGTCCAATACGCGCGGGATGCCGCCGATTTCGCCGAGCTGGAGTTTGTTGTAACGGTACTTTGCACATCCCGCGGTCAGGATCACGGCATCCGGCGGAAGACTCTGCGCGACCTCGGTGAAGTAGGAACGCGCCCCCTGCCGGCCGTCGCACCCCGCCATCACGATGAAGCGGCGGATCGCCCCCGACTTCACCGCCTCGACCACCTTGTCCGCGAGCGCCAGCACCTGGGCATGCGCGAAACCGATCACCAGCTTCCCATCCTCCAGCGGAGTCGGCGGCGGACACCGCTTCGCCAGTTCAATCAGAGCCGAGAAATCCTTCGGTTTTCCATCCTGCCGCTCCGGAATATGGGGAACATCGGGATAGCCGGCCATTCCGGTGGTGAAGATCCGGTCCCGATAGGCGACCTGAACCGGAGTGATGCAGTTTGTCGTCATCAGAATCGGACCGTTGAACGCGGCGAACTCCGTATTCTGCCGATGCCACGCACTGCCGTAGTTGCCGTACAGGTGCGGATACTTTTTCAGTTCGGGATATGCGTGCGCGGGGAGCATTTCGGAGTGGGTGTAGATGTCGATTCCGGCATCCGCGGACTGCTCCAGGAGCTCTTTCAGGTCCCGGAGATCGTGTCCGGAAACCAGAATTCCGGGACGGGTTCCGACTCCGGTTTTCACCGTTGTCATGTCCGGATTCCCGTAGGTTCCGGTGTTGGCGGAATCCAGAAGCGCCATTGTCTTGACTGCGACGGAACCGCATTCGAGCACCAGCGCCGTCAGCTCCTCTGCGGAAAGATCGCGGGCGGTCGACGCCAGAGCCTTGAAGACAAATTCATAGATTGCATCCTCCTCGTATCCCAGCACGGCGGCGTGTTCGGCGTAGGCGGCGATCCCTTTGACGCCGTAGGTCAGCAGTTCGCGGAGAGAGCGGAGATCCTCATTCGCGCAGGAGAGCACCCCCAGCGGCGCCGTGACAGAGGTCGGACCGGTCAGCTCCTCCGTTTCCCGGATCCGCTCCGCAATCCGATCCTCGCTGAAATTCGCATTCGTGATCGTCTGGAACAGCGACTGAACCACAAAGCGGCCGAGTTTCCGATCCGGTTTCCGGACGAGAGCAAGAACCTTCAGCTTTTGCATCAGCTCGTCCATCCGGTTTGCCAGCTCCATTTTCTTTCCGCAGACACCCCCCGCGGTGCAGCCGGTGTTCCGGCAGGTCTCCTGACATTGATAGCAAAACATCTTCATACGTTCCCCCTTTCTTCTTCATTCTGCATGGATCCGTCGATCCCGATGATCCGGACCGTGATTTTCTGTTCCATTCCGGCCCGTTTCAGAGCCTTTTCCACAATGGCGGTCGTTCCGCCGCAGCAGGGCACCTCCATCCGGGCCACCGTCACGGAACGGATCGACCCCGAGCGGAAAATTTCCGTCAGTTTCTCCACATAGCTCTCAAGCTCCGAATCCAGTTTCGGGCAGAAGAGAACCAGCACCCGTCCGGAAAGCAGGTCGCGATGAAAATTTCCGCAGGCATACGCCACGCAGTCCGCCGCCACCAGCAGATCGGCATTCTGGAAATACTCTGCCGCCGGATTGATCAGCTTCAACTGGATCGGCCACTGCCGCAGAGCGGAAGCGCCGCCGGCCGCCTCGCCC
>DDJH01000247.1:0-38380 GCA_002338895.1 Lentisphaeria bacterium UBA1829 | reverse complement strand
CCGCCATTGCGGTTTCCAGATGCCTGAATTCCCCGTGATTTTTCAGATGCTGCAAATGGGCCTTGACGACCTTCTCTCCCTGCGCGATCACATTGTCCATCACCTTCCGTTCATCGTAGGGTTCGGCTTCGCGCTCGAGGATCCGGATCGCCCCCTCCGGACAGGTTCCGATGCAGGCGCCCAGTCCGTCGCAGAGCAGATCGCCGACCAGTCTGGCCTTTCCGTCGATCAGCTGAATCGCCCCCTCCGGACAGTTTGCGACACACCGTCCGCACCCGTTGCATCGAGCGGCATCGATTTCAATAATTTTACGTTTCATGATCGCACCTCTTGTTTTTCCGAATTCAAAGCAGATGCGGAGAAACCGTTTTTCCCCCGCCTGTTTTTGTATCATACCATTGTTTCGACATTTTTCAAACGCATTCCTCCCCTCCGGCGGGAAAATTGCATCGGATCGGCCGGAAAAAAGAGGAATTTACAAAATACAGCCACAAACTTCTCAAAAGAACTTGCCAGTTCGCAAAAGAACATATATATTAAAGAATGATTGAATTATTTTTTCAAGAAAGGATTGACAGATGACGCAGTTTCCGATTGAAACGATCCGCCACAGCGCCTCCCATGTGATGGCGGCCGCGGTCAAACAGCTCTACCCCGAAGCGAAATTCGATATCGGCCCCAGCACGGAGGACGGATTCTACTACGACTTCGATCTCCCGGAACACCTGAAGATCGAAGAACTGCCGGCCATCGAGGCGAAAATGGAGGAGCTGGTCAAGGCGGACCAGCCCTTCGAACGCATCGAAGTCAGCCGGGAGGAAGCAAAGAAAATTCTGGCGGACCAGAAGTATAAGCTGGAACGACTTGCCGATATTCCGGAAGACGGAATCATCACGATGTACCGCTGCGGCGACTTCATTGATCTCTGCCGCGGACCGCATGTGGAACGGACCTCGCAGATCGGCGCCTTCAAGCTGCTCTCGGTGGCGGGCTCCTACTACCGGGGCAAAGAGACCAATCCGATGCTTCAGCGGATCTACGGCGTGGCGTTCCCGACGAAAAAAGAGCTGCAGGAATACCTCCAGCGCATCGAAGAGGCGAAAAAGCGCGACCACCGCAAACTCGGCAAGGAGCTGGATCTGTTCAGCATTTCCGAGACGGTCGGACCGGGCCTGGTGCTGTGGCACCCGCGCGGCGCGCTGATCCGGAACATCATCGAGACCTTCTGGCGCGCGGAACACACGAAACACGGATACGATCTGCTCTACACGCCGCATATCGGACGCTCCGAACTGTGGGAAACCAGCGGACACCTCTCGTTCTACAAGGAGAGCATGTATTCCAATATGGATATCGACGGATACGACTATTACGTCAAGCCGATGAACTGTCCGTTCCATATTGAGATCTACAAGAGCCGGACGCGGTCATACCGCGAGCTGCCGTGCCGCTGGGCAGAACTCGGAACCGTCTACCGCTACGAGAAGAGCGGCGTTCTGCACGGACTCATGCGCGTCCGCGGCTTCACGCAGGACGATGCCCACATCATCTGCACGCCGGAACAGATTGAATACGAGATCATGGAAGTTCTGAAGTTCTGTCTTTCGATCTGGAAGACCTTCCGCTTCCCGGAGATCAAAGCGTATCTTTCGACGAAGCCGGCCAAGGCGGTGGGAGACCCCGCCCGTTGGGAACAGGCGCAGAAATCGCTGGTCCAGGCGATCGAGAAGTGCGGTCTGGAATACGAGGTGGACGAGGGAGGCGGAGCGTTCTACGGGCCGAAGATCGACCTGAAGATCAAAGACGCAATCGGCCGGGAATGGCAGACCTCGACCATTCAGTTCGACTTCAATCTTCCGGAGCGCTTCAATCTGCAGTATGTGGGAGAGGACGGACAGCGTCATCAGCCCTACATGGTGCATCGTGCGCTGTTCGGCTCCCTGGAACGGTTCTTCGGCATTCTGGTGGAGCACTACGCGGGAGTGTTTCCGCTGTGGCTTGCGCCGGAGCAGCTGCGGCTGATTCCGGTGAACGAACGTCACAACGACCACTGCCTTGCGATGCGGGACAAGCTCCGGGAACTCGGATTCCGCGTGGACTGCGACACCCGCGCAGGAAGCATGGGAGCCAAGATCAAAGACGCACGCAATCTCCGGATTCCGTACATGGCGGTTGTCGGCGACCGGGAAATGGAATCGGGGACCTTCTCCGTGCGTTCCCGCCGCGAGGACCAGCTCGGAGCCATGGATCTCGACACGCTCGTGAAAAAACTTCAGGAAGAAGTTGACAATAAGATTTGACGTGCTATATTACTCGGATCGAATCAAACAACAAACGAAAGGGAGGGTACTCCTATTGCTAGGCTGCTGAAATATAACGATCGCGCGTATGCGGACGCGGATCTTCTTGTGATCGGACCGCAGGGGGAACAGCTCGGGGTTCTGAAGCTGGGACCGGCCTGTCAGAGGGCGAAGGATGCGGGGCTGGATCTTGTCATGGTTGCGGAGGGAAGCAATCCTCCGGTCTGCCGGATCATGGATTTCGGCAAACTGTGCTATGAACAGAAAAAGAAGATGAAGGATCAGAAGCGGCACAATCAGGCGCAGAAGGTCAAGGAGATCAAGTTCCGTCTGAACATTGATACGCATGACTATGAATTCAAGATTGCGCACGGGATTGAATTTCTGGAGGAAGGGAACAAGCTGAAAGTGACCATCATGTTCAAAGGACGTGAGATGGCCCACCCGGAAAAGGGATTCGAGCTGATTGATAAAATCACAGAAAGTTTGAAGGACAAGGGCGTGCTGGACGCTCCCGGCAAACTTCTTGGTCGAAATATCTGCGTTTCATACAGTCCAGTGAAATGAACGCAAAGCTCCGGAAACGGCTGATTGGCGTCTGCCGTGACGGAGCGGAACAAAAAACTCTCGAAAAAGGAGAAAAACGATGCCAAAGCTGAAAACAAGAAAAAGTATTGCAAAGCGTGTGAAGCGCACCGCGACCGGCAAGTACACGTACACGAAGCCGGGTCGTCGTCACCTCATGACCGGCAAGGGCGGAAAGAGAAAACGTCAGATGAGAAAAGACGGAGTTCTGCAGCCCTGCATGGATCAGCGGATCAAGAAGGCTCTGCCCTACGGCTGAGTTTAACCAGAGAAACGGAGAGATATCATGAGAGTCACATGTGCAGTACCTTCCAGAAAACGCCGCAACAGAGCGTTGGAGCGCGCAAAAGGTTTCTACGGAGCGAGTTCCAAGCGCATCCGTACCGTATATGATGCGATTGACAAGGCGGATGCTCACGCCTATGTCGGCCGCAAACAGAAAAAACGTCAGTACAGAGGTCTGTGGACCATCCGGATCAACGCGGCCTGCCGTCAGCAGGGACTGAACTACAGCAAATTCATCAACGGTCTGAAGAAGGCCGGAATCACGCTGAACCGTAAAGTTCTTGCCGATCTTGCCGTGAACGATGCGGCGGCGTTTACTGCTCTGGTTGAAAAAGCCAAAGCAGCCTGCTGAACGTCAGTCTGAGAAATTGGACACCCTGCGCGGGCTCTTTCGAAGAGAGTTCCGCGCTTTTTTGTTTTTCCGGCTGCTTTCAAAACCACTGGCGCAATGGTTCTGAAAACAGCCGAATTAAAATCTGAGGATATTTGTTATGGAACTGCTGGATCAAATTCAAGCGATTGTCCGGGAAGCCGAAACAGCACTTGCTTCCGCCAAGACAGAAAACGATGTGGAAACCATCCGGGCAAAAACGATCGGACGCAACGGAGCATTTACCGCGCTCGGTCCGCTGATGGGAAAAATTCCGCCGGAGGAGAAACCGGTCGCGGGAAGAGCGTTCAATGAGGCAAAGCAGACTCTTCTGGCAAAGATCGAGGAGACGAAAAACCGGATTGCCGATTCCGCGGCGGAGAGTGCATCGGAAGCGATCGATGTCACGCTTCCGGGCCGCAAGTGGCACGCGGGGCGCAAGCACCCGGTCTGTCAGACCTTCGACGAGTGCTGCAACATCTTCCGCAGAATGGGATTCATTGCAACAAGCGGACCGGAAATCGAAACGGTGTTCAATAATTTTGATGCGCTCAATGCGCCGGCCGATCACCCGTCCCGCAGCATGGTCGACACCTTCTATTTTGCGGACGGGCGCATCATGCGTTCGCACACCTCCCCGGTTCAGATCCGGACGATGCTGGCTCAGAAACCGCCGGTCCGGATCGTCGCTCCGGGACGCTGCTACCGCCGCGATACACCGGATGCGACTCACGGCGTGTATTTCCATCAGATCGAAGGACTCTATATTGATACCGACGTCTCCCTTGCCGACCTCAAGAGCACGCTGATGGCGTTTGCCTCGGAATTTTTCGGAGAAGGCATCAAGGTCCGGATGCGTCCGAGCTTCTTCCCGTTCACGGAACCGAGCGTGGAGTGCGACTTCACGTGCGTGATGTGCGGCGGGAAAGGCTGCAAGGTCTGCAAGAACTCGGGCTGGATCGAATGCGTCGGAGCGGGAATGGTCAATCCGAACGTTCTGCGGAACGTCGGCTACGATCCCGAGAAGTGCCAGGGATTCGCTTTCGGAATGGGAATCGAACGGCTGACGATGATCAAGCACCGGATCGAAGATCTGCGTCTTTTCTCTGAAAACGACGTCCGCTTCCTGGAACAGTTCTAACTTTCATCTGAAAGGAATCATCAAATGCAAATTTCCCTTGATTGGCTTTCCGATTATATCACCCTGAACTCCACGCCGGAGGAGCTGGCGGCGACCCTGACCCGGGCCGGACTGGAAGTGGAGGAGATCCTTTCCACGGCAACGGTGCCCGAAGGGGTCGTGACGGCAAAAATTCTTTCGCGGGAGAAACATCCGAACTCCGATCATCTGTCGATCTGCCGGGTGGATCCGGGAACGGGGGAACCGCTGCAGATTGTCTGCGGAGCGCCGAACTGCGACGCCGGCGCAATTGTCCCGCTGGCGACGATCGGAACCACCTTCAAAGATCCCGACGGCGGAAAGGATTTCACCATCGGAAAAGGAAAACTGCGCGGTGTGGAATCGTTCGGCATGATGTGCAGCGCCCGCGAACTCGGACTCAGCAACGATCATGAAGGACTGATGATCCTTCCGCCCGATACGCCGCTGGGAGTCTCCGTGGCGGAGATGTTCAAGTGCGACACGGTGTACTCGCTCGAACTCACGCAGAACCGTCCGGACTGGCTCAGTCACTGGGGCGTGGCGCGCGACGTCTATGCGCTTCAGGGCGGAGAGCTGAAATTCCCGGCAACCGATCTGCCGCCGGTCAAAGGAACGGAGTCGTTCCCGGAACTGGTGCGCGTGGAGGCGCCGGATCTCTGTCCGAAATACACAGCCCGGATCCTCCGCGGCGTCAAAGTGGGACCGAGTCCGGAGTGGATGCAGAAACGTCTTGAAGCGGTCGGGATCCGGCCGATCAACAATATCGTGGACATCACAAACTATGTGATGATGGAACTCGGACTGCCGCTCCATGTGTTCGACCGCTCCCTGCTCAAGGAGGGACGGATCGTCGTCCGCCGCGCCGCAAAAGGGGAATCCATCACCGCGCTCGACGGGAAGAAATACGATCTGGAACCGGAGATGCTGGTGATCGCCGATGCGGAAAAACCGGTCGCCATCGCGGGCGTCATGGGCGGGGAATACAGCGGCGTGCTGGATACCACGACCGAAGTGGTGCTCGAAGCGGCGTACTTCAACAAGACAAGCGTCCGCATGACCTCCGCCAAGCTGAACCTCTCCTCCGACGCCTCCCACCGGTATGAACGCGGAGCGGACATCGGAATGGTGGAGAAAGCCAGCGCACGCGCCGCGTCGCTGATTCTGGAACTGGCGGGAGGAGAACTGGTTTCGGATCTGGTCTCGGTTGCGGAGCCGCCGGTNNCGGTGCCGCAGCCGCACATTCTCTGCCGCTATGCACGCATCCGGAGCCTTCTCGGAATGGATGTCAGCGATCTTGAGATCTCGACGATCTTCTCGAAACTGGGAATGGAGGTGGAGCCGCTCAACGACGACTCCTGCCGCGTGATTCCACCAACCTACCGCGCAGATGTGCTCGAAGAGGCGGATCTGGCCGAAGAGGTCGCCCGGATTCACGGACTCGACAAGATCCCGGATACCGCGGTCCGCGCCGTCAAATGCGCCGATTTCTCAACCGACACCTTTGCACCGGTCGCCGCAATCCGCGACGCGCTCGTCAGCACGGGACTCTACGAATGCCTCGGCACAAGCATGATCGACGAAAAGACCGCGCTTCTGGATACGGATTTCACCCGGGAGGATCTTGTCGCGCCGATCAATCCGATCAGTCTGGACCTTGCGATTCTCCGTCCCTCGCTGCTCGGAGGGATGCTGGCGACCGTCAAACGGAACATCTCCCGCAAGAACACCAATCTTGCGTTGTTTGAAATCGGCAACTGCTTCTGCAAAAATCCGGAAAAATATCCGGAGGAACGCGGAGAAGTCATTCTTGCGCTGACCGGTCAGCGTCATCCGGAACGCTTCTCCGGGGAACGCACCGCTCTGTACGATTTCTACGATCTGAAGGGAGTGATCGAAACATTCCTCGAAGAGCGCGGCAACCCGAACTACCGGATTCAGAAGTGCAGCGACAGGCGCTTTGCCGCGGGCGAATGCGCGGAACTGATTCTGGATGGAAAGAAGGCGGGAGTGTTCGGCCGGATTCATCCTTCCCTGGTCAAGGGGATGCGTCTTCAGACGCCGCTGTATGTGGCGATCTTCCAGCTTTCCAATCTGCTGACGGCGTCGCGGAAACCGGTTTACTACAAGCCGCTCTCCCCGTTCCCGGCGATCACGCGGGATGTGGCGTTTCTCGCCCCGGCGGATCTGGAGAACGAAACGGTCATCACGTTCATCAAGCGCGCGAAAGTGCCCAATCTGACGGATGTCCAGCTGTTCGACATCTTCACGAATGAGTCGATGAACGGACGGAAAAGCATGGCGTACTCGCTGACCTTCCGGAGCAGTGAACGGACCCTCACCGACGAAGAGGTCAACAAGGCCGATGAGAAACTCCGCGCCAAACTGCAGCACGGACTCGGCGTCGAACTGCGCTGAGAAAGAGGAACCATGAAGGAAACGCCCGGGAAAGGATTTGTTCTGACAATGAACCTGGTTCTTCCAGGTCTGGGACAGATCGTTTCCGGGCGGTGGATCGCGGGCGGCACGATTCTGCTGCTCGCACTGATTTTTTTCGGAATCGGAGTCTACTACGCACTCCACCCGCTGTTCGCGATGATCCGGGATCTGCTCGACGGAACCGGAGACGGGACGGAATACCGGGTCGAACTCTCGAAAGTCCTGATCTGCTTCGGGCTCGTGGTCCTGATCTGGATCATCGGACTCGTGGACGGATTCCGGAACACAAAACAACAGAAAGATGACGGACAATGAAGGAACAACCGCCGGAAAGAACCGCGGCTCTGCCGACCATCGCCATCGTCGGCCGGCCGAACGTGGGAAAATCGTCCCTGTTCAACTCCATTCTGAAGAGGCGCCACGCGATTGTGCATTTTGACAGCGGAGTCACACGCGACCGCGTCTCCTCCACGGGACTTTTCGAAGGACGCCGCTTCCGTCTGGTCGACACCGGCGGACTCGGAATGGGAAAAGGAGAAAAACGGGGCGTCGATTTCTGGGACCGCTCCATCGAAAAACAGGTGGAGGTGGCCATTGAAGACGCCGATGTCATTTTCTTTGTGGTGGACGTCACAAGCGGACTGACCGGACTCGACGAAGAGGCGGCCGCCCGTCTTCGCTCCACCGGGAAGCCGGTCATTCTCGTCATCAACAAAATGGACGGCGACACCCCGACGCCCCATCGTCATGAATTCGACCGCCTCGGCTTCAAACGGATCTTTGAAGTTTCCTCCCTCCACCGCCGGGGAATTCCGGCCCTGATGAGCGAAGCGCTTCAGGGATTCGACTCGACGGAAGAGGAACAGTTGCCGCGTCTGAAAATCGCGGTTCTCGGCCGTCCGAATGTCGGAAAATCCTCCCTGGTGAACAAACTGCTCGGGGAGGAGCGGGTCATTGTCAGCGACGTGGCCGGGACCACACGCGACTCCATCGACGTGGAATTCACTCTCCACTGCGGCGACGAACAGATCCCGGCTCTGCTGATCGACACCGCCGGACTGCGCAAGCGCTCCAAAGTGGACGGAGCCGTCGAACGTTACAGCTCCATGCGCGCGGAAGAGACGCTCCGGAACAGCGACATCATCCTCTTCGTCATCGAATCGAGCCGGACCGGAGCAACCTCGCAGGACAAAACCATCGCCCGGATGATTGTCGATTCCGGGAAACCGGTCATCATCGTCTCGAACAAATGGGACGCATGTTCCGGTCTCAAGCCTCAGGAAGTCCTTGCGGAAATCCGCTATACCCTTCCGCATCTGGCCTTTGCCCCGGTGGTTTTCCTCAGCGCGAAAACGGGCGGCAATTTCCAGGAGCTCTACCGGGTCATTGCGGAACTCCGGGCGCGGATGGCGGTCAAACTCTCCACCGCGATGGTCAACCGCGTCGTGGCGGACGCATTCGAAAAGACCGCTCCGCAGCGCGTCGGCACCAAGGCGTTCAAAGTCTATTACGGCACCATGACCGCCAATCCGCCGCCGACCTTCCAGCTGTTCGTCAACGATCCCAAACTCTGCCCGGACAATTACCGGACCTATCTGGAAAAATACATCACCAAGGCGTTTGAACTCACCGGCCTTCCGGTGCGCCTGATCTTCAAGGAGCGCGAACGGAGAGAACTGGTTTTCCCGAAAATCGACCGGCGCAAAAAAGGCAGACAGCGCATCCGGCCCTACCGGGTCGACCGTCCCGACGACGGAGATCGGGACTGACCATGCGCGACTCCTGGCTCGCCGCTCCGGACGATCTCCTGCTCCGGGACTGCCGGATGGACTTTCATAAAGCCTCCGGAAACGGAGGACAGAAGGTCAACAAGACCTCTTCCGCCGTCCGGCTGACCCATCTTCCAAGCGGGATCACGGTCCGTTCGGCGGAGAGCCGGAGCCAGCACGAAAACCGTCGTCATGCGCTCGCCCTTCTCCGGATGAAAATGGCTCTCACGCTCCGGGAGGAACCGGACGAAAGTTTCCGGATCGGGAATCCGCCCGTCTCCATGCGCAACGATGCGTATCCGCTGTTCATTGCCCGCCTTCTCGACGTGTTTGTGTGCCGGGGATGCGATCCGAAATCAAGCGCGGAAGAGCTCGGAGTGAGCACGACAAAACTGATCAAGCTGCTGTATCGCGATCCGACGGTCTGGACAGAAGCGCAAACTCTGCGGACACAGCGGGAACTCCCCCCGCTCCGCGCACCGGAAAGGTCATAATTCATGAAAGCGGGACTCCATCTGGAACTTGACGCACGCAAGCTGCCGAAAAATGCAGACGAGGTGCTGACTGCGCAGATTGCTGCCGGACTGGGAATTTCCGAACGGGATCTTCTCTCCTACCGGATCGTCCGGCGCAGTCTCGACGCACGGAAGAAGCCGCATGTCAAACTGCTCTACCAGATTGTCGCGGACATCCGGGAAGGAGTCGTTCCGGCACGGATGGAGGAGCCCGCCGAAGAGCCCGTTCCGCTCCGCATTCCGGAGAACCGGGCGAATGTGCATCATCCGCTCGTGATCGGCTCCGGTCCCGCCGGACTCTTTGCCGCGCTTCTCCTCGCGAAAGCCGGCGCGCAGCCCGTCGTCATCGAACGCGGACGCGACGTGGAGCGCCGCAAACAGGATATCGACTCCTTCTTCGCCACACGAAAACTGAACGGGGAAAGCAATCTGCTGTTCGGCGAAGGCGGAGCGGGGACCTGGTCCGACGGAAAACTCTATACACGGATCCGGGACCCTCGCGGAGGTTATGTTCTTCAGGAGTTCGTGCAGGCGGGAGCTCAGCCGGAAATTCTCTACTATGCGCATCCGCACATCGGCTCCGACCGGCTGCCGGGAGTGATCGCCGCAATCCGCCGGCAGATTATCGCTCTGGGAGGGAAATTCCTGTGGGATACGCAGGTGACCGGAATCGAGGGAGAGGAGAAATTCTGCGCCGTACGACTTTCGAACGGAGAACGGATCGAAGCACCCGCCGCGCTGATTGCGTGCGGACACAGCGCCCGGCCGCTGATTGAGACCCTCTGCCGGAAACTGGAATTTTCGATGAAGGGATTCCAGATCGGCTGCCGGATCGAACATCCGCAGAGATTCATCAACCGCGACCGGTTCGGCTCGGAAATCCCCGCGCCGCCGCTCGGAGCGGCGGAATATCTGTTTTCCGTCAGCGGAAGCGAACGGGGACAGGGAGCGACCACGTTCTGCATGTGCCCCGGCGGAGAAATTCTTCCGGCGACCAGCGAAGAGGGGAGACTCGCGACAAACGGGATGAGCGAATCCGCCCGGGACGGCCGTTTTGCGAATTCCGCCATCGTATCGACTCTTGCACCGGAGACCTTTTCCACGCCGGAAGAGGCGTTCGCATTTCTGCGGAAACTGGAGACGGACGTGTATGAACAGGGCGGAGGAGGATATGCGGCACCGGGACAGAAGGCGGAGGATTTTCTGGCCCGGAGAGGAGGGAAAATCAGCCGGGAGAGCAGTTACGCCTTCGGGGTGACGCCGTCTCGGCTGGACCGTCTGGTTCCGGAACCGGTTCGTTCGGCGCTGATGAATGCGCTGCGGAAATTTGACCGTCAGGCGCCGGGCTTTGTCCGGGAGGGAGTTCTGATCGGGATGGAGACGCGCGTCTCCAGTCCGGTCCGATTTCAGCGGAACGCGGAGACCCTGGAAAGCTCGATGCGCAATCTCTATGTCGGAGGAGAAGGCGGAGGGTGCGCGGGAGGAATCGTCTCGGCGGTGGTCGACGGTCTGCGTCTTGCGGAAAAGATGCTGGAAAACCGGAACTGAAAAACCGCGGGACCGACGGAATCCCCGCAAAGATCCGGAGAGAAGAAGGAAGATCATCATTTTTTTCTTCGGGAACTGGACATTGCGGAATCCAGGGTGTATATTTCGGAGTTTGAGGGATGTCGGCGGCGGTCGCTCCGTGCGAACGGAGAGGAAAGTCCGGACCCCACAGGGCAAGGAGTCCTTTATAAAATAAGGATACCATGGACCAGATTCCATGGGAAGGAAAGCGCAGCAGAAAATAAACCGCCGGAGCAATCCGGCAAGGGTGAAAAGGCGGGGTAAGAGCCCGCCGCGGCATCAAGTAATTGAGCCGGCAGTGCAAGCCCCTCCCGGAGCAAGGCCAAATAGGGAATGAGCCGCGGCCCGCGGCGTTTGAATTCCGGGTTCTGGCCGCATAGACAGATGATCGCCACCCGCAAGGGAACAGAATCCGGCTTATGCCGCCATCCCTTTTTTACAGACACTTTAGAGCGGAAAAGAGGAAGAGGAATGACAAAACAGCTGAGTGAACGCATCGCGGAACGGGTGGTCAGTATTCCGGATTATCCGGAAAAGGGGATCATCTTCCGGGACATCATGCCGGTTTCCGCGGATGGAGAGCTTTTCGGAGAGATCATCGCCGCCCTCGCCCGCTTTCATGAAAACGATGCCGTGGATGCGGTTGTCGGGATCGAATCCCGCGGCTTCATTTTCGGCGGAGCTCTTGCCCGCGCACTCGGCTGCGGATTTGTTCCGGTCCGGAAAGCCGGAAAACTGCCAAGAGAGACCATCTGCGAAAACTACCAGCTGGAATACGGCGAGGCAAGTATCGAGATGCAGAAGGATGCGCTGCGGCCGGGAAGCCGGATCATTCTGATGGATGATCTGCTGGCAACGGGAGGAACAGTGAACGCGGCGGCGCGTCTGGCACACCGGCTGGGTGCGACGGTTCTCGGATCGGACTTCATTATCGAGCTAGCGTTTCTGCATCCGCGCAGGAGTCTTCAATCCTGCGGAGTTGTCCGCAGTCTGCTCACCTATCAATAAAGAACCGTTGGAGACCGATTCATGAAATATGCAATTTTCAGCGACATTCACGGGAACCTCGAAGCGTTGGATGTGATGCTTGCGCTCTGCCGGGAAGAGAATGTGGACCACTATGTCTGCCTGGGCGACGTGGTCGGATACAATGCCAATCCCAAAGAGTGCCTGGACATCGTCCGCGGTCTTCCGAACCTGACCATCGTCAAAGGCAACCACGATGAATACGCATCCAATGGCGACAATGAAATGGAAGGCTTCAACCCGCATGCGAAGGCGGCGGTTCTCTGGACCCGCGCCCAGCTGACGGATGACGATCTGCGCTACCTCTCGGAACTGCCGATGCGCCTGACGATCAAGGGAGCCAATATGACCATCGTCCATGCTACGCTCGACGGGCCGGACGCATGGGGATATATTTTCGACGTGCACAATGCGGCGGATAATTTCTCCTATCAGTTCACACAGCTCTGTTTCTGCGGTCACTCGCACGTTCCGCTGGCGTTCAGCAAACGTCCGATCGCGATGGGGGCGCGTCCGATCGAAGAGATCCCGCTCTGGGCGTCGGAAAACGACGGATCGGATTTCAAGACCGCCGATATGATTCAGCTGCCTGTGGAGCAGAGCGTCAAATATCTGATCAATGTCGGAAGCGTGGGGCAGCCGCGGAACCGCGATCCCAGAGCCTCCTTCTGTATTTACGACACGGAACAGAAACTGCTGACGCGCTATCGTCTTCCGTACGATGTTGCCCTCACTCAGCAGAAAATTCGGGAAGCACATCTTCCGGAGCGTCTTGCGGCGCGTCTTGAGCGCGGAATCTGATCTGCGGGGAGAGCGGGCGGCATGAAGCGCTTTCTCATTGTCAAACCCAGCAGCCTCGGAGATGTGATCCACGCATTTCCGGCGGTCACCCTTCTTTCCCGCCAGGAACCGGGAGCGGCCATCGACTGGCTCGTCGTACCCGGATTTGCCCCGATTGTGCGCTATCATCCCGCCGTGCGGGAGATTCTGCCGTTCCGGCGGAAGGAGATGGGGCAGATTTCAAAATTTCCGAAGGCGTTTGCGGAACTGTTTTCCACGATCCGCCGAACCCGTTATGACGCGGTGATTGATCTTCAGGGACTGCTCCGCAGTGCGCTGATTTCGCGTCTGGCCAGGAGTCTGAATGTGGCGGGACCGGCGATTTCCCGGGAGTGGGGATCCCGGATTTTCTACCGTCAGAAGCTGGATGCGGGCGCATCGGCCCGTCACGCGGTCCGGAAAAATCTGGCGATGATGGCGGAGTTCCTCGGCATCGAGGAGCCGGAAGAGACCGTTTTTGAAATGCCGGTCAACACAGCCGCCGGACAGAAGGTGGCGACTCTGCTGAGGAATTTCGGAAAAGAAAAACTGATCGCCCTTGCCCCGGGTGCGCGGTGGAAATCCAAACAGTGGCCGCCGAACTTTTTTGCAAAGGTGCTCAATGGTTTTTATCAGAGCCATCCGGAATATTCGTTTCTGCTTCTGGGATCCCCGAACGAGAAATTTCTCGGAGAGGCGGTTCGGAAAGAGCTGCATGCGCCCTGCGTGGATCTGATCGGTCTGACGGGAATGCCGGAGCTGGTGGAGGCGATCCGGCGCTCCAGTCTTCTGCTCTGCAACGACAGCGGACCGATGCACATTGCGGCGGCGCTCGGGACTCCGGTGGTCTCCCTGTTCGGACCGACCGACCCGGTTCTGACCGGACCGTTCACCCGGAAAGCGGAGGTGCTGACTCCGGCACTCCCCTGTCTCCGCTGTTTCAGGCGGGAGTGTGCGGACGGGCTCTGCCATCGGTCGATCCCGCCGGAAATGGTGAAAAAATCCATGGAAAAACAGCTGGGGCTCTGAAAAAGGACTGGCAATCGGCGGAAAGCCGATGTATGATACCAAAAACTCTTTAAGGGAAGGAATGGAACTGATGAGAATCCGAATGATTCTTCCGCTGCTGCTTCTTTCGGCAGTGTTTCCGCTGTTTGCACAGATTGCCGTGAAGATCGAACCGGCCTATCCGGTGTATATGCAGTACGACGCGATCCCGATCCGGGTTCTTCTGCGGAACTATACCTCCCATCCGATCGCGTTCGGGAATTCGCAGAAACTGCAGGGGGAGATTCTTTTCCGCATTCTGACACCGGAACGGAGACTGCTGAACCTCGCGGATTCCTCGGTCCGCCCCCGCCTGNNCCCTTCACGTTCAATCTGGCCTCGTACTACACGCTTCAACAAGAGGGGCTTTACACCGTCCGGGCCCTGGTCCGCCATCCGCAGCTGAAGTCGGCCTACGAATCCAACGAGTCGACCTTCCGGATCCGGAAAGGACACGTTTTCTGGAGCCGGGAATTCGGACTCCCCGACTACACGGGGAAAAAGAAGGATCAGAAGATCGAAAGCCGGACCTACAAACTTCTCCGATTCTCCGACGGACGAAATATCTACTATTATCTGATGATCGACGACAAACGGCATGTCTACGCGGTCCGCCGCATCGGATTTGACATTGGTCCGAACCTTCAGCCGCAGGTGGAAATCGACGCCCTGGCACGGATCCACATCATGGTGGCGGTCACCCCGAAGGTCTATGCGCACTATGTGTACGACCACAACGGGGTTCTCGAAAACCGGACCGTCTATATGCGGACCTCCACAACACCGTTCCTGGTGCGGGATGCGAAGAACGCCCGGGTCACCATCAACGGAGGCCGCATGGCAAGAAAAGACATCGATTATGAGGAGCTCAAAGAACTCCCCGTCCTCGAAGAGGGCAAAATCAAGACGGAGGATGTGTTCAACACTCCGCGAAACAGCGAGGAGGATTGAATGATGCGTCCGAACACCGTTCAATGGAAATCCGCGGACGGAAGAATCTTTCTGAAACCGGATCCGGCGCTGAATGCGCAAATCCCGGGCGAAGTGGATATCATCGATCAGACGTGTCTTCCCGGCGAACTGACCCGGATCACGCTGTCGACACCGGAAGAGGTGTATGATGCGATTCAGCGTCTCGCCGTACGCGGAGCTCCGGCCATCGGATGCGCCGCCGCGCTCGGTCTGGCCGCATGCGCACAGAGATTCGAGGAGAAGGAGAGAAACGCTTTCCTGGCAAAGCTGAAGAAAACCGCCGATTATCTGGAGTCGTCACGACCGACAGCGGTCAATCTGGCCTGGGCGCTCCGCCGCTGCTGCAGACGGCTCGACGAGGCGGCAGAAGAGGATGTCTCCTCTCTGATGACCCTCCTTCTGAACGAGGCGCTGACCATCCTTGACGAGGACATCGCCATGTGCCGGGCAATCGGCCGGAATGGACTGAGCCTGATCCGGGACGGGATGGGCATTCTGACCCACTGCAACGCGGGAGCGCTGGCGACGGGCGGATGCGGAACCGCACTGGCCCCCGTCTACGCGGCACAGGAGGCGGGACTGACGGTTCATGTGTTTTCGGATGAGACACGTCCGCTGCTTCAGGGAGCCCGGCTGACCGCATGGGAGCTTTCATACAGCGGGATCGACGTCACCACGATCTGCGATTCCATGGCGGCGCAGGTGATGCGGGAAGGACGGGTTGATCTTGTGATTGTCGGAGCCGACCGGGTTGCGGCCAACGGCGATGCGGCCAACAAAATCGGCACCTATCAGCTGGCGATCGCGGCACGCTACCACCGGATTCCGTTTTACGTTGCCATTCCGAGCTCGACGATCGACCGGGCGACGCCGGACGGAGCCTCGATTCCGATCGAACAGCGCCGGGAATCGGAAATCACGACGATCAACGGGAAACGGATCTCGCCGCAGAAGATCCGGGTCTACAATCCGGCGTTCGACGTCACGCCGGCCTCTCTGATCACCGGCTACATCACCGAAAAGGGAGTCTTTTCCACCTTATGAAAAAGATGCGGGTCGACGAGTGGCTGATCGCCCACGGATTCTGCACGGACCGGGACGAGGCACTGCGGATGATTCTGGAAGGACGGATCCGGCACAATCCGGATATGCCGGTGCGGAAAGCCTCGGAACTGGTCGAGTTTGAATCGGCGCTTCTGGTGGATACGGAAGAGAGTTTTGCGAGCCGGGGAGCCCGGAAACTCCAGCCGGTTCTGGAGCGGATTCTGCCGGATTTGAGCGGGCAGACAGCGGTGGATGTGGGAGCGTCGACCGGAGGATTCACGGATGTTCTGCTGCGCGGCGGAGCGAAACGGGTGTATGCGGTGGATGTGGGACGGGGTCTGCTGCATGCGAAACTGAGAAACGATCCGCGCGTGGTCTGCCTGGAGGGGGTCAACGCGCGGACACTGGACCGGTCGCTGATTCCGGAAGAGGTGGATCTGGCGGTGATGGACGTCTCCTTTATTTCGGCGACGAAGATTCTTCCGGCGATCGACACGGTCCTGAAACGGGGCGGCTGCGCTCTGATTCTCGTGAAACCGCAGTTTGAGGCGGATCGTCAGGATGTCCCTCCCGGCGGAGTGGTCACCGATCCGGCGGTGCGGGAGGCCTGCGTGGAAAAGGTCCGTCGTTTTGCGGAGAGTCGTCTCGGCTGGATTTTTCTCGAAACAACGCCTTCGGCCATCAAGGGTCCGAAGGGAAATCAGGAATACATCGCCGTATTCCGGAAAGGATGAACACAATGGCGGAACTTCTGCTTCAGACTCAAAAGCCCTGTGAAATGATCGACATCACCAGCTGGATCAACGCCCGGATCCCCCGGGATCTGAAGTGCGGACTCTGTCATGTTTTCTGTCCGCACACGACAGCGGGCGTAACGATCAACGAGAACGCGGATCCGGATGTGCGCCACGATCTGCTGGCAAAACTGGAAAAACTCATTCCGCACACCGAAGCGTTCTACCGTCACTGCGAAGGCAACAGCGACGCGCATCTGAAAGCGGTTCTGACCGGCTTTTCCGTGGTTCTTCCGATCGTCAACGGTTCGCTCCACCTCGGCCGCTGGCAGGGGGTCTACTTCTGCGAATACGACGGTCCCCGGACCCGGAAACTTCAGCTGCTGTTCCAATCCGCCTCGGAATCCTGAACCTTTTTCCGCAACGAGCCGGAAAATTCAACGGATTTTCCATAAATTTACGGAGAAAAACCGGAACGCCTCTTGAAATCAACAAAAAAACCGATATTTTTACCTGTCAACCACACATAAAAAAGAGAGAGAGGTTCTGTATGAAAAAACTTTTGTACATCGCGCTCTCCGTTTCGACAGCGTTTGTGCTGGGCGCCTGCGCCATGTTCCAAACCTGCCAGAAAGGAAACGCGGAAAAATTCACCGTAAACAACATCTACGGGGACCACATGGTTCTCCAGCGCAACCAGCCGATTCAGATTGTCGGGACTGCGGAAAGCGGGAAAAGCGTCAATGTGACCATCGACGGAGAGACGGTCTGCGCCACGGCGGATAAAGACGGAGTCTGGAAAGCCGTTCTTTCCGCACGGGAGGCGGGCGGACCTTATACCGTGACCGTGACCGGAGCGGAAGGATCGAAGAGCATCACCTTCAGCGATGTTCTGATCGGGGAAGTGTGGCTCTGCTCGGGTCAGTCCAACATGAGCATGCCGGTCTGGAGCAACAGCCCGTTCTGGAGCAGCAAAAACGGAAAGGAAGAGGCCAAACGCGCGATCTATCCGAAGATTCGTCTGTACAAGACGAAATGCGTGGTCTCCCCGGGCGTGGAACGCACCGCGATCACCGGATCGGGCTGGGAAGTGTGCTCCCCGGAAACAGTGAAGGATTTCAGCGCATTCGGATTTTACTTCGGCCGTCAGCTTTACCGGGATCTCAAGATTCCGATCGGGCTGATTCACTCCAGCTGGGGCGGCACCCGGATCGAGGCCTGGATCAGCAAAAACGGCTTTGCATCCGCGGACCGGAAGGCGGAACTGGGACAGATCAAAGTAGCCGAAGATCCGCAGGCGGTCAACAAACTGGAGCAGGAATTCCAGCGCATCCAGAAGAAGGCGGATGCCGCATTCTATGCGTGGTATAAGAAATTCCATTCGACCTATGCGGCTGAAACAAAAGCGGCCGAGAAGTGGAAAGATCCGTCGTTTGACGTTTCATCGTGGGAGAATATCAAGGTTCCCGGCGTGATTGATCCGAATATGGACGGCGTGGTGTGGTTCCGTCGGGATATTGATGTTCCCGCGAAGTGGGCGGGGAAGGATCTCCGTCTTTCGCTGGGAGCGGTGGACGACTGTGATGAGACCTTCTTCAACGGGGTCAAAGTCGGAGCGACCGGTCCGGATGTTCCGAATTACTGGGAGAAGATTCGCGTCTATACCATCCCCGGCTCGCTGGTCAAGGCGGGGCGCAACACGCTTGCGGTCCGCGTGATCGACACGTTCAGCAACGGCGGCTTCACCTCTCCCGCCAACCAGATCTACATCCAGCTTGGCGACGATCAGATCGAACGCCGCTCCCTCGACGGCACCTGGAAAACCAAAGTGGAATTCAAAGTGGATCCGAAAAAGATCGGTCCTCGTCCGACGGTCACCGCCAGCTACAAGCTGAATTCCCCGCAGTATCCCGCGACGCTCTACAATGCGATGATCGCTCCGTGGACGGTCTATCCGATTCAGGGCATTCTGTGGTACCAGGGAGAATCGAACGCCGGATCCTATCAGGACTACATGATCCTCCATCCGCTTCTGATCAAGGACTGGCGCGCCAAATGGCACAATCCGAAGATGCCGTTTGTGTTTGTCCAGCTTGCGGCGTTTGAGCGTCACAACCCGAAAATCCGTCTTGTGGACGACTTCTGGAAAAACCGTCCGCCGGCGGAGAGCAACTGGGCCATGCTGCGCGAAGTGCAGACCGCCACGCTGAATGTTCCGTATACCGGAATGGCGGTTGCCATCGACATCGGCGATCATTCGGATATCCATCCGGCCGACAAGCAGACTCTCGGCTACCGCGCGGCGCGGGAGGCGGAACGGATCGCCTACAACTGGAAGGGCGTCACCGCCGGACCGCTGTACGAGTCCATGAAGATCGAAGGGAACAAGATCCGGATCGGCTTCACCAATGTCGGCAAGGGCCTCTATGTGAAGGGCAAGAAGCTGGGCAGCTTCGCCATCGCAGGAAAAGACGGGAAATTTGTCTGGGCCAACGCCCGCGTGGAAGGAAACAGCGTGCTGGTCTGGTCGGATCAGGTCAAACATCCGGTTGCGGTCCGTTACGCCTGGGCAAACTATCCGGGCAATCCGAACCTCTACAACCTGGATGGGTTCCCGGCCTCGCCGTTCCGGACGGATACGCCGTCCTACCTGCTGAAGAAGCAGAAATAAAAACAAGCTGTATTTTCCGCGACAAATCAATCGCACACCCCGNNATTCCGGCGGGATTTTTTTTGTCTGCTTTCCGGCCGGATGAGGAGGAACACTTCTCCCGGTGACCGGAAGGCGGAACTCTGCGGATTAACGCAAATCGAACAATCCGCGCACAGACCTTGAAGAATCCGCCGTTACAGTATAGGAAAAGACGCGGAACGGGAAATACCCACCGCGTTTCAACCCGAACCAGGAGTTTGTATGAACAAAGTATGGAAGACGGCGGGATTTGCAGCGGCGTTTCTCGGAGCGGTCGGCTCTTTGGAAGGCTTCGATCCTGCGAGTCAGGCGGCGGGACCCGTTCCCGAAAAGACCCGGAAAATCCGTTTCATCGAGGATGACGCACAGGATTACATGGTGACGAAAGTCTACTCGCTGAAGTACATCAAGGCAAACGACATTGTTCCGTTTGTTCTCGGCGCGGTCATGCGGTACTCGACGAACTCGAAAGTGGACCGGATCAACTATGCGGCGGCGAAGCAGCAGTGGCTGGCGGTCACGACGCCGGTGGCGATGATGCCGTATGTGGACGACATGGTTGCGAAGATGGACCGTCCGAGCAAGATCAAAGACGTCAACGGCTCGATCGTCCAGGGCACGGGGATCACCCGTTATGTCTACAACCCGAAATGGCGCTCCTCGCAGGACATGGTCACGCTGATGGTGAAGGCGGGAATCCCGGCCGACGCCTCCGGCTATGACTACTCCTACGATTCCGAGGACAGTTCCGCGGGAAAATACGACGGACGCGTTCTCTACGATTCCGCCTCCAACTTGATCTACTGGAAAGACTCCCCGAACAAGAGCAGCGACCTTCTGAAATATCTGACCTGGCTGGACCGTCCGGTTCCGCAGGTGATCGTCACCTTCCGTCTCTACGAGGTGCGCGACAGCGATCTCCGGGACATCGGAATCGACTACGCCGCCTGGAAAAACGGACCCGGTCTTCAGCTGGCCGGCTTCGGAGCGGATCTTTTTGCCGGCCGCTGGAACGAAACCGTTCAAGTTGCCGAAGCGGCCAGCAAACTCATGCCGTTCATCTCCGACAGCATGAGCTGGGGATACGGCTCCATGTTCTTTGCCCCCGCGTTTGACATGAGCTTCATCCGTCTTCTGCAGCAGAACGGCAGAGCCCGCGAACTTTCGGAGGTCAGCCTGACGCTCCGCAACGGGAAAAACGCCGCCACGAATCTCGCCCCGGACTACCAGAACATTCTCAAAAAAGACAACGACAAAACCTATGTGGAATCCTCCTCCGCCGCGGGCTTGACCCTGCAGATTCTCTCTCCGACCATCTGCTTCGACGGCGTAAAACCCGACAAAAGCGGTCTTCTCCCCTATACAGCGGAAGACTACGAGAAGAAATTCTCCGGCATCTTCGACTTCCAGTACTCTCTGGAGAACACCAGCGTCACCGAACGCAACAACTACGGCAGCGAACTGACGGAGAGCTCCACGCTTCAGGGCTTCGGCACCATCCGCATGAAAGAGGAGTCCTTTCTGGCCTCGTGGTCGCGTCAGATGGACGTGGAACAGACGATCGGCGTCCCGATTCTCTGCGAGCTTCCGATCCTGAAATACCTGTTCGGCACCACGACCCGGAACATCGAAACCACGCACTTTTTCCTGACAGCGGAAGCCGCCTTCGTCCATCCCGATTCCGACATCTCCGCCATTTCCGGCAAACTCACCGAGATCACAGAACTTGTTACGAATGAACAGTAAGAAAGGAACGCAATTCATATGAACGGGAAACTGAAAACCCTGCTTTTCGGAGCGCTCTGCACAGCCACGGGCGCATCGGCCAGCGAGCTGCCGACCGGGAATCTGAATCCGGCCTATTTCCCCTCGAACGTACAGGCGCAGCTTCAGGTCGGCATCGGCACGGACACGGAAGCCGTTCACTTCGTCCGGGACACCTCCGACTCGAAAATCATCACCAAGACCTATGTTCTGAAACGGGCGAATCCCTACGAGATCCGTCCCTACATCCGCAACATGGTTCAGACAATGCGCACCAATCCGGGGGTCTTCAACGGAAGCGGCAACAAAGCGCTTTCAGCCAATCCGGTCAACTTCATGACCACCTCCTCCGCCGTTCCGCTCTCGTACTACTACAATCAGTACCTCCGGGCTCCGGCGGGGGTGGAGTGCATGGTCTTTATGGACGGCACCGCCCTTCTGATCGTCTCGGCCGAGGAGTACCGCTTCAGAGACAGCACCAATGGAATGGGCATTGACTCCGTCATCGAGAAACTGGATGCAAAGGGGATCAAGAACTCGTCCGGACAGCCGAAATATGTCTACTTTCCGAAGAACCGTCCGGCCTCCGAGCTGAAGACGATGGTCGAAGCGGTCGGCGCCAACCTCTCCAACGACACCGTGGAGCTGATCGGCGGCAAGGACAAAATCCGGGAAGACCGTGATCTCAACGTCCTCTTCTTCAACACCGCGCTCTATTCGCGGAAGAACATCGAGGCCATGCTGAAGCTCTACGACGTCCCCCATCCGCAAGTCCGCATCCAGTACACCGTCTACGAACTGAATGCGGAAAACGACGGCAAAATCGGCGCCGACTTCCAGGCCTGGAAAAACAACGAAGGCGCCAACTTCTTCTCCATGGGCGGCACCTATCGCGACAACTGGTCCTCCACCTATGCCGGCGGCATGGTCCGGAACGGACGCAGCAACTATGCGCAGTTCATCGATTTCAATCCGAAATGGAACACGCGCTATCTGGACTTCCTGGTTTCGAAGAGCAAGGCGAAAATCGCCGCAAGCGGCGAGGTCCGCGCCCGGAACAATCAGGAGACCGTCATCACCCGCGACACCGGTCTCTTCGTCATCGACGCGCAGGAGAACGAAGGCTCCGCGACCACCATCTCCTCCGGTTACGTCAAGGACCCCTCCCAGCTCTCCATCACGAACAAAAACGGATACAAGGTGACCGCCAGCGGTCCGTTCTCCGTGATCCGGATCCAGACCCCCTCCACGAAGACCTATGATCTTCAGGGCGTCAATGGAACCGTCTTTACCGTGGAAGGCGACGGCGGAAGCTGCAAAACCGTCGAAGGCGCCCGGATCAAGGATGACTCCTCCATCACCTTCTACACGAACGTCCCCGCTGATTCCGGAAGAGGCCCGACCATCAACACGGTCGTCGCCAACGGCTTCTCCTTCCGCCTGTCGATCACCCCGTCGATCACGGCGAAAGCCACCACGCTGCAAATCGGCGTTGCCGCCACCTCTCTTCTCGGCTACGCCTCCAGCGGAGCGCCCCGTCTGAACAGCACGGTTTCCGAAAATGAAATCATGATCGGAAACGAGCGGACAAACCGATTTGTCATCGGCGGCATCAACAAAACGGAAATCGTCCGCTCCTCGACCGGCGTTCCGCTTCTGAAAGACCTTCCGCTGATCGGCTGGCTCTTCTCGACCGAAGGGGAATCCACCAAGCAAACCCGCCTTGTGATCGTTGCGGAGTGCGAGCTGATCTCCCCGGCAACCACGATCCCGGAAAACATGCAGGCGGACATCATCTCCGTGAAGGACGCCGTCGAAAAACGGCAGGACTCCTCCTTCAACTCCTATGGATACCGACAGTTCGGACTGGATCCCGAACGGTGAAGAAATCCGGTTCCGGATCAGTCAAACGAAAAAGAAGCGCTCTCAGAAGCGCTTCTTTTTCTTTAAAAAACACATCTCGTTGCAGCGCGGACAGCGGGTGATGTTGGCACTGTCGTCCTTCGCCAGAAACGACAAATGACACCGCGGACAGATATAGAGATGTTCCTTTGCAATCGTCCAGTCGTCCGGCGCCCTTCGGCGCTCATCGCGGAACCACAGATACGCCAACGTGATCAGGAACAGCGAAAGATACAGGGAAAACAGATCGCCGAGAGGAAGAGGTATCATGGTTTTTCCGTCTCCTTCCACTTTCCGGCCGGCGCCGCGCGCCAGTCGACGATCACATATTTCAGACGATTCAGCTGTTCCGCGGACAGTCCGGCTCCGGCGTACGCGGCCAACGCTCCGGCCGCCTGAATATCCAGATTCGTATCGCCGCAGGACTGAACAACCTTGATCTGCGGAGGCAGCTCCTCCTCGCTGGGAGGGGTCAGCTGCAGCACCGTACCCCGGGTCGGGGCCGAACGGATGATATGCCGCATGATATCGGGCGAATCCGCAAACAGGTCGCCGATTTCCGTTCCATCGGCCATCGTCCAGAGCGGACGGTTCGAACTTTCATGCGGCAGTGCTTTTTTCCCGCTCTGCCGGATCCCGGGAGAATAGATGAACGGACGCAGCTCCGGCATCAGCTCTTCCGGAGAGCGCGCGGAGGGGAAAAACCGGTTCACAGGATCGGCATAGTCCCGAGTCAGGGAGACCGCCAGGGGCGGAATCGGAAGCAGCTTCATTCCCTGATCCTCCCGCACCCGCAGATAGGCGGAAAACCCGTGCTCGTAATCGGACCGTGTGAAATCCATGGGATCTCCGGCATGGAGCCAGTAGTAGAGATCGTACGGATCATCGCGAAGGGTCGGTTCATGCCCGACCATCACAGTGAAACGGCGTCCCGTCTCCNNCCGCCGCAAATACGATCCATGTCCGCTCCCCTCCCCTGGAATAGTTGACCGTTCCGTTTTCCATAATGGAGCGCCTACTCCTGTTCGATGTAATTGACGGTTCCCCGCGGCGCGGCCGGTGAAGTCGTCAGCAGGAACACATTGATCTTCAGATCCTCGGCAAGGGACATGATCCGGGCAACCGTTCCATACGCACTGGCAGCATCGGCCCGGAGAATGATCGTGGTCCGGTCCTGCGCCGACGTGTTGACAATATCCAGAAGACGGGTCTTCAACGCCCCCATCTCCTGAATTTCCATATCGTTCAGAAAAATTCTTCCGCGCTTGTCGACGGTCACAATAATCTTCTTGGCCCCGAAACTGTTCCGCACCTGCGCCTCCGGCAGATCCACCGGAATCCCGGAAACCTGAATAAAGGAGCTTCCCAGCATGAAGAAAATCAGCAGCAGAAAAAAAACGCCGAGAAACGGAACGAAATCGGGCCGTCCCTGCGAGATCTTCAACCGGGTCTGAATCTTGAGCCTGTTGGGGAAATCATTCATTTTTTCAATTCGCTTTTCGTGTGATGCTGAAAGAAATACAGAATCTCCGACGACGCCTTCTCCATGTCCACGCAGAGCGACTGGACTCGGGAGACCAGATAATTATACGCCACATGGCACGGAATCGCCACACAGAGTCCCGCCGCGGCCGTCGCCAGCGCCAGATAGATTCCTCCGGAGAGATCCGCCAGCGTCATCGAAATTCCCTGTTTCGTCTCAATAGCCTGGAACGCATCCGCCATCCCCACCACGGTTCCGAGCAGCCCGAGCAGAGGTGCAATATACGCGATGGTCGCTAGAATATTCAGATGCGATTCCAGACGCGGCACCTCCACAATCGACGCATCTTCGATCGACTGACGGATGTCATCATCGTTCTGATGCGCCTGAATCGCCGCCGTGAGAAGACGGGCCACCGGTCCCGGCGTATGGTCGCAGAGCGTGATCGCTTCGATCATTCCATCCCGTTTCAGCACGTTGATCAGTCCGTTCACCAGCTCCTTCACGTTGACCTGCGAACGATGGAACTGGAACCACTTCTCCACAAAAATAAAAACCGCCACAATACTGCATCCGACCAGAATCATCATGACCGGACCGCCGTTTTTAATCATCTCCACATATTCCATCATTCTCATACCCCCGTATTACGGTTTGAATTTCATTTTTTCGAGTTTCCGCACCCGCTCATCCACCATTTCCTGCTCCATCAGTTCGGCATCCGCAAGACGCTGGAGGGCGCGCACCGCATCTTCCACATGCGATTTCAACGGAGCTTTTTCCGCGATGGTCACAATCGCCTCCACGGCCTTCGTTCCCCAGAGCGCCACACTGGACGAAACTTTGGAAACCAGCGAATACGTCGCCGCCTTGTAGTGCTTCAGCGCCGTGTCGACATCATCCAGCTCCTCCGCACAGCGTCCGCTCTTGTAATGCAGCATGACGCGCAACGCTTCCGGAAGGTCGATCCGTTTCAGAAGCAGGTCATACCGGTTCATCGCGCTGCGGTACAGTTCCGCGGAATTCTTCTGTGCGGCAAGGGTGAACTGGCAGTCCGCAATGGATCCGATCGTCGCCAGTTCGATCAGTGACGCCGGCCGGTGCTCCAGCACCTTCGTATAATAAGCAATCGCCTGTTCATACTCGCTGTTCGACTTGAGCACATCCCCATGCAGATAAAAAGCCTCCGCCAGAACGGAGGAGTCCGGATTCGTCTGATAGAGCTGTTCCAGAAGGGCCAGAGCAGTTTCCGGATCCTTCTCCCGAAAGGCGAGATTGGCCTTCTCCAGCAGCACCTTCGGGTACAGTTTCGTCGACTTCACCCGGTTCAGCAGAGTGTCCAGAACCGCATTGGCGCGACTGGCGGCTCCCGAATCGGCATAATGGGTGGCCAGATTGAAAAGTGCATCCGTCGCATAGCGGGATCCGGGGTAGCGGTCCACCAGAAGCCAGGTCTCCCGTTCCGCCAGGAGGTCGTCTCCGCGCGCCTGAAACGAGTAGATCCTCCAGTACGCGGCCAGCGGCGCCAGTTCACTTTTCGGATAATCGTTCAATATCCGTCCGAACAATCCCTCCGCCTCCAGCTGATTCTTCCTCGAAAATGCCATTTTCGCCGCTTTGAACAGGGCGCGGGCGGCCAGTTTCGGATCCACCGGCTTCCGGGTCGCATATTCCGTATAATACTTCTGGGCTTCGGGAAATTTGCGGGCGGATTCCAGAATCATGGCTTTCAGGAACAGAGCCCGGGAATAGGCTTGCGGATCCTTTTTCACCGTTTGCAGAAGGCGGTCCGCCAGCTGTTCCGCCTGATCGGTTTTATCGGCCGAAAGCCAGGCCAGCGCACTCTGATACAGAGCCCGGCCGGCAATGGAAGGATATTTGGTTGCAAGCTCCTGAAAGGCTTCCGCCGCCTCTTCCGTCCGATTGTCCCGGAGCAGAAGATCCGCAAGAAGAAATTCCGCTTCGGGCTGCATTGCCTCGGTGTTGAAAAACGAGCGGATTGTCCTCCGCGCTCCTGCTTCGTCGTTCATGGCGTTCTGGAGGTAGGCGCACTCCCGGACTGCGGTTTTCCGAAGTTCGAAAGGAGCCTTCTCATCCTGAATCAGGCTCAGATAGAGTTCAATGGCCGGAAGATTCTTCCCGGCGGACCGGAGAATCCGTCCGAGCCGCAGTTTGGTTTCCGGGCTGGCATACGGTCCTTTGAAAAGGTCCAGAGCCCGGATGGCAAGCAGTGCGGCCTCTTCAATCTCCTTCTGCTGATCCAGAAGAAGAATGATTCTGCCCAGCGTGTCGAAGGAGGCCTGCTTGGTCGGCGCGCAGGCGAATGCGAGACGATAGGCGGAAACCGCAAGCTCCCGGTCCTGACGCTTTGCCGCCTCATCTCCGATGGCGGAATAGAGGGTGTAGGCGATCGGAAGTCTGACTTTTCCGCTCTCTTTTTCAATGCTTCTCCACGCCGCATTCAGATCGGCGGCTCCCTCCATTCGCAGATGGACATAGAAAGCCAGCAGGCGAAGAATCTCCTTCTGCTCTCTGTTTTCCGGGAGGGGGGCGGCAAGAAGACCGCTCATGGCATCCCGGGGACTCTTTGTGTTGGCAAGACAGAAGATTCTGCGGGCAAATGCCGACAGGGCAAGCGGACTCTTTCCGGCTGCCCGAACCAGCTCTTCATACGCCTTCGCAGCTTCCGCATAATTTTTTCCGAGCTCTTCCGCGCGGGCGAGAGCCGCGAGGGTCCGCAGACGGCGCGGATCGTTTTCCGTCATTCCGGGCAGGATCCGGCGGATGATGGTCAGCGCCTCCGCGTATCGCCTCTGCAGGATCCGCAGATCGGCCTTCCACATCGAAAGCGAGAGTGAATTGACGCCGGGATATTTCAGTTCATAATCGGCGAATTCCCGTTCCGCCTCCGCGGTCATCCCGGCGAGAAGCAGGGCATCCAGACGCCGTTCCTTGGCGTCGCGGAGAGCGTCATTGTCCTCCGCACCGGCGGCATCCTTCGCATAAACGGAATAGAATCCGGCGGCGGCGGGATAATCTCCGGCGGCGAACGCCTCGTCGCCGGAAAGTTTGCTCTTGTACGTCAGCTCACCGAAGGAGAACGCCGCAACAGGAGTCAGCAGAATCGAGCACGCGCACAAGCGCGCAAAAAACGATCTGTTTTCGCGACATCCCGTCTTCATCGTTCCTCTTCATCCGGTTTTATTTTGCCGCGGGGGCGGCCGGTGCTTCCGGAACGACCTTCTTTTCCGATGCTGCGTTCGGGGAAGCTGCGGCACGGCGTTCCGCGAGTTTTTCGCGGATCTTTGCCAGGATCCGTGCTTCGAGATCGCTCTTCTCTCCGATCACGGCTTTTGCCTGTTCGCGTCCCTGTGCGAGCTGTTCGCCGTCGAACGAGAACCACGATCCGCGTTTTTCGATCACGCCGAGATCGCAGCCCACGTCAATGATCGAACCGACTCTGGAGATTCCCTCGTTCCAGTTGATGTCGAATTCAGCGGTCCGGAACGGGGGCGCGAGCTTGTTCTTGACCACTTTGACCTTGGTCCGGGCGGCGACGACCTCGTCCCCTTCCTTGATCGTTCCGATCCGGCGGATATCCATCCGGATGGAGCTGTAGAACTTCATTGCGTTACCGCCGGTTGTGGTTTCGGGATTTCCGAACATCACGCCGATTTTCTCGCGGATCTGGTTGGTGAAGATGCAGCAGGTGCGGCTGCGGCTGATGGCTCCGGTGAGCTTCCGGAGCGCCTGGGACATCAGGCGGGCGTGAAGACCGACGAACGAATCCCCCATCTGCCCCTCGATTTCGGCGCGGGGCACGAGAGCCGCCACCGAGTCCACGACCAGCACATCGACTGCGTTGCTGCGGACCAGCATGTCGGCGATGTTCAGCGCATCCTCTCCGCAGTCCGGCTGGGAGATCAGCAGATTGTCCACATTGACGCCGATCTTGGCCGCGTAGACGGGGTCCACCGCATGTTCCGCATCGATGATCGCCGCCACACCGCCGGCGCGCTGGGCGTTCGCGATGATGTGCATGCAGAGCGTTGTTTTTCCGGAGGATTCCGGTCCGAAGATCTCCACGATTCTTCCGCGGGGAACCCCCATGATTCCCAGCGCGATGTCCAGCGACAGAGCGCCCGTGCTGATGACTGAAACATCGGAGGCGACGTTGTTGTCTCCCAGCTTCATGATGGCGCCTTTGCCGAACTCTTTTTCGATCATTCCGAGCGCGATGCCGAGATTCTTGTCCCGCGTGTTCGGATCAATTCCTGTTCTTCTGATTTTTGGATCGTCTGCCATTGTCATCTCCATACATTGTTTGATTGATGCGCGGACGCCGGAACGGTGTGCAGCCGTCCGCGCAGAAATTTATCAGATATCAAGATCCCGGACTCCGGCCGCATGTTTTTCGATATAGTCGCGGCGGGGTTCGACGGCATCGCCCATCAGCAGAGTGAACATGCGGTCCGCCTCCACGGCATCGGACATCTGCACCTGGATCATCTTCCGTTTTTCGGGATCCATCGTTGTATCCCAGAGCTGATCGTGGTTCATTTCACCCAATCCTTTGTAGCGGTTGATCGCCAGCCCCTGACGTCCGTTGCGCTTGACCTCTTCCGCGAGGCCCTTCAGCGAGCGGATCTTCTGTTCCCGATCGCTTTCGACCACTCGGAACAGATCGTCCACATCCTGGAACAGGCAGGAGGGTTCATATCCGGCCGCGGCGATCTCCTGATAGAGTTCTCCGCAGGCCTTTGCCTCGTAGATATCGGTCACGTCGATGGAGGGATGGAAGGTCTGGCTGAGGGAGCCGGCCTCTTCGTCGTCCACGACTTCGCCGGGGACGGAGATGGTCTCCTCCTCCTTCTCTTCCGCCTCATATTTCGGGAGGCGGAGGAGCGCCTCTTCCACGTACTGCCGCTTTTCCTCTTCGGAGTAGACAAACTGTTCCGTCATGCGTCCGTCGGTTTCGCGGACCATGATCCGGGCGGTCGGGAACTCCATGCCCTTCGCGAGCGAGAAGTAGTATTCCGGCGCAAGTCCATGCCGCTGAAGGCCCTGGGAAATATGATGCGCCTTGGCGATAAACGCGGCGATCTGGCGGACCTGATCCGCTGTCAGCATGGTGCCGTCTTTACGGTAGACTTCGATGTCGGAGCTTCCGATGTTGAACAGATATGCGTCGAGCTGTTCTTCGGTTTCGATGTACTGCTCGTCGTTTTTCCGTTTCACCTTGAAGAGCGGCGGCTTGGCAATATAGACGTGGCCGGTCTCGATCAGCTCGGGCATCTGGCGGTAGAAGAAGGTCAGAAGCAGCGTGCGGATATGGGAGCCGTCCACATCGGCATCGGTCATGATGACAACGCGGTTATAGCGGAGTTTGGAGATGTCGAAATTATCATCCAGTCCGCATCCGATCGCGGCGATCATCGACTGGATCTCCTTGTTTTCCAGCATCTTGTCCTTGCGGGTCTTTTCCACGTTGAGGAGTTTTCCGCGGATGGGCAGGATCGCCTGGAACAGACTGTTCCGTCCCTGTTTTGCGGAGCCGCCTGCCGAATCTCCCTCGACGATGTAGAGTTCGCAGATGGAGGGATCCTTGCTGGAGCAGTCGGCCAGTTTTCCGGGCAGGGAAAATCCTTCGAGAGCGCCTTTTCTCTGGATCAGCTCTCTTGCCTTGCGGGCGGCTTCGCGGGCGTTGGAGGCCACGATGGCCTTGCCGATAATATCGCGGGCGACCTGGGGATTCTCCTCCAGGAACGTGCTCAGGCACTCGTTGACCACGGAAGTGACGATTCCTTTGACCTCACCGTTTCCGAGTTTGGTTTTTGTCTGTCCTTCGAACTGGGGATCCGGGACCTTGACGCTGACCACGGCGCTCAGTCCTTCCAGCGTATCCGCGCCGGACATGGTCCGTTCGCCCTTCAGCAGATTGGCGGACTTGCCGTATGCGTTGATGACGCGGGTCAGCGCGGCCTGGAAGCCCGAAAGATGGGTTCCGCCCTCGAACGTGTTGATGTTGTTGGCGTAGGAGTAGATGGTGGAAGAGAAGGTGTCGTTGTACTGCATGGCGACTTCGACATCCAGTCCGTCCTTCGCCTTGTGCATATAGATCACCGGATGGAGCGGTTTTTTCCCTTCGTTGAGCATGGTCACGAATTCGGAGATTCCGCCTTCGTAGAAGAAGACCTCTTTCCGTTCCTGTCCTTCCCGTTCATCGGTCAGCGTGATGCGGACGCCGCTGTTGAGGAACGCCAGTTCGCGGAGGCGGTGTTTGAGGATCTCCCACTTGTAGATCGTTGTGGAGAAGATCTCCTCATCGGGTTTGAAGACCACGGTTGTTCCGCGGTCGGCAACGGGTCCGAGCTGTTTCAGCGGCTCCACGGTCACGCCCCGTTCGAATCCGATCTCATACGCCATTCCGCCCCGGTGGACCTCGACCTTCATCCACTTGGAGAGGGCGTTCACGCAGGAGATGCCGACTCCGTGCAGACCGCCGGATACCTTGTAGGAATTATGATCGAATTTTCCGCCCGCATGCAGGATGGTCATCACGACTTCGACGGCGGGTTTTCCCTCTTCGTGCATATCGACCGGGATTCCGCGTCCGTCGTCGGTCACGCGGATGCTGTTGTCGGCCTGGATGACCACTTCGACATGGGTGGCGTAACCGGCGAGAGCCTCGTCGATGCTGTTGTCGACCGCTTCATATACGAGGTGATGCAGACCTCTTTCCCCGGTGTCGCCGATGTACATGCTCGGGCGTTTCCGTACGGCTTCAAGTCCTTCCAGTACGGTAATTTTGGACGCGGTGTACTGAGTCTCCCCCGGGTTCTGAGCCGCGTTTGCTGTTGTGTTTTCTTCGGACATTCCCAACTCCTGATTTTCCCCTGGTCTCCGGATTTTGAATCCTTCTTTCCGGCAGTGGATGTTGTGATTGTTTCAAGGATAAGATTCCACTGTGCAATATACAATGAAAAGGGGCGATTTTCAAGGCTCGGAATGCTTTTTGAACGATTATTTTCCGGAGAAGGGACCCCCTCTTTTTCCCCTTGCGGGAAAGCCGGGGAAACAGGGGGGAAAGGAAACGGGATTTTCTCTTCTCCGGGGGAGCGGAAAATCCCTTATCCGAGCTGATACGACGCCATCTCTCCGAGCATCTTCCGGACCGCCTCTTCGAGTCCGCAGTAGACCGATTCGCAGATGATGCTGTGCCCGATGTTCAGCTCGTTGAGATGCGGGACCTCGGCAAGCAGGGCATGAATGTTGTCGTAATCAATGCCGTGCCCGGCGTTGACGCAGATCCCGAGGGAGTGGGCATACCGGGCTCCGTCGGCAAGACGTTTCAGCTCTTGGGCGACCTTCTCTCCGCGCGCGTTCGCATACGCTCCGGTATGCAGTTCGATGAACGGCGCGCCGCACTCTCCGGCTGCGCGGATCTGTTCCGGATCGGGATCGATGAACAGACTGACCTCCACACCGACTCCGGAAAGCGTTTCCGTCGCCGCCTTCACCGCGTCGAAATGTGCAACGACATCCAGTCCGCCTTCGGTTGTCAGCTCCTGCCGTTTTTCCGGCACCAGGCAGCATGCGGCCGGTTTCAAACGCGAGCAGATCGCCACCATCTCGTCGGTCACCGCCATTTCCATGTTCAGCCGGTATCCGGAAGAAGCGAGGAGTTCCAGATCCGCGTCGTTCATATGCCGGCGGTCCTCCCGCAGATGCGCGGTGATGCCGGAGGCTCCGGCGCGCATGGCCAGTTCCGCCGCTTTCAGAACGGAGGGATACGTCACTCCGCGAAGCTGTCTCAACGTTGCCACATGATCGATGTTCACACCCAGTTTCATGATTCGGTCCTTTCTGTTAAAACTCTATTTCGAATCGTTGAACCGTGCGCCGGGAATCCGGGATCCGGCGGACCGGTGATACCTGTTCAGTTTTTCGGTTCGGGAGCCTCTTTCTTCCGAAGTTCTTCAAGCAGGGCGGAAAAGCGGAGGGCCTCTGCGGGGAACCGGACGGCCCCTTTCGAGACCGGCGCGGCGAGCCACGAACCAGAAAACGCCAGGGCGGACATCGCCTCCAGCCACGGCAGAAGATGATCGGCCAGCAGAATGTTTCCGGCATCCGCGTCATAGCGGAAGAGGATCGAACGCACCTCCAGAAGAAGGGTCCCCGCGAGGACGGAAGGAACCGTCCGCTTCCGCGGAATCTCGTGCGACTGGATGTCCAGCCGGACCTTCAGTTCCGGAATCATGGATCGGCGGAGAAAACGGACCAGCCGGGCCGGAAGTTCGGGATCCGCGCACGGAAGAGTGAACGGCAGAAGAAGAGTCATTCCCGTCCGGTTCAGGACCGGCGCAATCAGATGGAGCAGGTGAAGTGTTGCATTCAGCATCCGGTCATCGCCGAGGATCTCGTTCATTCCGGGATCGAAGGTCACGGTCCGGATGCCGATCGAGTGAAACAGCGTCAGCACCTTCTCCGTGTATGCGGCGAACTCCTGGAACAGCGATTCGGAGGAAAACGGCAGATTCCGCGCCACATTGCCGTCGATAATGGATCCGATCTGGACCATCCGGCAGCCGCGCAGCGCACGGGCCAGAAGGTACGACGCCTCCTTCCGCTCCAGCAGTTCCACCGGCAGTTCCACAGCGGAAAAGGAATCGGACAGGAACAGGCAGTCCCCCAGTTTTTCCGCCGGCACGCCCGCTGCGGCCAGAGCCATGCCGAACGACGCTTCCGCTGCGATTTCCGGAATCCCCGGCATGATCCGCATCATAGGAAACCGGCTCCCGCAAGCATTTCCATCGTCACATGGGACTCCTTTTTTTCCGTCTGTTTTTTCAGGAAGGAGATCACATACTTTCCGATCAGATCGGTCTCGAGATTGACAATATCGCCCGGTTTTCTTGTATGAATCGCGGTTTCGCGCCAGGTGGTCGGAATAATGCCGATGCGGAAACGGTTCTCCAGCACATTTTCGACCGTCAGAGAGATTCCGTCCACGGCGACGGATCCTTTCTCCACAAAGTATTCCCGCAGCGGTTCCGGCAGTTCGATTTCCAGTTCCAGATCGGAATTGCGGCGGCGGAACGAGAGGATCCGTCCGGTTGCATCCACATGCCCTGCGACGAGATGTCCGCCGAGTCTCCCGTTTGCCGGCAGAGCCCGTTCCATGTTCACCAGACTCCCCGCCGGGAGCGACCCCAAATTGGTCCGGTCAAACGTCTCCCGCATCACATGAAACGTCAGCGGTCCGCCTTTCATTCCGGACTCCAGCGTCAGGCATGCGCCGTTGACCGCGATGCTCTCTCCGGCCGTCAGATCCGGGAAACGCCTTGCCGATTCGATCACGATCTGCCCCGACTCTCCGTTCATTTTCCGGCCGAGAATTGTTCCCGTTGCTTCCACCAGTCCGGTAAACATCAATCAGCTCCTCCGCTCCTGCGGCTTCCGGACCCGTCCGGTCACCGCGAAATCCGGTCCGAGACGGACGAGTTCCATCTCTTCCACCGCAAACGCCTCCGAGACTTCCAGCGGATCCGGTCCCCCCACACCACTCTGGCTTCCTCTCCCTCCCAGAATCTTCGGCGCGTAATGAAATTCGATCCGGTCCACCGCCCCCGCGTTCAGAGCCGACGCAGCCAGCTCCCCTCCCCCTTCCAGCAGCAGGGCGACAAACGGACGTTTTCCCAATTCCTTCAAATACTCCTCCCACTCCTCCGGCGTATGCAGAGCGACGCGCTCCCACCCGGCCGGCAGCTCCTCCTGCGAATCGGAGAGCACGATCCTGCACGGACACTTCCGGACCGTTCCATCCTCATCGCGCACCGTCAGCTTCGGCGAATCCGTCCGGAACGTTCCTCCCCCGACCATCACCGCATCCGCCCACTGCCGGAGCTTCTGGACCCGGCTTCTGGCCTCCGGTCCGGTAATCCAGCGGGAATTTCCCGTCGCGGTGGCGATTTTCCCGTCGAGCGTCATCGCCAGTTTCAGCAGCACGAACGGTTTTCCGGTTGCGATCCATTTGAAGAACGCCTCATTGAGTCTGCGGCAGAGTTTTTCCTCCACCCCGCAGACCACCTCCATTCCGTGTTCGCGCAGCAGTCCGACCGCCTTCCCCGCATGTTTCGGGTTCGGATCCGTGCAGCCGATCACCACGCGGGAGAATCCGGCCCGGATCAGCGCATCGGTGCACGGCGGGGTCCGTCCCCACGACGAGCACGGTTCCAGCGTCACATAGATGGTGGCGTTCTTCAGATCTTTTCCGTCTGCGGAACGGATGGCTTCGATTTCCGCATGCGGGCACCCGGCTTTCGTGTGCCACCCCTCCCCGAGGATCTCCCCGTCGCGGACGATCACGGCGCCGACGATCGGATTCGGCGTGGTGTTTCCGAGTGCGCGCTGAGCCAGTTCCGCCGCACGGCGCATGTAGAATTCATCGTTGGGACTTTCCGGAGCGATCATCGTGCGGCCCTCGGATTGATGGCGATGGTCCGCATGGTCATCACCCATGCGTCTTCAAAGGGCATGACCTTGTATTCGTGACCGGCGCCCCAGGTATCGGTATAGACGATGGTGTCGTCCTGCTCGTTGTATCCGATGATGAGACGCATGTGACCGCCGGAGGGCTGAAGGGTTTTCTGCTTTTCGCTGACCAGTCCGAGCAGGACACACCAGACGGTGGGCAGCCCCTCGTCGACACGGGAGCGGATCTCCTTTCGGAACGAGTTCATTTCGCGGTTTTCGCCCTCGCACCGGAGTCTGCGGAAGAGTTGAGGATCCATCTGCGCCATGGTTGCTCCGACCAGCACATAGTTGCCGCGCTGCACCATGGAGATCCGTTTCTTTTTCGCCTTCCGCGCGAGACGGTTGTAGCGGGAGACCATCTTTTCCAGATCCTCGACCGACTCGATTTCGGCGGAGTAGCGGGAACGCACCCGGATTCCGAATTTGCTTCCGGCCTTTTTCAACGCGTCGAGCATCGCTTCGGAAGAGGTTCCCGCGTTGGTCATCCCGGTCAGCTGGGCGATGGTATGCTGATTGACGTTTTCGATTCCGTAATATTGCAGCACCCGTTCCGCGACCGCGGCCACGCAGTAGCCCTTGGCCCCCTGATCGACCATCGGGATATTGGCGATCCAGACGGTTCCGTCCGGACGTTTTTCGACATTTTCCACAAGCTCCGCAGACCGCTCCATCTTCGACCGGTCCACCCGGACCAGGGAACGTTTCCTCGGATCCTCTTTCGGATTGAACTTTTCGACTTCGAACTGCAGATATTCCGGCTTGTAATCCCGTTTGCTCCGTCCGCTTGCGCTCCACTTGACGGTGTAGAGCCACGGACCGGAGACGCGGAAATTGGCCTTGAGCATCATTCCGCTGGCGAGACGCCCGTCCTGTTCCTCGCCTTTTTCCCCTGTCCATTCGGTCACGGCGGCGTTGAAGGAGTCCACCAGTTTTTCGAAATTCTCATACGTCATCGGCCCGGCGTCTCCGCGGTTGTACAGCGAAAGATAGAAGCGGGAGGGACGATTCCCTTCGAACGAGACAATCGCCTCATAGACCGGGAACCCCAGGAACGTCGCCCGCACCGGATTGCGGAACGCGGAATACCGTGCGGCGTCCCGTTTGGAAGACACCCAGCGGAACATCCGGTTCTTCAGCACGAACGTGTTGGCCGATGCGGAAAACAGTTCGTTCTCCTCTCCGAGCGTCTTTCCCAGATCGTATTCCGCCCCCGTCAGCGGAAGACCGGCAAGACCGAGCAGAACCGCCAGCAGTCCCTCTCTGAACATCCGACATCCTTTCCGTTTTTTTTAAATCTCTCGTTTCAACTTTTCTGCGGCAGTCCGAGAACCGCCGCGGCATAGTGATCCGGCTCAAACGGCTGCAGATCATCCGGCTGTTCTCCGAGTCCGACAAACAGAATCGGCAGCTTGAATTCGGTCTGAATCTGCACGGCCGCACCGCCTTTTCCGGTTCCGTCGAGTTTGGTCAGCACCAGCGCGCTCGCTCCGGAAGCCGATGCGAACTCTCTTGCCTGAGAAATCGCGTTGCTTCCGATACTGGCGTCCAAGGTCAGCAGCGTCTCCTGCGGAGCGCCCGGGAGAAGTTTGGCAAGGATGCGGCGCATTTTCGCCAGTTCATCCATCAGCCCCTTTTTGTTGTGCTGGCGTCCGGCGGTGTCCACGATCAGGATATCGGCATGTTTTGACAGTGCGGACTGGACGGCGTCATACGCCACGGCCGAGGGATCCGCTCCGGTCCGCGACGAAACGATCTGTGCTCCGGTCCGGTCCGCCCAGAGCTGGAGCTGTTCGGCGGCCGCCGCGCGGAAGGTGTCGCAGGCGGCGAGCATGACTTTCTTTCCCTCCCGGCACCAGCGGTGAGCGAGTTTTCCGGCGGTTGTGGTCTTTCCGCTTCCGTTCACGCCGACCATCAGGATCACGGTCAGCCCTTCCGGGGCCGTCTTCAGAAGACGGCTGTCTTTTTTCAGCATCTCTGCGAGGTCGTTCTTTGCCACTTCGAGGATCTCATCGGATCCGGAAAGCAGTCCGCGCTGATAGCGGTCCCGCACATCGTTGACAATGGCGGAAGCCGCAGTCGGACCGAAATCGGCTTCGATCAGCGTGTTTTCCAACGTCCGGAACGAGGAATCGTCCCACCGTTTCACTTCTTTGAAGAGACTGGTCACGCCTCTTCCGATTGCCGTTGCGGTCTTCTGCAACCCCTTCTGGAAAGACTCAAACAGAGAAATCATGGATTCTTCAGCTCCCGGGCCGTTGTCTGGTGTCGGGCGGCAGAGCGTCCTTCACCCCGTTGAGAATGCCGTTGATGAACGTTCCCGATTTCTCGGAAGCGAACGTCTTGGCGATTTCGATGGCCTCGTCGATGCTCACAAGAACCGGGATGTCCGGACAGTATTTCAGTTCATAGACCGCCACGCGGATGATGTTCCGCTCCACGGCGGCGATGCGTGCGAGATCCCACTTCTCGGAGAACGCGCGGATCTCTCCGTCGATTTCCGGCAGATGCTCCAGCACGCCGTCGATGATTTTTTCCGCATAGGCACGGGCCTTTTTGAATGTGCGCTCATCATCGGCCAGTTCGGCTTCCGCCGCCTGGTCCCAGAACATCTGGCGGGCGTCGGGGTCCTCTTTTCCCTCCGCCATGTCGCACAGGTAGAGGTACTGCATGGCAAGTTCGCGTCCCAGACGCTTGAAGTGCGAATGCGAGGAAACTTTGGCCGGATGGTTTCGGTTCGGATTCATCGGATTCATCAACGTGCTCTCTCTCACTTTTTCAATGCTTTGTTCAGATTGGCCATTTCGATTGCGGAAACGGTCACATCGTATCCGCGGTTTCCGGCTTTGGTGCCGCTGCGTTCGATGGCCTGTTCAATATTTTCCGTCGTCAGCAGTCCGTAGATCACCGGGATGCCGCTCTCCATGCCGAGCTGGCCGAGGCCCTTGGAGACCTGATTGTTGATCTGGGACGCATGGGTGGTCGCTCCCTGAATCACGCATCCGAGCGCGATCACCGCATCGTATTCTCCCCGGGCGAGCATCCGGGAGACGGCAAACGGAAGCTCGAAACTTCCCGGAACCCACGCCACATCCACCTGTTCCGGGTCGCCCCCGTGACGGACAAACGCATCCATCGCGCCGTCCAGAAGTTTGCCGACAAAAAATTCATTGAACCGGGCGCACACAATTCCAAAGCGAAGACCTTTCGCATTCAGATCGCCTTCAAAAACCTTACCGGGAGTCTTGTTCATCTTTCTTCTCTCCTGTTTTATTTGATGCTGTCCAAAGCGGTGTTCTGGAAGAGGTGTCCCATCCGCTGTTTTTTTGTTGCAAGATACCGTTCATTGTATTTCTGAGGTACGTTCCCGGCG
>DDJH01000047.1 GCA_002338895.1 Lentisphaeria bacterium UBA1829 | reverse complement strand
TCCGCGTCGAACTTGTCCGCCGCCACATTGTCAACCGGGAGCAGGAAGTTGACTCCAAGCTCTTTCGCCTTGGCAATCATATCCTTCGCATACTGCAGCTGATCCATTTCGCAGAGGGAGTTGCCGACGTTGTGTCCCTGCGCCTTGAGGAAGGTATAGGCCATTCCGCCGCCGATGATCAGCGTATTGACCTTCGTCAGAAGATTGCTGACCACTGCAAGCTTGTCGGACACCTTCGCTCCTCCGAGAATCGCCACAAACGGACGCACCGGATGTTCCACCGCATTGCCGAGGAAGGCAATTTCCTTTTCCATCAGGAAACCGGCCACCGAGACCGGAATGTATTTCGTAATCACCGCAGTGGACGCATGAGCGCGATGCGCGGTTCCGAATGCGTCATTGCAGTAGATGTCTCCATAGGAAGCCAGCTTTTTCGCGAGCTCCTTCTGCTGTTCCTTCAGAGCGGCCTTCGCAGCCTTGAACTCTTCGTCGGACTGGCCCTCTTTCTGTTTGAGCTTCGCCTGTTCCTCTTTGTGGTAGCGGGTGTTCTCCAGCATCAGAACATCGCCGGGTTTGAGAGCGGCGACTTCCGCATCCGCCTTGGCGCAGTCCGGAGCAAACGCAACCGGCTTGCCGAGCAGCTTGGAAAGATAGTCCGCAACCAGCTTGAGAGAGGTGTCGGGCGTGATGCCCTTCTCATCGGGACGGCCCAGGTGGCTCATGAGAATGAGGCTTCCGCCCTGTTCCAGAACGTAGCGGATGGAGGGGAGAGCTCCCTTGATCCGGGTGTCATCCTTGATGACTCCGTCTTTGACCGGCACGTTGAAGTCAACGCGCATGATGACGCGTTTGCCTTTGAGATCGACGTCACGAAGCGTTTTCTTATCCATAATTGAAAATCCTTGCTGATTGATCTGTTTTGAAGATGGTTGGAAAGAAAAAAGGGCGGGCGTTCAAAGTCGCCCGCCCTTTTCATGTCCGTATTCCGTCAAGCAGACTTACTTGGCGATGACACGAGCCATTTCGAGAACTTTGTTGGAATATCCCCACTCGTTGTCGTACCAGGCGCAGACTTTGACAAAGGTCTTGTCGAGCTGGATGCCGGCTTTGACGTCGAAGATGGAGGTGCGGGCATCGCCGCGGAAGTCGGTGGAGACAACCGCTTCATCGGTGTATCCGAGGATGCCTTTGAGTTCGCCTTCGGAGGCTTCCTTCATGGCCGCGCAGATTTCCTCGTAGGTGGCTTCCTTCGCGAGCTCGCAGGTGAGGTCGACGAACGAAACATCGGAGGTCGGAACGCGGACGGACATTCCCGTCAGCTTGCCGTTGAGTTCCGGAAGAACCTTGCCGACCGCCTTGGCAGCGCCGGTGGAGGAAGGAATCATGTTCTCAAGGATTCCGCGTCCGCCTCTCCAGTCCTTCTTGGAGGGACCGTCGACGGTCTTCTGGGTTGCGGTGGCAGCGTGGATGGTGGTCATCAGGCCGCGTTTGATTCCGAACTTGTCATTGAGGACCTTGGAGATCGGGGCGAGGCAGTTCGTCGTGCAGGACGCGTTGGAGATGATGTCCTGGCCGGCATAGGCCTTGTGGTTGACGCCGTAGACGAACATCGGGGTGGCATCCTTGGACGGAGCCGACATGATGACTTTCTTCGCGCCGGCCTGGATGTGCTGACGGGCCTTGGCATCTTCAAGGAAGAGACCGGTGGACTCGACAACCACTTCCGCTCCGACTTCGTTCCACTTCAGCTGGGTCGGATCCTTTTCCGCCGTGAGACGGATCCGCTTGCCGTCGACGATCATGTAGTTCCCTTCGACCTTGATGTCGTGGTTGAAGATGCCGTGAACGGAGTCGTACTTCAGCATGTAAGCGAGGTACTCGGGATCGAGGAGGTCGTTGATTCCGACGATTTCAATGTCCTGAGCGAAATTTTCCACAGCAGCGCGGAAAACCATGCGGCCGATTCTTCCGAATCCGTTGATTCCTACTTTGATAGCCATTTTTCTTCCTTTCTAACTATTGTTTAAAGGTTGATAGCCGAAATTTTTCAAAGACTGCTTCTCGAATTCAGGCAGAGGTCTGCTGAACTCGGTACAGGTAATATAACATTATCTGGATCGTTTGTCAATTCGGAAATCCATTTTATTTCCGTTTATAAATTGTTTTCTGTGGAATCTGGCGCAGTTTGTTTCGCATCGGACACATTTCAGATTTTTTCTGCCGTGAAAAGGATAACAGTACGGCGTTGCGGAGAAAACCATTCGGGGAAAGTCCCTGATACCGAATGATATTTTCTGAAAAAAACCTCTTTTTTGTTTTGCATTTTTCCGGACAGCGATATATATTGACTCAAAGTATCTTTCGAATGTTCAACTCAAAACGAAGGTGATTTAGATGAGAAAGTTGATTCCGCTCTGTGTGTTGATGTTTGCTGTTGCCTTCCTGGAAGTCTCGGCTCAGGAAAAAGCGGCCCGGCCGGCAGCTTCGGAAAATGTTCAGGCGGCCAACGCCGCGGCGGACCAGGCTCTGGCGGAAGAAGAGGCCATGGTTGAGGAAGGAAACGGCGAAAACAGTTTTCTGAGCGGTCTCGGCGGGCGGTTGATGATGTATCTGCCGAATCGGGTGGTGGATCTGTTGGATATTTTCTCGCTGGAGCTGAAGTGCGGCGCCGCAGTCGGAGCGGAATTCCGGATCACGCGCGCGTTCGGTCTGGGAGGAGAAATCGGGGCGACCGGAGCAATCGTCAAGGATTACAATCGTCAGTACGGCCTTGCTCTGACGCAGGGCATGGAAGGGCAGGTGGCATTTGCAACCGGTGTGGATCTTGAGCGTCCGCTGGTCTGTGGAACGGTCGACCGCTTCTGGGTGTACGGTTCGAATTTCCCGCTCCCCTCGGATCGAATCTATGCGGAGAAATATCGGGATTACTGGGCTGTTGAGGCCGGGGCGATCTGTCTTGCCGGAGCAAAGTTCTCCCTGCATCCTCTCTCCTTTGTTGACTTTTTTGCCGGTCTGATCCTCCTGGATCTCGAAGAGGATGATTTTGTCCTGTATCCGTTTGCCGAATAATCCGGACTTCCCGGAACGTTTCGGACAGCGGGTTTCCAATACGGGACTCCCTGAATTGTAACGAAAAAATATAAGCCGGGGTTGAAAAATCCGATAAGTACGGTTATTATATCGGGAAGTACGGCTTTTTTTGTAACCAAAATAAAAAACAGGATGGTGGAAATGTTGGTGATTGTCAGTGCAATTCTTTATACGGTTGCAGTGCTCATTGCGATTCTTACCGTCAGCTTGGTGCTGGTGCAGCCTTCCAAGAGCGGCGGATTCGGCTCGGCATTCGGAGGCGTCGGAGAAGGAGTGTTCGGCGCGCAGACGATGGGGTATCTCTCCCGGCTGACGGTTGTGATGATTGCGATTTTCTTTGTCGTCACTCTGGCTCTGGCGGCGATTTCGGGACACAAGCAGAAAGTTTCATCTGCCGCGGCAGACAGCGCGGTGATGAGCGTGCAGACCGCCCCGGCAAAATCCTCCGTTCCCGCTGAGGCGGCAAAAGCACCTGTCTCAACCGCAAAAAAAGCTGAGACGGCAAAGCCTGCAGAGAAAAAGGCTGCGACCGCGGCAGAGAAAACCGCTCCGGCAGCAGCAAAACCTGCAGCAAATACAAAAAAATAAGCGAAGAAAGGACTTTTTTTTATAAAAGTGCTTGCATTTTATTGGAATGCAAGTTAGAGTTCTCCGTACGACGGTGTTGCACCGGGAGAGGATTGAAACAGAAAACAGGAGTATGAAAATGCGGGTAAGAGTTCAGCTGATGTTCGTTTGCGTGCTGATACTTGGTTTATCATTGACTGTGTTTGCTCAGTCGAGTCGGGACAATCGACTGATTGAAGCAAATAAGATTTCCTTCCGGATGGACTTTTTTGAAGCTCCCACTCTTCCGTCGACCAACGGGATTCCAGTGGCCAGCACCTCGGATACGAAATGGCTGACCGCGCTGATCGAATATGTGCCGACTCTGGTTTATGAGAACAGACGCAGCGGCGGAAAACGCCGAGTCCGCTGGCTGGATGAACTCTCCA
>DDJH01000184.1:30744-32330 GCA_002338895.1 Lentisphaeria bacterium UBA1829 | reverse complement strand
TTTCAATGGCATGAAGCCGGAAATTCAGATAATAATGAGTGAAGCGGTAAGGTCCGTTCCAGTAGAGATATTCCGCTTCAGATGGGCAGGTGAACTGGCCGACGCGTTTTGAGTAGTCCAGCCCCCAGCAGACCCCGTATGGACCAATTCGCTTGTAGGCTGGGCCGCTATTGGGATATCCCCGTGGATCGGTTGGCTGGATCCCGCAAAGAATGCCCATCCATTTTCCAGCATTGTCGTCGATATCCGTTGAATAGGCCGTCGGGAGAAGGTATCCGTCGAATGCGCTGGAATAAAGAGTGGAGGCGGTCCCCAACTGTTTCAGATTGTTTGCACAGGCAATCTGACGCGCCTTGCCCCTTGCCGTATTCAGAGCGGGAAGAAGGAGAGCGGCAAGGATCGCAATGATCGCAATAACTACAAGAAGTTCGATCAAAGTAAAATAACGTGGAGCGGAAGAGGTGTGGCGGCTTTGGATTGTCATTTCGAATACTCCTTTTCTGAGAGGTTTTGAACCGTTTCGCCGGGGATGAGTTCTGCGGAGACTTTCCGTTGAAATATTCCATTGCGGTTTTTCTGCCAGAAGCGCAGATCAAGCCAGTCGAAGATCGCGTTTTCCAAGTTGTTCCGGATGGAGACGGCACTTGGGGTCCGTCCGTTGAAAAATCCCGGAAATGCTTTTCCGTAAACGAGATAGGAAAGATCGTCCGGAACGGAGATCCCCGCCTCCTTCAACACCTGCATCACCTGCCGGGCAATGCTGCCGGAGGAGTAGATCATCGTGAATTTCCGGAATTCCGGTTTCCGGACAAACTCCCGCAGACCGGTAAAGTGAAGCAGATGAGTCGCGGGGACGGGCTGATCGGCGGGAAGGTCGAACAGTTTCCGCATCGCATTGGTATAGGGCGTGTTCTCCTCCAGCTGGATTTTGGGATCGGTTTTATAGAGAAAAAGAATATTTCGGTGTCCCATGCTTTTCGCATATTCGGCGATTTTTCTTCCTTCGTCCGCTTCATCGATCATGATGCAGTCGGACTCTTTTTCCAGATGCTTCCGATAGATCAGCAGAAACGGCAGAGCGCTTTTTTTCAGCACCTCCAGGAAAGCTGCGCTCTGGTCCGTGTACGATTCCCATACTACGCCCGAAAGACCTTTCAGGAGTTCGGCGAACTGTTCCGTTGATCCGTTTGCGATATCCAGCGAGTCGTAGTCCATCCCGCTCTGCTCGATGACTTCCGGAGCCACGCCGGAGAGTTTGTTGGTGGACTGCATTCCCCCGTGCTGAATGTATCCGAGGAGGGAGGAGCCAAGATCCCGGAAATTCTGGTGTGCGGGATTGACAAACGTTCCCATTCCGCGCCGGCTGACGAGAATTCCGGTGGAGATCAGCGGCTCCAGTGCGTTCCGGACCGTTACGCGGCTGACCCGGAACAGTTCGCACAGTTCTTTCTCCGACGGAATTTTCCGGTCCGAATCCGTCCGGTTCATCGCAAGGGAGTAGACAAACGAACGCACTTTGGCGTACTCCGGTGTCGCGGTTCCCATTTTTGATCCTTTCGAGGTTGTATTAATACATTTTAAGGAAT